>JAIEQA010000122.1 GCA_019748095.1 Caulobacteraceae bacterium | reverse complement strand
TCGCGCCCGCGCTTGAGTACCACCCCGCCCTCGCCGATCACCGACCACTGGCCCTGACGCGTCTGGAGCGCCGGGCGTTTCTCGATCCGGTAAGCGGGCGCATCGCCCGAGCGGCGGAAGACGGCGAACTCCGCCGCCTCCTTGCCACCAACCATCGCATAGTCCCGCCATTCGGCCTGGGCGACCATCCGGCCATAGACCCGCAGGATCAGGTCCAGCTCGCGGCGCTCGAAAAAGACCGGTCCGCTTCCGGGCGTGCCGTCTCCGGCGGGTGAGGGGGTCTCCGCGCTCATGGGTTCAATCTAGACCCGCCTGCGCCGAACGCCAGTACACGTGGTAATGTGACAGAGCCATGAAATGGCCCCGTTTCGGTCCTGCGTCGGCCTGTTTGGGCGACGATACAGTGAGGGTCGGCCTGACGGAGCCCGGACGCGTCCGGATCCTGAACAGCCCCCCCAGCCCCCTGGATGTTTCCAAGAAGGGCTTCGCCGGGCCGACGAACCTCCAAAGCGAGACGCCCGTCCTGCCTTCCTCCCCCTCCCGGCAAGGCGGGCGTTTTGCTGTCCGGAGTTCCTCCGGCCCGCAGATCAATCCGGCGCGGACAGGATCACCTTGACAGGCTGATCTTCCCCGTTTCGGGTCACGGTGAGCGTGACCCCGCCAGTACCGCCCAGCAACCGGCCGAGATCAGCAAGGGTGGAGACCGGCGTGTCGTTGACGGCCGTGACCCGGTCGCCCGCGACCAGTCCCTGCCGGGCCGCGATGGACCCGCCCTCGACGGCCACCACCAGTGCGCCCGCGGCATCCCCCCACCCGTCGGACGGCTTCACCTCGCGGAAGTTCGCACCCCAGGCTTCCACGGCATTGAGCCCGATCTGGACCGTCGCTACGGACGGGCGTTCGATGGTGACCGTGGTCGTCGTCTCCTGGCCGAAGCGAAGATAGACGAGGGCGATTGCGGTCCCGGGCGCGGCGATGCCGATCGTGGCCTGGACGGAACCGGCATTGGCGACCGGACGATTCTGGACGCGGGTGATGATGTCGCCCCGCATCAGCCCGGCCTGTTCTGCCGGCGATCCCGGAACCACGTCCTCGACCAGGGCACCCCGCACGAAGCTGAGCCCTTTCTCGACGGCCCGATCGGCCGTCAGCGAGCCGAGGATGGCCCCGATCTGGCCCCGTGTGACCTCGCCCGAGGTGCGCAGCTGGTCCACAACGAACATCAGGATGCGCGTGGGCACGGCAAAGGCGATGCCGTCATTGCCGCCCCCCATGTCGCCCGACAGGATCGAGGTGTTGATGCCGATCAGCCGGCCCCGGCTGTCCAGAAGCGGTCCGCCCGAATTGCCCGAATTCACCGCCGCGTCGGTCTGGATATAGTCCTCGACCGCGTCGCCCATGCCGGACCGCCCGAGGCCCGAGATCACCCCCATGGTCAGGGTCTGGTCCAGACCCAGCGGATAGCCGACTGCAAAGGCCAGATCCCCGGTGCGCAGGGTGTCGGAATCCACCATCTCCACCTGTGACAGGCCGGAGGTCTCGATCCGCAGCACGGCGATATCGGTCGCCTTGTCCGAGCCGATCAGAACCGCCTCGACCAGCCGGCCGTCGGTCATGTCGACCCGGAATTTCTGGCCACCCTCCACCACATGGTGGTTGGTGACGATGATGCCCTCTCTCGCGTCGATGATGACGCCCGATCCGCTGGCCACGGCGGTGGGCCCGGTCTGGCCGGTGGTCGGTCCGCCCGAGACGCCCAGGGTGGTGACCTGGACTACGGCGGGAAGCGACCGTTCCAGCCCCGCCGCGAAGCTGAACACTCCGCGCTGGCTGTCATAGGGGAGGGGGTAGTTTCTGTCCGGTGACTGCGCCAGTGCCGGCCCGGCTGACAGGCCCGTCAGCGTGAGCGTCAGGGCGAGGGCCGTACCGGCGAGGAAGTGCGTGCGCGTCATCAGTCCCGAGTCCTTGTCCGAACGTCAGACTAGCGCGGGAACCGGGCGGTGACGATGGCTCCGGGACGCGCGTCATCAATCGTCATCCGGCCCCCGTGCCGGCGCAGGATCGCGCGGACGAAGGCCAGTCCCATGCCATGGCTGTCGGACCCGGCAGCGGGTGAGGCCGAGGCCCCCCCTTCGCTCATGCCCGGGCCCTGATCCGAGACCGAGAGGGCCGCCCCGTCGCCGTCATCCCACGCCCGGATCCGGATGTGCCCGCCGTCCGGGGAGAATTTGACGGCATTGTCCACCAGATTGGCGACGGCCCGCTGCAGCAGGGAACGCACACCCAGCACCGACACCGGCTCGCCCTCCGCCATGATCTCGATCCCCCGGATCTCCGCGATCGGCTGGTACAGTTCGACGGCAGCGGCGGCGAGGATGTCCAGGCGCACGCTTTCGAACAGCCAGGCCTCCCCGTCGCGCAGGGCCATGGCCTCGTTCATGGCCCGGGTGATATCGCGCAGATCCTGACCGGCCTCCTCGCCCAGTCGCCGGCGTTCGACGGGATCCTCGGTCTCCATCAGCTGGTCAAGGCGGGCCGAGGCCCGGGCCAGGGGGGTGCGGAAATCGTGGGCCAGCTGGTCGGCGGAATCCCGCAGCCAGCTCAACAGCTCCTCCAGCCGGTCCAGCGTCCGGTTGACCTGGCTGGACAATTCGCTGAGTTCGGGCGCGAGCGCCACATCCGGAGCCCGCCGGGAAAAGTCCCCGACGGCGGCCCGGTCCAGGGCCACGCTGACCTCGGCGATGGCCCCGGTCAGCCGCCGCCGGGCGAAGGTCGCAGCCGCCAGACCCGAGCCGAGGATCAGCGCCCCGGTCAGGACGACCGACAGCACAGCCCAGCGCCAGGCGACGCCGGACGGATCGACCACCCGGCCGACGATCATCGAAAGGGCCCCGACCGGACGTTTGACGACGATGACCTCGAACCCCCGGGTCGTGCACAGCTGACCGGGGGCCAGCCGCAACAGATAGACGTCCGGGCCCAGTCCGGGCAGGCGTTCGGCGCGGGCCGTCTCCAGTGTCGCCAGGCCCGCTGGCTTGCCCACCGGGGCCCGGATGAAGCGCACGCCGGCCCCGCCCCGGCCGGTCCGGCAGGTTTCCTCCAGCGTGGTGGTGTCCCCGATCGGGCCATCCTGGAAGGCGCTGAGGAAGGCCGACATATAGGCGGCATCGCCCTCGGTCATGGCCGAAGCGTCCACACCGGTGTCGGCCGGAAGCTTGGACGCCATGGCCCCGAAGTCGGCGAGGGCCGCAAGGGCCGCCTGCTGCCGCTGATCCAGCCGCGCCGCCTGGCCCGTGATGAGCAGGGACCCGGTCAGGGCGACCGCCGCCATGACGGCCAGGCCCGAGGCCAGCTGGCTGGAGGTCCTTCGGCCCAGCCAACCGGTCACGCGCCGCCAGGCGGGGGCGAAGGGGGTCAAGCCCCGGCCACGTCCAGATTGCGGAAGATCAGGCTCTGGCTGCGGGCCGAGACGATCAGCGGATGCAGGGCCTCGCCCAGTTCGGGGGCCTGCTCCTTCAGCCGGCGGCGCAGGGCGCTGATGCGGGCGTCGATGATGTTGACGAAATTGTCGGGCAGGAAGGTCCATTCGACCCAGCACCGGTCCCACAGCATGGTCTTGGTGACCGGCTGGCCGCGCGCGGTCATCAGCTCCGACACAATGGCGAACTCCAGCGGCGACAGGTCGATCAGCCGCTCGCCGGCCTCCAGCGTCAGTTTCAGGGTGCGGGCCCCCGGCGACAGGCGGAACGGTCCGTTGATCAGGTCGGTGTTCACGGGTCTGGCCCGGCGGGCCATGCGTCGAAGCTGGGCGGCGATCCGGGCCAGCAGTTCCTCGTCACCCACCGGCTTGGACAGATAGTCGTCGGCACCCCCCAGCAGGCCCTCGACCCGCTGACGTTCGCCGGTCAGGGCCGTCAGCATCAGGGCCGGGGCATCGCTGCACGGGCCCGGCGTGGCGCGCAGCCGCTTCAGGGTCTCCAGCCCGTCCAGTCCGCGCGTCAGCCGGTCCAGAATCAGGACGTCATAGGGTTGAGCCCGGGCCCGCTCGAGGGCCGCCTCGCCGGTGTCGACACAGTCCACGGCCTCGAATCCGGCCCGGATCAGCCGCGCGGCGACATGGTCAGCCAGGGCCGGATCGTCTTCCAGCACCAGGGCGCGCCGCCCGGCAAAGACCTCGGTCAGGGCCGCGAAGGGATCGATGTCCGCCGCCCCGTGTTCGATTTCGACTGCGGTCATTTGTCCATCCCCGGCTTGCGGTCACGATAGAGTTCCAACGCGGATTGACAATGTCGCGGGGGATGATCGTTTCTGACCGCCCGGCGTTCCGCCTTGGTCGTCCCTCATCAAGAGCTCCCCATGAAACACGTTTCCGGTCTCCTTCTGGTCGGCCTCGCCGCCGCCGGCTGTCAGACGGCCCCGGTCGCCGACAGCGGCTTTCTGAGCCGCTACGACGGTCTGGTGGCGCGCGAGGACACCATCCGGGCCTCGATCCGCCAGCGGCGCGACGACGCGGCGGCCGCCCGGATCGAGGGGGTCTATCTGGAGCCGGCCGTGCTGGTGGGCTCTGCCGGGGCGGGTCTGTCGGAGCCCGAGAAGGCCACGGTCCTGCGCGAGGTGGACCGCCAGATCTGCTATGAGGTCAGCGAGCGGTTCACCGTGGCGACCGCCGCCCCGGGGTCGGCGCGTCTGCGGACCGGGGTGGTCGAGATCCGGCCGACCGGGGCGGCGGGCTCGGGGTTTGCGGCGATCGCCAATATGTTCATTCCCGGACCGGGCACGATCCGGGTGCCGGGCACCACGGGCGGGCTGGCGGTCGAGACCGAGCTTCTCGGCCCCGACGGGCAACAGGTCGCGGCCCTGGCCTGGGCGCGGCGGGCCAATACGGTCGGGACCGACACCCCGTCCCTGTCGCGCGTGGGAGACGCCCTGCAGCTGGCCGAGCCGCTGGGCGATGCGGTGGGCGATACGATCGCGCCGGAAGACCGGGCGGTCCGCCCGATTGCCGACCCGGACCCCTGCGCCCTGTTCGGGCCCCGGACCCAGGCGGTGGGCTTCGTGACCCGGCTGGTGACCGGTCTGTATGTGCCCGAGGTCAATACGGGGTCCGCCCCCGCAGAGGCCGGGACGCCCCGACCCTGACCGGGCCCGGCCGGCTTGTCGGCCCGGCGGGGCATGATAGCGTCCGGGGCGGCGCGACCCGGCGCCGGTCATACGGACGCCTGCCATGTCCCTGTCCCTGATCCTGGCCGTCGCGGCCCTGCAGACGACCACGTCCGCCGACCCGGCCTCGGCCGAGGCCCGGGCGGTGCTGGTGCCGGTTGAGGCGACCTTCGCCGCCCTCGCCGCGCGCGACGGGACCCGGCTGGCCCCTCATTTCGATCCCGAGGCGCGGATGACCGTCGTGGTCGAACAGCCCGACGGTGGGCGCATCTTCCGCCGTCTGACGGCGGGCCAGTTCGCCGACGGCCTGCGGCCGGGCCCCGAACGGTTCGAGGAGGTCATGCCCGACCCGATCGTGGCCATCGACGGTGACGTCGCCATGGTCTGGGGCCGCTATCTCTTCCGGGTCGACGGCGCGATCAGCCACTGCGGAGCCAACCATTTCGATCTGGTCCGCAAGGACGGCACCTGGACCATCGCCGGCATCACCTGGAGCCAGCGCACGACGGGGTGCGAGGGGTAGCGGAGACGGGTCGCTTTGGCTGGCGCTATGGGTGGGGAGAAGAATTCGGCATTCACCCGATCATGGGGGGGCGGCATGCGTAAGCGACGCTGTAGGGCCTGCCAAAACAGGCAATCAGTCCGTCCAGTACGTCGAGGTTTGGGGGCCAAGGGATCGCCTTGCCTCCCGGAGCGGTAAGGCCTGGGTCGCGCGGGAGATTGGCGAGCCGATCTCTGGCGGACTTCAGTTTGGCAAGGTCGTTCTCCAGGAAGCCGATAGTTCCTTCTCGATAAAGCCGCTGCCACTCCGGCTCCCCCGGAAAGGCACTCTCCCGCATGAGAGCGAGGGACCGCGTCGAGTCCCCCCGGGTCGCCAACACCTGTGCCTCGTGCCACATCAGCAGGCTAGCGTTTGCAGCGGTCAGGCTGGGACCATGGCGGGACCGATAGTCGGCCAGCACATCGTCCGCGTAGTCAGAGCAAGCCAAGCTGCTATCCAGCGACCGCCAGCCATCTGGTCCCTGATCGAAGGCGATGAAGGTCATGTCGAGCATGGCGTCCGCCTTCCCTTGACAGCTGTCTGGGGTTGGCCTGGCGCATGCCGCTAGCCCCACGCAAAAACACGCTGCGAGAAGCCTCCGGATCATATTGCCCACCGCAGTCGCCATTCAGACCTTGACGGTGAGGCCTCCAATCTCCGGTGGCAAGCAGGTGCCGCAAGTCCGCTTTGGCTGGGGATCAACGATGGGCCACCGGCTGGCAAGTGGACGTTCATGTCGGGATGTCCGACCGGGTCGACGCTTGCGTCCGCTCGGAGCGACGGCCCTTCATGCGGAGGATGACCGGCCATCTTGAGCCCTGGGACGAAGTCCTCGTGACCGGCTTGAGGGTGGTGGGAGGGGGTTTGAGTCACCCCCCTGAAAACAGGGTGACTCAAGCGAGGCGCGGTCAGTAAATTCAGAGCCTTACCGACAGCGCCAGAGTCACGGTGACGATATTGTCGGAAATTTCGGGCGTCCTGAACCGGAGTGCGCCGCGGGTTCAACCTGTCAAAGACCGCGCCGGACGTGGGGCCTCGTGCGCCCTGTTCAATAGGGCGGGAGGAATTAATTCCGGTGCGGGCCTTGCGGTTTCGCCGGGCAAGCCCCCTCCAGCCCTCATCTCGAAGACGACCTCGCCCCCTCCGTCACGGCGCTGAAGGCGCGCCGCGCCACCTCCCCACGCCTGCGGCGCAGGGAGGAGAAATCAGAACGCGCTTTCGCCCGTGATCGCCCGGCCGAGGATCAGGGCATGGACGTCGTGGGCGCCTTCGTAGGTGTTGACGGTCTCCAGGTTCATGGCGTGGCGCATGACGTGCATCTCGCCGGTGATGCCGGCTCCGCCGTGCATGTCGCGGGCCTCGCGGGCGATGGCCAGGGCCTTGCCGCAGTTGTTGCGCTTCATCATCGAGATGGCCTCGGGCACGAAGGCCCCGGTGTCGAGCAGACGGCCCAGCGCCCAGGCCCCCTCGAAGCCTAGGGCGATCTCGGTCGACATGTCGGCCAGCTTCTTCTGCACCAGCTGGCGCGACGACAGGGGCCGGCCGAACAGCATGCGCTCGCCGACATAGTCGCGCGTGGCGTGAAGGCAGAACTCGGCCGCGCCCATGGCCCCCCAGGCGATGCCGTAGCGGGCCTTGTTCAGGCAGCTGAACGGGCCCCGCAGACCCTTGACCCCCGGCAGCAGATTGGCCTCGGGCACGAAGACGTCGTTGAGCCCGATGTCGCCGGTGATGGAGGCGCGCAGGGACAGTTTGTCGCCGATCTTGCCGGTGGTGAAGCCGTCGAAATCGCGCTCGACGATGAAGCCCCGGATGACGTCATCCAGTTTCGCCCAGACGATGGCGAGGTCGGCGATGGGGGAGTTGGTGATCCAGTATTTGCCGCCGTTCAGGCGGTAGCCGCCCGGGGCCGCGACCGCCTTCGTCTTCATCGAGGCCGGGTCGGAGCCACCGTCGGCCTCGGTCAGGCCGAAACAGCCGATCAGTTCGCCCGCCGCCATCCGGGGCAGGAAGCGCATCTTCTGCTCCTCCGACCCGAAGGCATGGATGGGGTACATGGCGAGCGACGACTGGACCGACATGGCCGAGCGGTAGCCGGAGTCGACCGCCTCGATCTCGCGCGCGATCAGGCCATAGGCGACATGGCTGACGCCCGATCCGCCGTACTGTTCGGGCAGCATGGCCCCCAGAAAGCCCATCTCGCCCATCTCGGTCATGATGGCGCGGTCGAAGACCTCGTCGCGGAAGGCGGCGACGACCCGGGGCAGCAGGGCCTCGCGGGCATAGGTGCGGGCGGCGTCGCGGATGGCGCGCTCGTCCTCCGTCAGCCGGCTCTCGAGGTCGAAGGGGTCATCCCAGCGGTAGGTCTGGGCGATCGAGGCGGTGCCGTCGGCCATGGGGGGATCCTTGCGTCACGTCCGGGGGCGATGCGCAGACGCATCGCCCGATGTCGAGCCCGGTCTAGGCCGAAATGCGCGCCACGGGTAGAGACCGGTGGCGTCGCAGGCTAGGCTCTGTCCATGATCCGATCCCTGAACCGCCTGTTCACCGATCACCCCCGCGAGGTGGGCGAGACCTATTGGCATCATGCGGGCGTCGCGGCCCGGATGGGAATTCGGCTGGCCGGGCTGTCGGCCTGCGCCTTTATTCACGGCCTCGTGCCCGGTCTGCACCGGACCACGGTGTCGGGCGAGATCAAGCGGATCGCCGACGATCTGGGCTACCGGTCAGAGGTCGCGCGCGAGGCCCGGATGCAGGACGCGGCCGCCTTCGATCCGGGCCTGTAGGATGACCCTGCCCCGGGCCCTGGCGGGCGTGCGCGTGCTGGATCTGTCGCGGGTTCTGGCGGGCCCCTGGGCGACCCAGATGCTGGCCGATCTGGGGGCCGAGGTGATCAAGATCGAACGGCCCGGTGCGGGCGACGACACCCGCGCCTGGGGCCCGCCCTTCACCACCCGGGCCGACGGATCCCCCGGCGACGCGGCCTATTTCCTGTGCGCCAACCGGGGCAAGAAGTCGGTCGAACTGGACATGGCCTCCCCGGAAGGGGCCGAGGCGATCCGGGCACTGGCGGCGACCTGCGATGTCGTGGTGGAGAATTTCAAGGTCGGGGGACTGGCGAAATACGGCCTCGACCACGCTGCGCTGGCGGCGGTGAATCCCCGTCTGGTCTATTGTTCCATCACCGGCTTCGGCCAGACCGGGCCGCGCGCCGCCCAGGCCGGCTATGACTATATGATCCAGGCCATGGGCGGTCTGATGAGCGTCACCGGCCAGCCGGACGGGTCGCCGGGGGCCGAGCCGATGAAGGTGGGGGTGGCGGTGGTCGATCTGGCCACCGGCCTGTATGCCTCCAACGCGATCCTCGCGGCCCTGCTGCATGCCCGGGCGACGGGACAGGGCCAGCACATCGACATCGCCCTGTTCGACGTGCAGGCGGCCATGCTGGCCAATCAGGCAACCAACTGGTTCGTCTCCGGCGTCGCGCCGACGCGGATGGGCAATGCCCACCCCAATCTGGTGCCCTATCAGCCCTTTCCCTGTTCGGACGGCACGGTCGTGATCGCCGTGGGTAATGACGGCCAGTTCCGGGCCCTGTGCGGGGCGCTGGGGGCCGGGGCGCTGGCAGGCGACGATCGCTTCGCCACCAATGCCGGGCGGATCGTGCACCGGGCGGAGGTCACCGGCACTCTGGCCGCCCTCACCGCCGGCTGGACCATGGCCGGACTGATGGCGCAACTGGAGGCGGCGGGGGTGCCGTGCGGGCCGGTCAACACCGTCGATCAGGTCTTTGCCGAGCCGCAGGCGATCCATCGCGGGCTGGAGGTCGAACAGGCGCGCGCCGACCTGTCAGGGCCGGTGCGCACCGTGGCCTCGCCGATCCGGATGTCGGCGACCCCGGTCGTCTATGACCGCCCGCCCCCGGCGCTGGGGCAGGATACGGAAGCGGTGCTCGGATCGCTCGGGCTTTAGGTCGCCTCAGTCGCCTTGAGCGACCCGTTGCGCGATCTCGTCCGCCGAAAGAGGGTTCGGCCCGACCGTCCAGTCGATGATGGGCAGCCCCTCCACCCGGCCAAAATGACGGACGTTGCCGGTCACGACCGTCCATCCACGCGCCAGGGCCTGGCCGGCGATCAGGGTGTCGATGTCTCCGATGGGGCGGCCGGTCCGTCGCAGGTCATGAAACACGGATGCCGTTGATCCGGCGTCGGTCGCCTCAAGTGGCACAACCTCGACGGCCCGCAGGATGTCTTCGAGTTTCTCCCGCTCTCGCGCAGGGTTACGCGCCGCCAATGTACCGCTCAGCAACTCGTGAAGCACGACGATGGAGGCAACCTTTCGATCTGATCCCCCCACGACCTCGACGAAGCGTTGCCTGACATCGGGCTTTCGGGCTCGCAGCACCTCGACCAGCGTCGAGGTGTCGAAGGCCAGCGTCACCACCAGGTCTTCACCGGCGTGATCGTCTGCGGCGGCGGATCGGGGAACTCTTCGTCCGACAGCGAGTCTATCCGGCTCCAGAATGCTTCCCATTCGGCATCCGTCTGGGGCATGCGCCGCTCCGGCGGTTTTGGCTCGAGGATCACCGCATCGCCCTCGCGACGGATCAGCACTTCCTTGGTGTCGAACCGAAAGGCCTTGGGCAGACGCACGGCCTGGCTGCCGCCGTGGGTGAACACTTTCGCGGTTTCAGAAACGCCTTGAGCCTTGGGATCCGCCACGTGACCCTCCTGTATCTACAGGCTGTAGATACAGGAAATCGGCCTCCGCCTCAATCGACCCTTACAGGTCCAGCAGCGCCCGGGCCGGGTCTTCCAGCAGGTCCTTGACGCGCACCAGGAAGGTCACGGCTTCCTTGCCGTCGACGATGCGGTGATCGTAGCTGAGGGCCAGATACATCATCGGGCGGATCACCACCTGACCGTTCACCGCCATCGGCCGCGGGACGATGTTGTGCATGCCGAGGATGCCCGACTGCGGCGCATTCAGGATCGGCGTCGACATCAGCGAGCCGTAGGTGCCTCCGTTGGTGATGGTGAAGGTGCCGCCCTGCAGCTGGTCCAGCGTCAGGTCGCCGTCGCGGGCGGCCTTGCCCAGCGCCGCGATACCCTTCTCGATGCCCGCCAGCGACAGGGTGTCGGCGTCGCGCAGGACCGGCACGACCAGACCCTTTTCGGTGCCGACGGCGACGCCGATGTCATAGTGGTTCTTGTAGATGATGTCGGTGCCGTCGATCTCGGCATTGACCGCCGGGATCTCCTTCAGGGCCGCGACCACGGCGCGGGTGAAGAAGGACATGAAGCCCAGTTTCACCCCGTGGGCCTTCTCGAAGGCGTCCTTGTACTGGCTGCGCAGGGCCATGACATTGGTCATGTCCACCTCGTTGAAGGTGGTCAGCTGGGCGGCGGTGTTCTGGGATTCCTTCAGGCGACGCGCGATGGTCTGGCGCAGCCGGGTCATCTTGACCCGCTCCTCGCGGGGCTGGTCGGCGCGGGGCGCGGAGGCCGCGGCCGGAGCGGGCGTCGGGGCCGTAAAGGTGGGCACCGCAGGGGCGGCCTTGGGGGCCGCGGCAGCGGCGAGGGCGTCGCCCTTGGTGATGTTGCCCTTGGGTCCGGTGGGCGCGATCGCCTTCGGGTCCAGATTGTTCTCGGCCACGACGCGCTGAACGGCGGGGGACAGGGGGGCGTCGCCGGCTGAGGCGGTGGCCGCAGGGGCAGGCGCGCTGGCCGCCGTCGGAGCAGCGGCTGCACCGGACGCCGAGATCGAGCCGATCGCCTGGCCGGGCGTCACGCTGGTCCCCTCGTCGACGCTGATGGTCAGGACGCCGTCGGCGGGTGAGGAGATTTCGACCGCGACCTTGTCGGTCTCGATCTCGACCAGCAGTTCGTCCTTCCTGACCGTGTCACCGGACGCCTTCGCCCATTTGCCGAGGGTGCCTTCCGACACGCTCTCGCCCATGGCGGGGACTGCGATCGTCAGGGTATCGCCACCGGCTCCCGACGCCACGGGGGCATCGGCGCGCACGACTGGGGCCGCGGCGGCCTTCGCCGCCGGGGCAGCTTCGGCCTTGGCCGGAGCCGCAGACGGGGCAGCCGCAGCGCCTTCGGTCACCGAGCCCAGAATGGCCCCCGGAGTGACCGTGTCACCCTCGGCGAACTTGATCTCGGACAGGGTCCCGTCCGAGGGCGAGACGACTTCCAGCGAGACCTTGTCGGTTTCCAGCTCGACCAGAACCTCGTCCTTGCGGACGGGGTCGCCGGCCTTCTTGCTCCACTTGGCGATGGTCGCCTCGGAAACGGATTCTCCGAGCGTGGGTGTCAGGATGTCGGCCATGGGTAGGTTCCGGTCAGCGGGGCGGTGGGCGTCATATAGGCGAAGGACGCGTCAGGCGGGAGACACCCGACGCGCGAGGGATCAGGCGAGGGCCTCGGAGGTGAAGGCCTCGAGTTCTTTCAGGTGGCGGCTCATGAGGCCGGCGGCGGTCGAGGCCGAGGCCGGACGGCCGACATAGCGGGCACGTTTCGATTTCACGTCCAGCTTCTCGAGCGTCAGTTCGAGCCAGGGATCCACGAAGGTCCAGCCGCCCATGTTCTTGGGCTCTTCCTGGCACCAGACCAGTTCGGCATTCGGGAAACGGGCCAGCTCGGTCGACAGCGACTTGATCGGCCACGGATAGAACTGTTCGAGCCGCAGCAGATAGATGTCGTTGACACCCTTCTTCTCGCGCGCGTCCAGCAGGTCGTAATAGACCTTGCCCGAGCACAGCACGACGCGGCGGATGTCCTTGTCGCCCTTGATGGTGATGCCGCTGACTTCGGGACGGGTCTGGGCGTCGTCGTGCAGGACCCGGTGGAAGGACGAACCCTCGGCCATGTCCTTCAGGGTCGAGACCGCCTTCTTGTGCCGCAGCAGCGACTTGGGCGTCATGATCACCAGCGGCTTCCGGAACGGCCGGTGCATCTGGCGGCGCAGGATGTGGAAATAGTTGGCCGGGGTGGTGCAGTTGGCGACCTGCAT
The DNA here is from genome assembly GCA_019748095.1 of Caulobacteraceae bacterium. Classification (GTDB taxonomy): domain Bacteria; phylum Pseudomonadota; class Alphaproteobacteria; order Caulobacterales; family Caulobacteraceae; genus Brevundimonas. Next base: position 27,797 of record JAIEQA010000122.1, on the reverse strand, counting down.
ATTGTCCTCGGCGCACTGCTGCAGGAACCGCTCCAGCCGGGCCGAGGAGTGCTCCGGGCCCTGGCCTTCATAGCCATGGGGCAGCAACATGGTCAGGCCGCACATGCGCAGCCATTTGCGTTCGCCCGACGAGATGAACTGGTCGATCACGACCTGGGCCCCGTTCACGAAATCTCCGAACTGGGCCTCCCACATCACCAGGGTGTTGGGATCGCTGAGAGCGTAGCCGTATTCATAGCCCAGCACCGCCTCTTCCGAGAGGGCCGAGTCGATCACCTCGAACTGGGCCTGGTCGGGTCCGAGGTTGTTGAGCGGGACGTAGCGCTCCTCGGTGGTCTGGTCGATGATGCCGGAGTGGCGTTGGCTGAAGGTGCCGCGCACGGAATCCTGACCGGACAGGCGGACCGGGAAACCTTCGTCCACCAGGCTGGCGAAGGCCAGGCTCTCGGCCGTGGCCCAGTCGATATTGGCCCCGGTGTCGAGGGTCTCGCGCCGGGCCTCGATGACCCGCTTCAGGGTCTTGTGGATGTCGATCTGGTTGGGGATCGTGGTCAGCCGGTGGCCCAGATCCTTCAGCTTGGCCTCGGCCACAGCCGTGTCGCCGCGCCGCTCGTCCCCATCGGGCAGGCCGACGCCCTTCCACTGGCCGTCCAGCCAGTCCGCCTTGTCGGCCTTGAAGGTCTTTCCGGCCTCGAACTGGTCATCGAGGAACTGTTCGAACCGGGCGATCTCGGCGTCGACCTCGGCCTGGCTGATCACGCCTTCCTCGACCAGACGCTTCGAATAGATCTCGCGCGTCGAGGGCTGGGCGCGGATCTTCGAGTACATGATCGGCTGGGTGAAGGTGGGGTCGTCACCCTCGTTGTGACCGAAGCGGCGGTAGCAGAACATGTCCACCACCACGTCCTTCTTGAACTTCTGGCGGTATTCCGTGGCCACCTTGGCGGCGAACACCACGGCCTCGGGATCGTCACCGTTGACGTGGAAGATCGGGGCCTGGACCATCAGGGCGACGTCCGAGCAATAGGGCGTCGAGCGCGAGTTGCGCGGGCTGGTGGTGAAGCCGATCTGGTTGTTGATGACGAAATGCATCGTCCCGCCGGTGCGGTAGCCCTTCAGCCCCATCAGGGCGAAGCATTCGGCCACCACGCCCTGGCCCGCGAAAGCCGCATCGCCGTGGATCAGCAGCGGCATCACCTTGGACCGGTCCAGCGCCCACTGGCTCTCGGGCAGGCCCTTGTTGGCCGCGCGGATATCGAAGGCCTGTTTCGCCCGCGCCTTGCCCAGCACGACGGGATTGACGATCTCGAGGTGCGACGGGTTGGCGGTCAGGGACAGGTGGACCTTGTTGCCGTCGAACTGGCGGTCCGAGGACGCGCCCATATGGTATTTGACGTCGCCCGACCCCTCGATGTCCGAGGGCACGGTCGACCCGCCCTGGAATTCGTGGAAGATGGCCTTGTAGGGCTTGCCCATGACGGCGGCGAGGGTGTTCAGCCGGCCGCGGTGGGCCATGCCGATGACGATCTCGTCGACGCCCAGGGCCCCGCCGCGCTTGATCATCTGCTCCAGCGCCGGGACCATGGCCTCGCCGCCGTCCAGGCCGAACCTCTTGGTGCCGGGGAAGCGCTTGTGCAGGAAGCGCTCGAACCCTTCCGCCTCGATCAGCTTGTTCAGGATGGCGATCTTGCCTTCCTTGGTGAAGCCGTTCTTCTCGAAGGCGTCGGCGCCCTCGAACCGCTGCTGCAGCCAGGACTTCTCTTCCGGCTCGGCGATATGCATGAACTGGATGCCGATATTGCCGCAGTAGGTGCGCTTCAGGATCGCCAGCACTTCGCGGATGGTGCCCGTCTGGAGGCCCAGCACCCCGTCCAGATAGATGGGCCGGTCCATGTCGGCCTCGGTGAAGCCGTAGAATTCGGGCGTCAGCTCCGGATTGTTGGTCGCTGCCTCGATGCCGAGCGGATCCAGCGTCGCCTGCAGATGTCCGCGGACGCGGTAGCTGCGGATCAGCATCAGCACGCGGATGGAGTCGTGGGCGGCGGCCCGGACCTCGTCAGCCGAGGCACCGGCGGCGGCCGGCGCAGCCGCGGGCGCGGCAGGGGTGCCGGCGGCGGGCTTGGCGCGAGGATCGGCCTTGGGGGCGGGCCAGCGGCCGTCGAACACGCCGGTCTCCTCGGTCGGGTCCGGGCTGCGGTTGCGGCCCCAGGCCCCGGCGGCCGAGGCCGCCTGGACGGTGGCGGCGCTGTCGCGCAGCTGGTCGAAGAAGGCGCGCCATTCGGCCGAGACGGAGGCCGGATCGGCCGCCCATTTGTCGTGCAGCCCTTCGATGAAGACGGCGTTCGAGCCATACAGGAAGCTGGTCTCGGCAAAGACCTGGTTCAGCCGACCGGCATCGTCCGCCATAGTGTTTCGTCGTCCCGACTTCGGCCCCGGGGTGGGTAGCGGTCACATCCGCGTGAGGCCAGCGCGATTGATATAGGCGCTGTTTCCTTATGGGTCATGACCGAAGGAGGGCGAAACAGCACAAAATTCCGCTCATCCCCGCGAAAGCGGGGACCCAGTGCTTTCACAGGGCACATGGTCGGGTTTCGGGGGCTGCGAAAACCCTCGAAACCCGTCTCTTGAAGACCTGGGTCCCCGCTTTCGCGGGGATGAGCGGAGGAAGTAATCAGCCTTTCAGCACGTCCACCAGGGTCTTGCCGAGACGGGCCGGGGACGGCGAGACGGTGATGCCGGCGCGCTCCATGGCCTCGATCTTGGACTCGGCGTCGCCCTTGCCGCCCGAGACGACGGCCCCGGCGTGGCCCATGGTGCGACCCTTGGGCGCGGTCCGGCCCGCGATGAAGCCGGCCATCGGCTTCTTGCGGCCCTTCTTCGCCTCATCAATCAGGAACTGGGCGGCCTCTTCTTCCGCCCCGCCGCCGATCTCGCCGATCATGATGATCGAGGTGGTCTCCGGATCGGCCAGGAACATCTCCAGCACGTCGATGAACTCGGTGCCCTTGACCGGGTCGCCGCCGATGCCGACCGCCGTGGTCTGGCCCAGGCCCTCGTTGGTGGTCTGGAACACCGCCTCATAGGTCAGGGTGCCCGAACGCGACACGACGCCGACCGAGCCCTTCTTGAAGATGGAGCCCGGCATGATGCCGATCTTGCACTGGTCAGGGGTCAGGATGCCCGGGCAGTTGGGGCCCAGCAGGCGCGACTTCGAGCCTTCCAGGTGACGCTTGACCTTGACCATGTCCAGCACCGGGATGCCTTCGGTGATGCAGGTGATGAAGGGGATCTCGGCGTCGATGGCCTCGATGATGGCCGCCGCTGCCCCTGCCGGTGGCACATAGATGACCGTGGCGTCGGCCCTGGTGGCGTCGCGGGCCTCGGCGACCGAGGCATAGATCGGCAGGCTCTCGCCGTTCGACCCGGTCCAGTTGGTGCCGCCCTTGGTCGGGTGCACGCCCGCGACCATCTGGGTGCCGTGATAGGCCAGGGCCTGCTCGGTGTGGAACCCGCCGGTCTTGCCGGTCAGGCCCTGGACGATGATTTTCGTATTCTTGTCGACGAGGATGGACATGGGGGCTCGCTTCTTTGTTCAGGCGGAGAGGAAAGGGTTTTCGACGCGGACCGACCCGTAGGTCTGACCGTGGTTCAGGTCTTCGGAATAGAGGATCTTCGCGCCGAGCCGTTCGGCGGCGGCGATGATGGCCCCATCCCAGTAGGACAGCTGATAGCGGCGGGCGTGATCGATGCCTGCCACGACGACTTCAGCCGTGAGGGGCTGGCAGGGTTTCATGGCGATGACGCGGACCCATTCGCGGGCTTTGTCCGCCGAGAGCGGTGCCGCGCCCTTCCGGGTGGCGTTGTTGTAAAACTCGGCCAGCACCTGGCCTGAGGTGCAGTAGTCTTCGGTGAGCACGATCTCGCGCGCCCGCGCCCACCGGTGACCGGCATGATCACGACCGAGGGCGGCGTAGAGCAGGACGTTGGTGTCGAGAAAGACCTCAGAATTCGCGATCAAACCGAGGTTCCCCGCTGTAGGTCTCTTCCCGCGTGGGGGGACGCCAGCCGTCGCCGCAGCGGCCTTCGGATTCGTCGATCAGCTTCAACAGGGCCTCACGCGCCTCGTCCTTCGACGTCTCCTGCTGCACCATGCTGGTCAGGAAGCCGCGCACCATCTCGTTGACGCTGGTCCGCTTCATGGCCGCCAGCACCCGCACCTTGTCGAGCAGGTCGTCGTCGATGGCGAGGGTCAGGTTGCGGGTCACGGGGGGGGTTTACACGGGTTATGTGGAGCACACAATCCGTGGCCTGAGCCCCGAGATGTCTCAGTCGAGCCGCGGCAGGAGATACAACAGCGTCGAGCCCGGGCCGGACCGGTCCAGGCCGACCAGCCGCATCTGGCCGGTTCCAGCCATGGCCAGGAACTGCGCGTCGGGCAGACTGCGCGCGGGCGCGCGGCCTTCCGGTGTCTGCAGCCAGGCGTAGGCCTCAAAACCGGCCGCGATGATGGCCGGAAAGCCCATGACCGAGCGCAACCGATCGTCCAGCGCACGGTGGTCCGTCGGCCGGGCGCTCACACCGCAGAATTCCATGATGACCGTTTCGCGCCCGACCCGCCGCGTCATCCGCCCGGTAAAGACGAAGCTCATGTCCGTGGCGTTGCTGCGCATGAACCCGGCCCGCCTGGAGCTGTTGCGCATCCGGGGCAGCATGCTTTCTGGCACGGGCGAAAAGCCGCCCTCCGCAGCCAGTGTGGCCGCCCTGTCCGCATCCCCCTGGGCCGCCACGCAGACGGTGTTCAGGGTAGCGATCAGATCGATCGGAGCAGGCTCCGACGCGGTTTGCGCCGAAGCCCCTGCCGGCAGGGCCAGCAGGAATGCCGCAGCCAGAAGGCGGCGGACATTGCCCATGTCACCCCACCGCCGCGACGATCTTCTGGGCGGCGTCGTCGAGGTCGTCGGCGGCCTGGATGGTCAGGCCGCTCTCGTTCAGGATCTTCTTGCCCAGCTCGGCATTCGTGCCTTCCAGACGCACGACGAGCGGCACCTTCAGGCCCACTTCCTTCACGGCCGCGACCACGCCCTCGGCGATGACATCGCACTTCATGATGCCACCGAAGATGTTGACCAGGATGCCCTGGACGTTGGGGTCGGCAGTGATGATCTTGAAGGCCGCCGCGACCTTGTCCTTGCCGGCACCGCCGCCGACGTCGCAAAAATTAGCGGGTTCCTTGCCGTACAGCTTGATGATGTCCATCGTCGCCATGGCCAGGCCGGCACCGTTGACCATGCAGCCGATGTTGCCGTCCAGCGAGACATAGGCGAGGTCCCATTTGGACGCCTCGATCTCCTTGGCGTCTTCCTCGGTCTCGTCGCGGAGGGTCTTGATGTCCTCGTGGCGGAACAGGGCGTTGCCGTCGAAGCTGACCTTGGCGTCCAGCACCCGCAGGTGGCCGTCCTTCATCACGATCAGGGGGTTCACCTCCAGCATGTCCATGTCGGTCTCGACAAAGGCCTTGTACAGGATGGGGAACAGGCTCTTGCCGTCTTCGGCCGCCGCACCGGTCAGGCCATAGGCGGCGTTGATGGCGGCGATGTCAGCCTCGGTCACGCCGGTCGACGGGTCGATGACGATGGTCTGGATCTTCTCGGGCGTGTCATGGGCGACGGCCTCGATGTCCATGCCGCCCTCGGTCGAGACGACATAGGCGATGCGGCCGTGGGCGCGGTCGACCAGCAGGGAGCAGTACAGCTCGCGCTCGATGTCGGCCCCGTCCTCGATGTAGAGGCGGTTGACCTGTTTGCCGGCGTCACCGGTCTGGGCGGTCACCAGGGTGTTGCCCAGCATCTCTTTCGCGTGGGACACGGCTTCCTCGACCGAGAAGGCCAGGCGCACGCCGCCCTTGGCGTCCGGGCCCAGTTCCTTGAACTTGCCCTTGCCGCGCCCACCGGCGTGGATCTGGGATTTCACGACATACAGCGGGCCGGGCAGGGACCGCGCGGCGGCCTCGACCTCATCGACCGAGGTCACGGCGACGCCGGCCGCGACCGGGGCCCCGAAGCCCTTCAGAACCTGTTTGGCCTGGTATTCGTGGATGTTCATGGAAAGACCGCCGCGATCGCTGGGAAGGATTGGCCGCGCTTATAGGCGCGACCCCTTCGCAGGCGCAACCGGCCCGGCCCTAATCGACCCAGTCGCGTCTCAGGCTGCGGGCCGAGATGAACAGCAGGATGGCCGCCAGGGCGTAGAACCACTGCCCGACATAGAGCGAATAGCGCAGCGCCTCCTCGGCGAAACGGGGCGTCAGATAATCCGACACCGCGCCCAGCAGATAGATGCCCAGACCGATCCCGACGAGGTTGTTGATCAGCAGGAAGCTGGCCGAGGCGGTCGAGCGCATGTGCGACGGCACCAGGTGCTGGATCGCCGTGATCACCGGGCCCAGCCAGGCCAGGGACAGGGCCTGGGGGATCAGGAACAGGAAGAAGGCCAGCCACTTGTCCTCGACATTCATGGCCAGGAAGAACAGGGGCACGGCGATGATGAAGCCCACGGCCGGGACCATCGGATAGGCGGCCCGTTTGACGCCCTTGCCCAGTTTGTCGGCCAGCCATCCGCCCAGCCAGATGCCGATCACGCCCCCGAACAGGGCGATGCCTGCCATATACCAGGCCCGTTCGGCCCCCTCCATGCCCATGGAGCGCTGGAAGAAGCTGGGCAGCCAGAAGGCGGCCCCATAGCCATAGACCGAGGAACAGGCGGCCCCGAACGACAGGAACCAGAAGCTGGGCTTCTTGAGCAGGACGGCCCAGACCTCGCCGAACGAGGCGGCTTTCTGGACCACTGGCGGCGTGACGACGACCGGGGCCTCGGGGGCCGTCTCGGGACGGTCGAATCCGCCGCGGATCGGGTCCCGCACCGTCCACTTGAAGATGGGGGCCAGCAGCACGCCGGCGAGACCGAGGATCACAAAGGCGGCGCGCCAGTCGATGGCGGCGGCCAGCAGGCCTCCGAACAGATAGCCCAGCCCGGTTCCGATCGGCACGCCGAAGGAATAGACCGCGAGGGCCCGCGCTCTCTGGGCCTTGGGGAAATAGTCAGCGACGAGAGAGTAGGACGGGGCTACCCCGCCGGCCTCACCCACCCCGACCCCCATGCGGGAGGCGAACAGGAAGGTGAAACCGGTCGCCAGCCCGCACAGGGCGGTGAAGCCCGACCAGACCGCCAGAGAGGTCGCAATGATGGTGGTGCGGCTCATCCGGTCCGCCAGCCAGGCGATCGGCAGGGCGAGGGTCGAATAGACGAGTGCAAAGGCCGGACCGCCCAGCAGCCCCAGCTGGCTGTCGGTGAACTTCATCTCGGCCTGGATGTAGGGGGCCAGAATGGCCAGCACCTGCCGGTCGATGAAGTTGAAGGTGTAGACCACCATCAGCATGCCCAGCACATAGTAGCGATAGGCGGGCCGCTCGAGCGGTGTGGGCGCGGCGCCGGGTGCTGTGGTCATGGGTTCCTCTGGACTCTCGTGCCTGGCCGCGACCGTAGCGATGGCGGCTCTCGCTGCAAAGAAAAAGGGCGGCGGCTCCGTTGAAACCGCCGCCCCTGGTCTGTCGTCCTGCGGTCAGTACCGGACGGTTGCCGAGACCGAGAAGGTCCGCGGCGGGCCGTAGAAGGCCGAGATGGAGTTGTTGAATGTGGCTCCGGCGAAGTTGTAGCCGCCGATCTTGTACTCTTCATCGGTCAGGTTCCGGCCGGTGAAGGCGATCTGGTAGTGGCCTCCGGGGGCCGTCCAGATCGCGGCCAGGTCGACCAGAGTGTACCCCTCCTGGTCGAGCACCGGATCGGGGGCATCGAACAGGTTGAACTCCGAGCGGTAGGACACGGACGGGGTGATGGTCACGTCTCCTCCGGCAAGCTCGCCGGACCAGGTAACGGCCCAGAAGGTGGACCATTCCGGGGAGTTCTGCGGCGAGCGGAGGTTGGAGATGTCCACAGGCGAGCCGCTCAGCAGGGTGATGAACTCGTCGAACTCATTCTTCAGATAGCCGACCGAGAAGTTGGTCGAGAGGCTGTCGCTCAGCAGGGCGCGGCCTTCCAGCTCGAAGCCATAGATCGTCGCCTGGCCTACGTTGTCGACGACCGAAGCCACGCCGACCGCAGGTGCCGTGGCCGCCTGCTGGGTCGTAATCTGAAGGTCCTGGTAGTCGGAGTAGAATGCCGCCGACGAGAACTGCAGGCGATCGTCAAAGGCTGTGCCCTTGAGCCCCAGCTCGTAGGTCGTCACCGTCTCGGGATCGTAGCCCTGGACCGTCTGGGGCACGAGGGCGGCGTCGCCGCGCATGTCCCATCCGCCGGACTTGAAGCCCTGACTGATCGAGCCATAGCCGGTCACGTCGTCGGTGAAGTCATAGGAGACGCTGACCCGCGGCGTGAACTTTTCGAAGGTGTCGGACGCCATATAGTTGGTGCGGGTGGCGAAGATCGGCCGCGCCGCTCCCCCGAGAATCGGAGACCGGGCCGCGCCGAGATAGAAGAAGCGCTGGACCTGGGCGTCCTTGTCGTCACGGGTATAGCGGCCGCCGATCGAGGCGTGCAGCCGATCCGAGAAATCGTAGCTGAAGTCTGCGAAGGCGGAGAAGGATTCGGTGTTCACATAACCGGCCGCCGCGATGGCCAGCCCCAGGTTTCCGGCGATCGTGTCGAAAGCCCCCGAGGACTCGCCATCCAGATAGAACAGGCCGGCGACGCCGGACCAGTTGTCGCCCTGCAGCAGGGCCTGGATTTCCTGGGTGAACTGGTCGTCGGCATAGATGGCCGGCACATCAAGGAAGGGCTGCGGGGTCTGGTCGAAGTCGATCACCGTGGCCGTGTCACCGCTGCGCCAGGCTGAAATGGACTTCAGGGTCAGCATGTCGTTGACGACGTATTCAGCCGTCAATGATGTGCCTGAGGTCACGACCTCCTGGGCTCCGCGGATCCCCGCGTTGGTGTTGTAGACGCTGCGCGGCGGGGTGAAGCCGCCGGTGGTGGAGTTGACCTCGCGGTGGCCGTGGCGGGGCGCGGAGTCGTCCTCGACCCGGTCATAGGCAAAGCGGACGAACAGCTGGTCGGTCGGGGTCCATTCGGCGCTGGCCCGATAGGCGGTGACCTGTTTGTCGTAGGTGTCCTCGCCTGTGAACAGGTTGGTGCCGAAGCCCTCGCGGTTGTAGCTGGCGATCGCGCCGCCCACAGCGAAGGTGTCGGTCCAGGGCAGGGAGGCGCTGACCAGGGCGTCCATCTGGTTGTAGCTGCCGTAGGTGCCGCGGGCCATGAAGCCGGGGTCATCATCCAGACGCTTGGTCACATATTTGATCGCGCCGCCGATGGTGTTGCGGCCGTACAGGGTACCCTGCGGCCCGCGCAGGACCTCGATACGCTCGATGTCGAAGATGTCGAGCACGGCACCCTGTGGCCGGGCGACATAGACGTCGTCGATATATAGGCCCACGCCCGGCTCGAAGCCCCACAGCGGGTCCTGCTGGCCCACACCGCGGATGAAGCTGATCAGGGTCGAATTGGACCCGCGCGCGATCTGGACTGTGGCGTTGGGGGTCTGCTGCTGCAGGGCGGTGATGTCGGTGGCCCCGGTCTGTTCCAGACGTTCGGAGCTGAGAGCCGAGACCGCCACCGGCACATCCTTCAGCTGTTCGTCGCGACGGCGTGCAGTGACGACGATGTCGTCCAGCGCCGTCTGCCCGCCCTGTGGCACGGCGTCCTGCGCCATCACCATCGACGACGCCGCGCTCCAGGCCGCTCCAGCCAGCAGCACGCTCTTCATGAGTCTTTTCATGCGAAACCCCTTCCCAATGTTGTTTCCAGGCCGTCGACGCTTTTATTCAGCGTTCGATGATTTTCACGGAAACTGACGACCTTTGCGGTTCCTGTCAAACGACAGCTGTCGTCCGGCCGCCGGTCCCGTCTCCGCTGTGGCGCCGTTGCACCCGGGCGGGTTTTCGTGACTAGCTCACCGCCATGACGAAGCTGGACCTTTCGCGACCGGTCGCCGCAACGCCCGCAAGACGCGGCCGTCCGCCCAAGCTCAAGGCGCAGGCGATCGGCGGCGATACGCGGGAATCGATTCTGGACGCCGCCGAGGACCTGTTTTCCAAACACGGCTTCTATGGCGTCACCATCCGCGAGGTCGCGCGCGAGGCCGGGGTCGATACGGCCCTGGTCCACTATTATTTCGGGGCCAAGCGCGACCTGTTCGACGCTGTTTTCCTGCGCCGGGCCGAGGTCTGGAACAATGACCGGGTGGAGGCGATCAACCGATATGCCCTGGCCCATTCTGGCAAGGAGGGGGCCGGCACAATGACGCTGGAGGGGCTGCTGCGCGCCTTTCTGGAGCCCCCCTTCCAGTGGTCGCTGAAAGGCGGGCCAGGCTGGAAACACTATTCGGCTCTGGTGGCCCAGACCAATGCCAATCCAGCCTTCGGGGGGGAGACGATGGCCCGCTATTTCGACCCGGCGATCCGGCGTCTGATCGAACTGATCCGCATCCTCCTGCCCGAGGCCCGCGAGGAGGACCTGTACTGGGGCTGGCACAATCTGTCGGGGGCGCTGACCCTGACGCTCGGCGAGACCGGACGTCTGGACCGGCTGTCCGACGGGCGGTGCCGGTCCGGTGATCTGGAAACGGCCTGTGACTATATGGTGCGGTTCGCCGCGGCCGGATTCCGGGCCGTCTGCCAGAAACCCGCGACCCAGACGCTCAACAGCTAGGGTTGCGTCACCGGGGCTGCGGCGGCCGGCGTTTCGGGTGCCGGGCGGAACAGCAGGGCCGCGACCAGCCCGCCCTCCTCGAGACCCACCAGCCACTGGGTGACAGCCTTGTCGAAGGTCACGCGGTACTGGCCGGGGCCATCGCCGGCGGTATCCTCGGCCTCGATCGAACGAAGCGCGCCGAAGCTCTGCACGAGGGGTCCGAAAGTCGTCATCTGGCCCTGCAGCCGGGGCCCCAGGTCCGGGGTGAACAGGTCCGGATCCAGCGCGCCGGACTGCATCTGGCCGATGATCGCGCGCAGGGCCGCCTCGGCCATTTCGGCGTCCGTGACCTGGCGGGCCGGGGCCGCCGGTCTCACCGGGGCGACCGGCGGCGCGACGGGCCCGTCAAAGGTGTTGGGCAGGGTTCCGGCCGCACCGCCCGAGGGGGCAAGGGCGCGGGTCTGGCCCGGCGGCACCGACTGGGCGAGGGCCGGGCCGATGGCCAGAACGGAGAGGGCGGCGATCAGGGGGAGGGTACGAAAGCGGGTCATGCGGGCTCCGGTCGGTTCAGCCCACCATCCGCGACCAAAGCGACAGAAGCAGGGCGGCGGCGGCCATCACAGTTGCCGCGACGACACCGGCGGCCAGCCACAGGGGTGTGCGCACCCGCTCGATCACCACCGTCTCGGGCCGGGGCGGGTCCTGCACCAGCCGCGACAGGGCCCGGGCCCCCGACAGGATCTCGCGCACGCCGTCGCGGATCTGGGCCCTGGGTCCCAGTTCGCGGGTGATCCAGCGCTCGACCACCGGCTGGGCCGCCGACCACAGGTCGTGATCCGGGTTCAGCCGGCGGGCCACCCCCTCGACCGAGACCATGGTCTTCTGCAGCAGGATCAGCTCGGGGCGCAGATGCATGTCGAACAGGGCGGTGATCTCGAACAGCTGGCCCAGCAGCCGGCCCATCGACACCTGGCTGGCAGCCCGGCCGATGACCGGCTCTCCGACCGCGCGCAGGGCCTGGGCGAAGGCTTCGACCGAATGGTGCGGCGGCACATAGCCGGCCTCGAAATGGACCCGGGCGATGCGGGGATAGTCGCGGGTCAGGAAACCCCACAGGATCTCGGCCAGATAGCGTCGCTCGCCCTCGCCCAGCCGGCCGATGATGCCGAAATCGACCGCCGTCAGCTCGGCCGGGGCATAGGCGAACAGGTTCCCTTCATGCAGGTCGGCGTGGAAGGTGCCGTAGTCCAGCGCCTGGACCAGAAAGGCGCGCACGACATTGTCGGCCAGGGCGTTGATGTCCATGCCCGGCTGTTCGATCGTCAGCGGGTCGGTCATGGGCATGCCGGTGGCCCATTCCAGCGTCAGGACGCGCTTGCCGACGCCGTCCCAGATCACTTTCGGGGCCGACATATGGGCCCCGTCGGCGCGGGCCTTTTCCATGATGTCGTGCAGTTCGGAGGCCGCGGCCGCCTCCAGCCGCATGTCCAGTTCCAGATACATGGACCGCGCGACCGTCTCGACGAAGGCGCGGGGCTGCAGCCGGCGCGACAGGGGCACCAGACGGTGCACCAGACCGGCGGCCAGCCGCATGGCGTCCAGCCCCTTGACCACCCGGCGCTCGACCCCGGGGCGCAGCACCTTGACCGCGACCTTGCGGCCGTCGGCCAGCCAGGCGGGGTGGGCCTGGGCCAGGGAGGCGGCCCCGATCGGATCGCCGAAGTCGGTGAACAGGCTTTCGACCGGCCGGCCGATGGAGCGCTCGACCTCACGGCGGGCCTGTTCGGTCGGGAAGGGCGGCAGCTTGTCCTTCAGCCGGCCCAGATCGCGGGCGAACTCGATGCCGAAGATGTCGGCCCGGGTGGCCATCACCTGACCCAGCTTGACCGCGACGGGCCCGAGGGTCTCGAAGGCCCGGCCCAGCCTCTGTCCCGGCCGTCCGGTGCGGCCGTCCTTGCCGGCGAACAGATGGACGAAATGGGCGACAGGCCGGAACCAGGCCGGCAGCAGGGGTGTGATCTCGCGTGGCAGCAGGGCGTCGTGCCGCGCCAGGGCCGCGCCCCAGCGCAGCAGACGCCAGGTCGCACCCAGGGGATCGCGCACAGGGACCGCGGGCGGCGCGGCCGGCGCGACCCGGTAGGACGACGGCCCGGTCAGATCGCCCACCCGAAATGCAGCGCCGCGACACCGCCCGACAGGTTGGTGACCGTCACCCGGCTGAATCCGGCGTCCTCGATCATCCCCTTGAAGGTCGTCTGGTCGGGGAAGCGGCGGATGCTCTCGACCAGATACTGGTAGCTGTCGCGGTCCTTCGCCACCCAGCCGCCGATGCGGGGAATGGCGTGGAAGGACCAGGCGTCATAGGCCTTGCGCACCGCCTCGGCCGTGGGCCGCGAGAACTCCAGACACATAAAGCGGCCGCCCGGCTTCACCACCCGGCGCGCCTCCTTCAGGGCCCCGGCGATGTCCGAGACATTGCGGATGCCGAAACTGATCGAATAGGCATCGACCGAGGCGTCCGGCAGGGGCAGGGCCATGGCGTCGCCGACGGTCCAGCTCATCTCGGGCTCGCCGCCCTTGTTGACCCCCGCCAGGATCATCTCGGCATTGTAGTCCAGCACGATGACCGAGGCGTCGGCCCCGCCACGCCGCTGCTGGGCGCTGCGGGCCATCTTGGCATAGCGCCGGGCCATGTCGCCGGTGCCGCCGGCCACATCCAGGATGGTCTCGCCGGGACGGGGATTCAGTCGCGCCGCCGCCGCGTCCTTCCACAGCCGGTGCACGCCCCCGCTCATCAGGTCGTTCATCAGGTCATAGCTGGAGGCGACACTGTCGAACACGCCCCGGACCATGCGCACCTTCTCGCCGGCGTCCACATCGCGGAAGCCGAAGGGCGAGGTCTTGCCGGGGGGGGTGTCGGTTTCCGCTGGGTTCGGGGCGTTCATTCTGGCGGTCTAGCGTGGGAACGACGCGGCGTCACCGGGTGACTGGGTCGCGCCTGCGGCGGACGGCCACAGGGCCGGAGCCGGCCGCCTGCACCCTTGTCGCGGTCCGGTGCGCGGGCTAGGCCGGACGCATGAGCCGTTCTCCGATCGATCCCGCTGCCGCCCTCGCCGCCTTGCCGTTGTGGAAGGTCGCCGACGAGGCCCGGCCCGCGCTGATCCGCAGCCTGCGCTTCCCCGACTTCAGCACCGCCTTCGCCTTCATGACGCGCGTGGCCCTGAAGGCCGAGACGATGGATCACCATCCGGAATGGTCCAATGTCTACAACCGCGTCGAGGTCCTGCTGACCACCCATGACGCGGGCGGGGTGACCGATCTCGACATAGAGCTGGCGCGATTCATCGACGCCGCCGCCACATCCCTGGGAGGGGAATGACCATGAGTAAACCAGGCCGCGTCGCGGGCAAGACCGCCCTGATCACCGGAGCCGCCGGAGGGCTGGGTCAGGCCATGGCCTGGATGCTGGCGCGTGAGGGGGCGAAGGTCGCCCTGACCGACGTCAACCTGTCGGGCGTCGAGGCCCTGGCGGCCGGCATCAATGCCGAGATCCCCGGCTCCGCCTTCGCCCATGCCCACGATGTGGCCGACGAACAGGCGTGGATCGATGTGATTGACGCCGCCGTCGCCGAAATGGGGTCCCTCTCCATTCTGGTGAACAACGCCGGCATCGCCGGCGACATGGCGTTCGTCGAGACCGACACGCTGGAAAACTGGCGCAAGGTTCAGGCGATCAATATCGAAAGCGTGATGCTGGGCTGCAAACACGCCATGAAGCCCCTGCGCGAGGCGGCCCCGGCCTCGATCATCAACATCTCGTCGGTGGCGGGGCTGGCCGCAGCCCCGGGCATGGGTGTCTATAACGCCACCAAGGCGGCGGTCTGGATGTACACCAAGACCATCGCACTGGAGGCGGCGAAGATGGACTGGAACGTCCGCTGCAACTCGGTCCACCCGGTCTTCATCAAGACGCCGATCCTCGACCCCTTCATCGCCATGGCCGGCGGCGACGAGAAGAAGGCCCACGAGCGCCTGACCCGCGGCATTCCGCTGAAGCGGATCGGCGAGCCCGACGATGTCGCCTACTGTGTGCTCTACCTGGCCTCGGACGAGAGCAAGTTCGTCACCGGGTCCGAGTTCAGGATCGACGGCGGCATGCTGGCGCAGTGAGTTAGGGCGCTAACGCTCGCGACGCGGTCGCTCACTGCTTGAGCGCGAGATGGCCTCACCCCGCCTTTCGGGATTGAGGCCGCCGCTGACCTGCTGTAAGGCCCTTCGTCCGGCCGCAAGGCCGACGCGGATGCACCCGTAGCTCAGCTGGATAGAGTACTGCCCTCCGAAGGCAGGGGTCAGAGGTTCGAATCCTCTCGGGTGCGCCATTCCTGTTATCGCTATCGGCCTCGCTGGATCAGCGGAAACACCCCGAAGGCGATCTGGGCCGCGAGGCCGAGTGCATGGCTGGGTTCGGCGTAGGACCGGAAATGCGCGACGGGTGTGAGCCCCGCCAGCCAGACGGCGAGCATGAGTTCTGCAAGCCCGAGCAGAAGAAAGGCACCGCCGCCCATCATCGCCCGTGCCGGGACGGTCTTCGGCACTGAACACCGTCTGGTGATGATCGCGCAGGCGACCCAGGAGACGGCAAGCATGACGGGCACCTCGATCGCCACGGCCTGCAGCCGGCTGACATCGGGGACAGCCGCCAGGGCCACGGTCCTCACAGCGCCGAGCACGAACCCCAAGGCGAACACCAGGCCGAAGTAGAGGGCTGTCGCGGTGAGGAGGCGTCCGGTCATCGGACGTGTCGCGACAGGAACCGGTCGACCGTCTGAAACACCTCGGCCTCGCGTCCGACCCAGACATGACCCCCGGTCGGAAACACGGCCAGTTCGGCACTGGGGACGGTCCTCGCGATATGCTGCGCGGCCGCCAGCGTCTGGAAGCGGTCGTCCTCAAGGGAGAGGGCCAGTGTCGGCGCTGTGATGCGTTCGATCGGCATCGGGGCCGGCTCGTAGGCCAGCCGGGCGTCGTTCAGAAGGCCCCGGGCGCGGGCGCTGACCGGGAGGATGTTGCGAAGGATGGCCCGGACGCGCGCCTGCTCGGCCGGACCGGCGGCCTTCACCAGTCCCGGATCGGTTGCGAGGAGGGCGCGGATCATCGCGTCCTCGTTCAGCGACGTGCCAAGCCAGAACAGGAAATCAGACTTCAGCGCATGGGTAATGATTGCCTGGGCGAGCGGATCGGGGGGCTCTACCGGTGGCCGCCCCGGCGCATGGGCGGCCGGCACCATCGCCACAACAGCGCTGCATCGGTCCGGGTGACGGATTGCGAATTGCAGCGCCGGGAGCGCGCCGGCCGATCCGCCGATGATCGGCACGCGTTCAATCCCCAGCGCATCGAGCAGGTCGACAAACGCATCGGCCTGATGCTCCGACGAAGGCTCGTCCGGAAAGGCTGAGCGCAGATACCCGAAACGGGACGGCGCGATGATGCGCCAGCGCGCCGCCAGGGGTGCCGCAAAATCCAGTCCCTGATCGAAGCCCCCGCCCGTGCCATGGACCATGAGTACAGGGGGGCCTGAGCCGGCCTGCGCATACTCCATCCGGCCGAACCGGCTTTCGATCGTCTGGCTACGCCCCAGCGTCCGGGCCCGGGCGCGGCTCAGGTCCGAGGAAAAGCTGCGCCAGGTCAACCCGCCGGCGACAAGCGCAGCCGCCGCAAACAGACCCCGCCCCAGGAATTGCCGCCTCTGCATCTGCAGTGTTCCCCTGCAAACCACTGCGCCCGTGCGGATGCAGCATCCCGTTCCTGACGGACCGGTTGGGGGCCACAGGCGGACGCATGACATCCGCTCCGGACACTAGCGGATTTTCTGGCCGGGCCCAATCGGGCAGGGTGGGTCCAGCGCTGGCGAGGAGACAGACGGATGGCGTATCTGACCCGCCGCGCCCTGCTCGGCACCGGACCGTCGATCGCGCTGTCCGGCGTTACAGGCAGGCGCGTCGATCTTCTCGTGCGCTTCGGCTATGCGCCGGACCTGCCGTTCTCGTTACGCCGTCCGGCCGCAGCGGTTCTGCGGTCCCGGGACCTCTGACGGCGGGCCCGGTCCGCCGTCAGACTTCCAGAAGCCTCGGCATGATCTCGACCAGGTTGCAGGGGCGGTGGCGGCTGTCCAGCTGCCAGCGGATCACCTGGTCCCAGCCGTCGCGGACGGCTCCGTTCGAACCCGGCAAACAGAAGACGAAGACGCCGTCGATGATCCCTGCCGTGGCCCGCGACTGCAGGGTCGACAGGCCGATGGTCTGGTAGCTGACGGTGTGGAAGATGACGGAAAAGCCGTCGATCCGTTTGTCGAACAGGGGCTCCAGCGCCTCGGGCGTGACGTCGCGGCCGGTCAGGCCGGTGCCGCCAGTGGTCAGGATCACATCGACCGCCCCCGCCGCGATCCAGTCCCGCACCCGGCCGCGAATGGCCGCGATGTCATCCGGGACGATGGCCTTGTCGACACAGACATGACCCGCCGTCGTGATGCGCTCGGCCAGGATGCCGCCCGAGGTGTCGCTGTCCTCATCGCGGGTGTCCGACACGGTCAGGACCGCGATCCGGACCGGGACGACGGGCTGGTCGGTCAGCAGCCGGCCGCCGGGGGCGGGGAGGGTGTCGGACATGGTATGGGCTCCGGTCAGGGGGTCTCAGCCGCCCGTCATCGACATGGGGCGGGCCACGGAGGGGCCCAGTCCGGCCCCGATACGGAAGTCGTGGCGACCGGGTTTTCTGGCCACGATGGCGCGAATGGCCTCGACCACCGGCCCGTCACCGGGCCCGGCGCGCAGGACCTGACGCAGGTCGGCATGGGTCTCCTGACCCAGACAGGGATACAGCCGGCCGGTGCAGGTGACCCGGATACGGTTGCAGGTGTCGCAGAAATTGTGGGTCATGGGGGTGATGAACCCCAGGGTGCCGCCGGTCTCCTCGACCCGGACATAGCGGGCCGGGCCGCTCGTGCGCCGGACTAGGGGCGTCAGGGTCCAGCGCCCCTCCAGCGCCTGCCGGACCTCGCCGAGGGACAGGTACTGACCGGTGCGGTCGGCCCCGATCTCGCCCAGCGGCATGGTCTCGATCAGGGTGATCTCCAGCCCCCGGCCATGGGCCCATTCGACCAGTCCCGGCAGGTCGGTCGCATTGTCCTGCCTCAGGGCCACGGTATTGATCTTGACCGCGATGCCGGCGGCCGCGGCGGCGTCCAGCCCGGCCATCACCCGCTCCAGCTCACCGCCCCTCGTGATCCGGCGATAGGCGTCGGGGTTCAGCGTATCCAGCGAGACATTGATCCGCCGCACGCCATGGTCGGCCAGCGCCTGCGCGTGGTCCGCCAGATGCGAGCCATTGGTGGTCAGGGTCAGCTCATCGAGGTCCCCGGACGCCAGATGCCGCGACAGGCCCGCAACCAGATCCAGAAAGCCCTTGCGGATCAGCGGTTCGCCCCCGGTCAGGCGCAGCCGGCGTGTGCCCAGACCGATGAAGACCGAACACAGCCGGTCCAGCTCGGCGATCGTCAGCAGTTCGGCCCGGGGCAGGAAGGTCTGGCGCTCGGCCATACAGTAGGTGCAGCGCAGGTCGCAGCGGTCGGTGACCGAGATGCGCACATAGTCGATGGTGCGACCCAGCGGGTCGACCATGGGGGCAGCGGCGGGTCCGGGCAGAGGCGCGACCGTCATGGGCGTGAACATAGCGATCGTCGGGCCATAGCAAAGGCCCGCGTCGCGGCCGGGCTCAGTCCAGACCGTCCTCGGTGACGACATGGTCGCGACCCGCCGCCCGGGCCTCGGCGGCCAGCTGGTCCTGGACCAGATGCCAGCGCCGCAGCCGTTCGAAATCGATGGCGTGTTCGGGGGCGGCGTCCAGCCATTCGGTGAAGGCGCGGCGCTGCCGGCGATAGTCGGGCGCGGCCGGGTCGGGCACGGGCGGCACCTGCGGCAGCCGGCTGGCGACGTCGGGCGGGATGGGGAAGTCCCCCGAAGTGGTCGAAAGAATCATCGGCAGCGGCCTTCGGCAAGAGCGTCCGCCACCGGGATAGCGCGGCCGGGGGGGCGGGCGCCACCTTTTGGGCACGCGGAACGTTGTTCCCCGCATCGCCCTTATATCGCCAAGCTCCCGGTACGAAATGGCCGGGCGAGAGGGAGACAGGCGTATGAACAGGATCCGGACAGGAATGGCGGGCGGTGTGCTGGCCGTTCTGCTGGTCGCAGGCGCGACCCAGGCACAGTCCCCCGCCCGGCAAGCTACCCCACCCGACCCGGTCGCGGCCCTGCTGCCCCCGCCTCCCGCGCCCGCGAAGCCGGCACCGGCGGTGAATGACGGGGAGGCCTGGCACCGGGCCCCCGACGAACAGCAGGACCCGGAGGAGCTGCGGGTCACCCGCGCCCTGAACGATGAGATCCTCCAGCGCAATCTGCTGGCCGAAAACCAGGAGCGGGCCGACCGGGCCGCGTTCGAGGCCGAACGGGCCCGCTATGAGGCCGAGGTCACCCGGGCCCGGGAGGCGCAGCTGGCTTACGAGGCCGCCCTGCGCGAGGCCGAGGCCGCACAGCGGCGCTGGGCGGCGGACCGGGCCTTGTGGGAGGCCGATATCCGCGCCTGCGAGGCCGGGGACCGGACCCGCTGCTCCACCCGGGTCGGGCCGTAACCCTTTCGCGCCCGCAGCCGTAACCGACCGGAGGCGGTTTGCGCAGCCGGCGGCTCCGTGACACCGTCCGGGCACGGCACGGGGGGATGAATGACGGTCCAGACCATCAAGGCGAACCCGCCGGGTCCGGCGGAAGGCGACGCAGCCCACCCCGACCGCCCCCTGCCGGACGGGCGCACGGACACCTACCGCCATCCGCCGCTGGTGCGGGTCAGCCACTGGCTGAACGTCGTCGCCGTGGTCATCCTGATCATGAGCGGGCTGAACATCCTTCTGGCCCATCCGCATCTGGACTGGGGCCACACGACCCGCTTCGGCGACCACTGGCTGGATATTCCGCCGATCCCGAACTGGATGCTGCTGCCCCAGGGGCGCAACCTGGCCGAAGCGCGCCACTGGCATTTCTTCTTCGCCTGGGTCTTCGTGATCAACGGTCTGATCTACCTCACTTACGGGTTTCTCACCCGGCGTTTCGGCCGGCGGCTGTGGCCGACGAGGACCGATCTGGCCGGCTTCTGGCCCTCGGTGAAGGAACATGCGCGGTTCCACTTCCCCAGGGATGAGGAGGCCCGCACCTACAACGTCATTCAGAAGCTGACCTATGTGACCATGATCCTCGTGATCCTGCCGATGATGCTGATCACCGGCCTGTCGATGTCGCCGGGTTTCAACGCGATCGGCGGAATCCTGCTGGACCTCATGGGGGGCCGCCAGTCGGCGCGGACGCTGCACTTCATCTCGGCCGCCCTGATCGTGGGCTTCATCGTCGTCCACGTCGGACTGGTGATCTGGACCGGCTTCTTCAACAATATGCGGGCGATGGTCACCGGCTGGTTCGTGATCGAGCCGTCCGCATCGAAGGAGGACAAGCGATGAACCGGCGCACCTGGCTGGGGCGGGCGCTGGCGACCGCCGGCCTGATGGCCACGGCGGCCTGCGAGCGGGGCGTCTCGTTCAGTGAACGGCTGAGGGTCTCGGCCGAGGCCCTGACCTACCGCTCGCAGCGGCTTCTGATCCCGCGCGAGGCCCTGGCCCCGGAATATGACGCCCGCCATATCTCGCCCTTCTTCAAGCCCAATGGCTCGATCGATCCGGCGGCGGCGGACTATGTGGCGCTGCGCGACGGAGGGTTCGTCGACTACCGGCTGGAGGTCACCGGTCTGGTGGAGCGGCCCCTGTCCCTGTCGCTGGCCGAGCTGCGCGCCCGGCCGGCCCGGACCCAGATCACCAAACACGACTGCGTCGAGGGCTGGACCGCGATCGGCCAGTGGACCGGGGTGCGGCTGGAGACCCTGCTGGATGAGGCGGGGCTGCGGCCCGAGGCCCGCTACATCGTCTTTCACTGTTTCGACGCCCTGACCCAGACCGAGGACGGGCCGCGCTACTATGAGAGCATCGATCTGGTCGACGCCCGCCACCCCCAGACGATCCTCGCCTATGACATGAACGGCGAGGTGCTGGGCGTGCCCAACGGGGCCCCCCTGCGGCTGCGGGTCGAACGCCAGCTCGGCTACAAACACGCCAAATACATCCGCCGGATCGAGGCGGTCGACAGCTTCGCTGACCTCCAGGGCGGCAAGGGCGGCTATTGGCCGGACCGCGGCTATGAGTGGTACGCCGGCATCTGACCGAACGGCCCGACCCCGTCCGGGCCGGCTGAATTCATGGCTAACGGCGCGTTAGGCTTTCTTAACCGCCCCCCGTTCATACTCCGCGGCGAAGATCACCGTCCGGAATCCGTCCGGTCGCCTGTTCGCCGAGCGTCCACAGTCCATGTTCGCCAAACGCCAGTCCGCCCTTGCCGCCGCCGCCGGCGCGGCCCCGTCCAGCAAGGGGCTGAAGCTTGACCTCAAGCCTGTCGTCGGCTGGCTGAAGAAGCCGCCGGTCGCCGTCGGTGCGGCCGGCCTGCTGCTGATTGCTGCCGTCGCCCTGTTCATGACCGTGCTGGGCGACCCGCGCGCGGGCGCACCGTCGGCCCGGGTCAGTCTGAAGCGCGAGGCCCCGGTCGAGGCTCCGGCCCCCAGCGGCCTCGAAGCCTTCAGCATGGGCGGGTTCGCCGCCTGGCAGGGCCTGTCGGGCGATCCGATGCTGGATCCGTCCGGCGCGGCCGGTGGCGAGGCCCTGATCACCCTGCCCGACGGTGCGACCGTTGCGGGCGGCTCAGCCATCGCCGCCCCGCGGATCGAACCCCGCCCGCTGGTCGCCGCACCGATCGCGGGCCTCAGCCAGCCCGGGCCCCAGGGGGCCCTGCCGGTTATTGCCACCGACGGCCGCGTCCCGGCCCAGGCCTATGCCCGGCCCTTCCAGTCGAACGGCAAGCCGCGCGTGTCCCTGATCGTCGGCGGTCTGGGGCTCAATGCCGTGACCACCCGCGCCGCCATCGAACGCCTGCCGGCCGAGGTGACGCTCAGTTTCGTGCCCTATGCCGAGGGTCTGCAGGGCTGGATCGATCTGGCCCGGGCCCAGGGCCATGAGGTGATGATCGAGATCCCGATGGAGCCGACCGGCTATCCTAACAACGACCCCGGCCCCTACACCCTGCTGGCCAATGCCACCCCGGACGATGTCGAGGCCCGGATGATGTGGCTGCTGGGTCGCGCGACCGGCTATTTCGCCGTGACCAACTATCTGGGCGACCGGTTCGTGACGTCCGATGGGGCGATGTCGGCCTTCCTTGGCGTGCTGCGCCAGCGCGGCATCGCCTTTCTGGATGACGGTCAGGCCCGACGGCGACCCGGGGCCTGGGCCCGCGCCAGCGCCGATGTGATCGTCGATGAGACCCAGACCCCCGCCGCCATCATCGGTCGCCTGAACGCCCTCGAAGCCGCCGCCAAGGCCCGCGGCGCGGCCCTCGGCACCGGCTTCGCCTATCCGGTCACGGTCGAGGCCGCCGCCCGCTGGACTGCCGGCCTCGACGCCCGTGGTCTGCAACTGGCCCCCGCCTCGGCGATGACCCAGCGGGCGGGACGGTAGAAGTGAAAAGTGCCAGTGCTCGTGAGCAACTCGATATACCGATGAGCGTGGCTCGTCTGGCTCACCAGCACTAGCACTTTTCACCCCTCGCCCATGCCCGATGCCTTCCCTCGCCATCGCCCCAACGTCGGCGTCGTTCTGTTCAACGCTACCGGCAAGGTCTGGTACGGTCACCGTGCCGGCCAGGCGACCGGCCACGCCTGGCAGTTCCCGCAGGGCGGGGTCGACAAGGGCGAGGACCTTGAGGCAGCCGCCCGGCGCGAACTGGAGGAGGAGACCGGGGTCACCTCCATCGCCCTGCTGGGCCGGACCGACGGCTGGATCGTCTATGACTTCCCCGACGCCCTGAAAGCGCTTCACCGCGCGGAGGGCCGCAAGCCCTGGGACGGCCAGAAACAGGCCTGGTTCGCCTTCCGTTTCCTGGGCGACGACAGCGAGATCGCCCTGGACCGGCACGGGGACATCGAGTTCGACGCCTGGCGCTGGGGCGACCTGTCCGAGGCCTGCGACCTGATCATCCCCTTCAAGCGCGACGCCTATGCGCAGGTGGTCGAGGCCTTCACCCGGTTCACTGCCTGACGTGCGCGAGCGACAACGCCCTCAGGAACCTGCCGCCGGGTTCATGACGGTGAACAGGATGCCGGCCTTGCCCCAATCCGATCCGGCGGGCGGGACCAGCACCGCGACCATCGCCGTGTCGTCGCCGATCGGGCCGGAATAGGTCGTCTCGCCCTTGTCAGGATCGTTGGCGATCGGGGTCCAGCCGTCGGAGTTGGCGGCAAAGGCGGCCTGGATCTCGGCGACCACGGCGGGGGTTACATTGATCGCGGCGACCCGACAGGAACCGGCCTCGTCCGCCCCGATAATGATCTGCCCTGAGGCCGATGGCACCGCGCCGTAGTCGATAGTGACGGGCATGTCGTGAAAGGCTCCGCGAACGTCAGGGTCGGTTCCGCCGTCCACCAGCAAGACCTTGGCCGCGTCGAGTGCGGGCGAGGGCGTCAGCGGCAGGTCCCCGAAGGCGTTTCTGGCGCACACCTGGGTCACCCCGTGGACGAAGGCCTCCGTGGGCGTGGCGGCGTGGGTCTGGGCCAGGGCGGCGGTCGGAGCCAGCCCGAGGATGGCGGCGACGCTGAGGGAGCGGACAGTCATCATGGCGTTCATTGTGGCGTTCCTTCTGGTCCTCCAGCGAGCTTAGTCGCGGACCCTGGCTGCGCGCGAGTCGGAAAACGACGGTTGTCGAACCGATCGATTGGCCTGCGCTGCGGGCGTCATGACCGCGACGAACAAGCCCGCTGTCCGGTCCTGGCCGGGAGTCACCCCCGGGTCGGCCCGCCTAGGCGACGGAGGCCGACGGGGCCAGTCGCATCAGGACGATCCCCGCCAGGATCAGGCCGGCGGCCGCCACCCGGAGCGGATGAACCCCTTCGTTCAGCCAGATGACGCCGACAATGAAGGCCCCGACGGCTCCGATGCCGGTCCAGACCGTATAGGCCGTGCCCAGCGGCAGGGTCCGCATGGCCATCGACAGCAGGGCGAAGCTGACCCCCATGGTGCCCAGGGTGATCACACTGGGCCACAGCCGGGTGAAGCCCGACGACTGTTTCATGAAATAGGCCCAGACCACTTCCAGCAGTCCCGCGATGACAAGATAGACCCAGGCCATGAACAACGACCCTCCGCGCAAGGGGCCGGGCCGTCCCGGGCTTGTCCCGTCGCCTCGGCCACGGACGGGGACGTGGCCCCGCGCCCGGGATTTGGGACAGCCGCCCCCGCCGATCAAGCCCGTTTGGTCAGATTGGCGGAGTTGGCGGGTTTGCTGACCGGAATTTGGTCGATTTGGCCACGCCATTGGTCACCGCCCGATCAGGCCCGGAACGCAAAACAGCCGGCGATTGCGCGCCGGCTGCCAGAGCATGGTCAGGAGGGTGAGGACACCCTCATGTTGATCAGGCCGCCACGACCTCGGTCGCGGCCTCGGCCAGAATGGTCAGGCCGTCGGGGGTCACGTCGGCAAAGCCGCCGCGCACCGTAAAGGTGCGCTTCGCATTACCCGTGAACACCGTGACCGCGCCCTCGCGCAGGGCGGTCATGAAGGGCGCATGGGCCGGCAGGACGCCGAAATCGCCCTCGACGCCCGGGGCATCGACCTGGTCCACGAGGCCCGAAAAGACCTCGCGTTCCGGTGACACCAGCGAGAAGTTGAGTTTGCCCGCCATGCTTATGCGGCGTCCGCGGCGAGCTTCTGGGCCTTCTCGACGGCTTCCTCGATGGTGCCGACCATGTAGAAGGCGGCTTCCGGCAAGTGATCGTATTCACCGGCCACGATGCCCTTGAAGCTGCGGATGGTGTCGGCCAGCTCGACGAACTTGCCGGGCGAGTTCGTGAACTGTTCGGCCACGAAGAAGGGCTGCGACAGGAAGCGCTGGATCTTGCGGGCGCGCGACACGACCAGTTTGTCGTCTTCCGAAAGCTCGTCCATGCCCAGGATGGCGATGATGTCCTTCAAAGCCTTGTAGGACTGCAGCACTTCCTGCACCGAGCGGGCGACGCGGTAGTGCTCCTCGCCGATCACCAGCGGATCCATGATCCGGCTGGTCGAGTCCAGCGGGTCCACGGCCGGGAAGATGGCCTGGGCGGCGATGTCGCGGTTTAGCACGGTCGTCGCGTCGAGGTGGGCGAACGAGGCGGCCGGGGCCGGGTCGGTCAGGTCGTCGGCGGGCACATAGATAGCCTGGACCGAGGTGATCGAACCCTTCTTGGTCGAGGTGATCCGCTCCTGCAGATTGCCCATCTCGGTGGCCAGCGTCGGCTGATAGCCCACCGCCGACGGGATGCGGCCCAGCAGAGCCGACACTTCAGAGCCGGCCTGGGTGAAGCGGAAGATGTTGTCCACGAACAGCAGGACGTCCTTGCCCTCCTCGTCGCGGAAATACTCGGCCTGGGCCAGGCCGGTCAGGGCGACGCGGGCGCGGGCTCCGGGCGGCTCGTTCATCTGGCCGTAGACGAGGGCGCATTTGGAGCCTTCGGTCGAGCCGCCGTTCTTGGACGGGTCCACGTTCACGTTCGACTCGATCATCTCGTGATACAGGTCGTTGCCCTCGCGGGTGCGCTCACCCACGCCGGCCAGGACCGAATAGCCGCCGTAGGCCTTGGCGATGTTATTGATAAGTTCCTGCATCGTAACGGTTTTACCGACGCCGGCACCGCCGAACAGGCCGATCTTGCCGCCCTTGGTATAGGGGCAGATCAGGTCGATGACCTTGATGCCCGTGACGAGGATCTCGGAGCTGGTCGACTGCTCCTCGAAGCTGGGGGCCTCGCGGTGGATCGGGCGGTACATGGTCGTCTTGATCGGGCCCTGTTCGTCGATCGGCGCGCCGACGACGTTCATGATGCGGCCCAGGGTTCCGGGGCCGACGGGGGCCAGGATGGAGGTGCCGGTGTCGGTGACCGGCTGGCCGCGGGTCAGGCCCTCGGTCGTGTCCATCGAGATGGTCCGGACCATGTTCTCACCCAGGTGCTGGGCGACCTCGAGCACAAGGGTGAAGGGCTGACCGGTCTTCTGGTCGACGTTCTGGGTTTCCAGCGCGTTCAGGATCGCCGGCAACTGGCCGGTGAACTCCACGTCCACGACGGCCCCGATGACCTGGGCGATCTTGCCCACGCCGGTTCCGGCCGTGTAGGCGGCGTTACCGCTGGCTGCGGCGGCGGCCGGGGCCTTGGGCTTCTTGGCGGCGGGCTTCTTGGGGGCGACGGTGTCGGTCATCGGTCGGGGTCCGTTTCGGTCTGTCTGTCAGGATCGGAGGATCAGAGCGCTTCCGCGCCGGCGATGATCTCGATCAGTTCGGTGGTGATCTGGGCCTGGCGCTTGCGGTTGTACTGCAGGGTCAGGCTGTTGATGAGGTCACCCGCGTTGCGGGTGGCGTTGTCCATGGCGCCCATCTGGGCCCCGAAGAAGCTGGCCTGGTTCTCGTACAGGGCGGCCAGGATCTGGGTCGTAACGTTACGCGGCAGCAGGGTCTCGAGGATTTCCTCTTCCGAGGGCTCATACTCATAGACCGCGCCGTTCAGGTCGATCGGGGCCGCATCGCTGTCGACGACCGCCGGGATCAGCTGTTTCGGCGTCGGGATCTGGGAGATGACCGACTGGAACCGGCTGTAGATCAGGGTCACCACATCGGCCTCGCCCGCCTCGAAGCGTTCGGCAATCAGGGCCGCGATCGGCTCGGCCGCAGCCATGCCGATGACCTTGTGCTCGCTCAGTTCGAACGTCTGGATGATGCGGTTGCCGAACTGACGGGTCAGGCCGTCACGGACCTTGCGGCCCACGGCGATGATCCGCACGTCCTTGCCGTTCGCGATCAGGGTGTTGATCCTGTCCCGGGCGGCGCGGATGACATTGGTGTTGAACCCGCCGGCCAGACCCTTGTCGCCGGTGGCGACCACGATCAGGTGCTTGTGGTCCGCGCCCGTGCCCGCCAGCAGTCGGGGGGCGTTGTCCCCCGACACACCGGCCGCCAGATTGGCGATCACGGCGGCCATCTTGCGGGCATAGGGACGCGCGCTTTCGGCCTGTTCCTGGGCGCGCTTCAGCTTGGCCGCGGCGACCATGTTCAGGGCTTTCGTGATCTTCTGCGTGGACTTCACGCTTCCGATCCGATTGCGCATTTCCTTGAGGCTGGCCATCGGGCGTTACTTTCTCAGCTTCCCGGGGCTCAGGCGAAGGTCTTGGCGAAGGCTTCGATCGCGGCCTTCAACTCGGCTTCCAGCTCCTTGGACAGGGCCTTGGTCGACTTGATGGCGTCCAGCGTCGACTGGTGCGCCGAATGCATCCGGGCCAGCAGTTCGCTCTCGAAGCGGGCGATGTCGGCCACCGCGATGGCGTCCAGATAGCCGCGCGTGCCGGCGTAGATGGACACCACCTGCTCCTCGACCGTCAGCGGCGAGTACTGGGGCTGTTTCAGCAGTTCGGTCAGGCGCGCGCCCCGGGCCAGCAGCTTCTGGGTCGAGACGTCGAGGTCCGAACCGAATTTGGCGAAGGCGGCCATTTCCCGGTACTGGGCCAGCTCGCCCTTGATGGAACCGGCGACCTGTTTCATCGCCTTGATCTGGGCCGAGGAGCCCACGCGCGACACCGAGATGCCGACGTTCACGGCCGGGCGGATGCCCTGGTAGAACAGGTCGGATTCCAGGAAGATCTGGCCGTCGGTGATCGAGATCACATTGGTCGGGATATAGGCCGACACGTCGTTGGCCTGGGTCTCGATCAGCGGCAGGGCGGTCATGGAGCCCGAGCCATTGTCCTCGTTCAGCTTGGCCGAACGCTCCAGCAGGCGGCTGTGCAGATAGAACACGTCGCCCGGATAGGCTTCGCGGCCCGGCGGGCGGCGCAGCAGCA
>JAIEQA010000029.1 GCA_019748095.1 Caulobacteraceae bacterium | reverse complement strand
GGCCGATCTTTCGCTGCCCCACTGGCGTCAGCCCGGCCAGACCCTGGCCCTGTCGGCTGCGGCGGTGAACGAGGATACGGACGCCTACCGCCGGACGGCGGCGGTGCTGTCCGCCGATCTGCGTCGCCGGATCGGAAAGACCTCGTTCTACAGCTTTGGCGCGGGCCTCGATGCCGGCCGCTATGACGAGAACCGGTTCGATCCGGTGACGCAGGTTCCGATCAGTTCCAGCCGCGACCTCGCCATCCTGACGGGTCGAGCCAGCGCCTATCTGGACCAGTCCAACGACCCTCTGAATCCCACGACCGGCTGGCGGGTGACGCTGAATGTCCAGCCGACGGCCGTGGCCGGCGAGGACACGATCCTGTTCGTTCGTGCCGAGAGCCAGTTGACGGCCTATCTGCCGCTTCAGGATGCCGGGAAGACAGTGGCGGCGGGTCGGGTTCGGCTGGGGACCATCGTGGGCGGGGGCGAGCTCAGCGTCCCTGCAGACCGGCTGTTCTATTCAGGGGGCGGCGGCTCGATCCGGGGCTACTCGTATCAGGGCGTCGGCCCCCGGCTGCCGGACAACACCCCACGCGGCGGTCTGTCCCTCTTTGAAGCCTCGGCCGAAGTGCGACGCGATCTCGGCCGGAATTTCGGAGCCGTGGCCTTTGTCGACGCGGGTGCGATCGGGTTCGACGAAGCCCCGGACTTTTCCAACCTGAGATACGCCGTCGGTATCGGCGCCCGCTACAATCTCTCGTTCGGCCCCATCCGCGCCGACATCGCCTTCCCGCTGGACAAGCGTGAGGGTGATGCGGACTTCCAGGTCTATGTCAGCATCGGTCAGGCGTTTTGACCGAACCGACCGTCCCCCCTCCCCCGCCTGAAACGCCCGCTGCCGCCGGCAAGCGTCAGCGCACCCGTCTTCAGAGAGTCGCGTTCCTTGGCGGATTCGGGCTCGTCGCACTGACGGCCTTGGTGCTGTTCCTGGCCTTCGGCAGCCGCATGTATCTGCTGACGGGATCAGGGCGCGATCTGGTCACCAGTTTCGTCACCGGCCAGAAGATCAGTCGCTACGGGCGGATCAACGTCGAGGGCCTGTCTGGCGATCTGTTCGATGATTTCACCCTGGCCCGTGTCACCGTCACGGACGAAAGGGGGGTCTGGCTGGAGGCCCGCGATGTGCGGGTCGACTGGAGCTACTGGCCGCTCCTCACGCGGCGGTTTCATGCGACCGAGATCACGGCCGGATCGATCCAGCTGTTGCGCCGTCCCGAGATCGAGCCGCCGGACGGCAAGCCGCCGCGTCCCATGCCGATCAGTGTCGACATCGACCGCCTGACCGCTGACATCGAACTGATGGAGGGCTTTTCCCGGGAGTATGGCCGCTGGCGGCTGACCGGTGACGCGACGGTGCCCCGGTCCGGCGACAAGACGGCGAATATCAGTGCCTACAGCCTGAACCGGCCGGGCGACTTCCTGCGTGTGGCGGCGACGATCGGCGAGAAGCCGGAAGATCTCCGGCTGAACCTGAGGGCCAGCGAAGCCCGGGGCGGTCCCCTGGCAGGCTCTCTCGGCTATTCGCCCGATCGTCCCTTCTCGGCCAGCGCGCTGGTCAATGGCGAGATCATCAATGCGACCGTGCGGACCGGCGATTTCACTCCCCTGACCCTCCGCGGCCGCTATGGCCGTCAGGGTGCCCGCATCTCGGGCTATTTCGACTTCAGCGGGTCCGACCTGCTGCAGCCGTTCGTGGACCGGATCGGACGCACGGCCCGTTTCGGCTTCGCGGCCATACCCGATGCGAACGACGAGAACCTGCAGGGCGTCGCCTGGCGGTTTATCGCGGACAATCTGGAATCCACCGCCCGCGGTCGGGTCGATCTGACGGACCGCAGCGTCCCCGATGGAGTGGCCCTGACGGTGTCGACGGGTTCGCTGAGCCGGCTCGCGGGTTTCACTGCGGCCGGAGGGGCGAGCTGGACCGGGAGATTCAGCGGCGGCACCGACCGCTGGATGTTGGACGGCGATGTTCGCCTCACCGATGCGAGCCTTGCCAGCTACCGGGCAAACACGATCACGGGCCCGCTCGACCTGTCGGCAGACGAGGACCGCCTGACGCTGCGGGGCCTCGTGAACGTCGCCGAAGGCCGCGCGGACGGCGTCGTGGGGGCTCTCCTCGGGGCCACGCCCCGCGTCGAGTTCGAGGCCTCACGCCTCGCCGACGGGGCCCTCGTGCTTCAATCCATCGACGTGCGCGGCGCTGCCCTGACCCTCACCGGCACGGGCGGGCGCGGCCTGACCGGCCGTCTTGGATTCCGGGGACGGGCGGATATCACGGATGTCGGCCGGATCCGTCCCGGGGCGAAGGGCACGTTTGGCGGCCCCATTCAGGCCTCGTCGGCCAGCAGCGGGGCACCGTGGACCCTGATCTTTGACGGCCGGGGCGGCCGGCTTGCCACGGGTATGGAGGAACTGGACCGGCTGCTGGGAGCCGCCCCCCGCCTGCAGCTGACGGGCGGGCTGAATGGCAGTCAGATCGCCATTGAGCAAAGCCAGCTGACCGGGGCCGCCGGGACGGCCTCCGCGCGGGGGCTGATCGAGTCGGACGGTCGCCTGCGACTGGCGCTCGACTGGAATGCACGCGGCCCCTTCGGCATCGGCCCCGTCGCGATCGACGGGGCGATGACCGGCGAGGGGGCCCTGACCGGCACCCTCGCCCAGCCGCGCGCCGATCTGACCGCCGCGTTCGGGAGCATCGCGGCCGGGGCCCTGACCCTGACCGACGCCGATATGGTGCTGAGTTTCCGCAGGGGTGAGGATTCCTCCGATGGCCGGATCGTGCTGACGGCCGGGTCGAATTACGGCCCTGCACGGGCGGAGGGGAACTTCTTTCTGGGCGGCTCCCGGATCCGTCTGAGCAACGTCGATCTGAACGCCGGGGGCGTCACCGCCCAGGGGTCCCTGGCCCTGGCCAACAATTCTCCGTCCAGCGCCGACCTGACCTTCTCAGCCCGTCCCGGAGCCTTTCTGGCGTCCGGCACGGCGGGGGGACGGGTACGTCTGACCGAAGGGGCGGGGAGCGAGACCGCCATCCTCGACGTCACCGGCCGCAACGTGCGGTTCGCCGGTTCAGACCATGTGATCCGTACCCTTGCGCTGAACGGGCGGGGAACACTCGCCCGGCTGCCCTTCACCCTGACGACCGACGTGGGCGGCGCGACCCCCGTGTCGTTCGCGGGGTCGGGCGTCTATGCGCGCGCAGGCCGGGCACAGAGCGTGACACTGGAGGGGTCAGGCCGGGTCCGCGACGTCGATTTCTCCACCCGGAACCCGGCGGTGGTCGCCCTGTCCGGTGATGGCCGGGTCGCCCGCGTCGACCTCTCGGTCGGCGGCGGAATCCTGATCGGAGAGCTGCGGCAGGACTCGGGGGCCGCCGTGATGCAGGCAGACCTGACCAGTGTCGAACTGGGTTCGATCGCGCCCGATCTGCGGGGTCGGGTCACCGGCCGGGTCTCCCTGCGCGGGGCCGGCGACGACCTTTCGGGATCCGCCAGTGTCAATCTGGTCCAGCTGCGCAGCATCGACGCCCCGCGCAGCCTGTCGGTCAACGGGGCGGTCAACGCCACCCTGGTCAACAACGCCCTGCGTATCGAGGCCAATGCTACAGGTACCGACGCCCTCACGGCCCGTGCGGACGTGACCCTGCCGGTCGAGGCCTCGGCCGCCCCCTTGCGTCTGGCGATCGCGCGCACCCGGCCGATGTCGGGCGATGTGCTGGTCCGCGGTCAGATCCAGCCCATCTGGGATGTCTTCTTCGGCGGCGAGCGCACCCTGGCGGGCCAGGTCGACGTCCGCGCCAGCCTCGCCGGGACCCTCGCCGAGCCCGCCCTGACCGGGCGGCTGGATCTGGTCGAGGGGCGTTTCCGCGACAATGCCGTCGGCCTTGTTCTGGAGGATGTGGTCCTCGCCAGCCGCTTCGACGACGCCACCGCGCTCGTCGAGACCTTCACCGCCTCCGATGATGCCGGCGGAACCGTGTCCGGACAGGGCCGCATCGGACTGCGCGAGGGATCCGGATCCAGCTTCCAGCTGGCGCTGACGCGGTTCCGCATCATTGACAACGACATCGCCGAGGCGCGCGCCTCGGGCCCGCTGACGGTGGTTCGCGGCACCGACGGCAATATCCGGCTGGCCGGAGAGATCGCCATCGACGAAGCCCGGATCGAGGCCAATCCGCCCGGGTCCAGCGGTGTCGTCGGCATGGATGTGGTGGAGGTCAACCGCCCCGGTGGCGATCCGGTCGAGTCCGGAGAGGCCGGACCCAGCCGCGGCCCCCAGATCGGTCTCGACATTCGTCTGCGCTCGCGCGGCGGCAATGTGCAGGTCGCCGGTCGCGGTCTGAACGTCATGCTCAACGTCGACGCGCGGGTCACCGGTACAGTGGCCCAGCCGATCCTGGGGGGCACCGCCAGCGTTGTGCGCGGGGACTACGACTTCGCCGGCAAGCGGTTCGTCTTCGACGATGAGGGAACCGTCACCCTGTCGACCGATCCCACCCGCATCCGGCTGAACCTGATCGCCGCGCGTGAGGATCCGGCCCTGACGGCCACGATCCGCGTCACGGGGACGGCGGCGCGCCCCGAGATCCTGCTGACCTCAACCCCGGCCCTGCCGCAGGACGAGATCCTGTCCCAGGTGCTGTTTGGCCGCTCGGCCTCCCAGCTTTCCCCCTTCGAGGCGGCCCAGCTGGCGGCGGGGGTCGCTTCCCTCGCCGGCGGAGGCGGATTCGACGTCATCGGCAATCTGCGCGAGCTGGCGGGGCTGGACCGGCTGTCGTTCGGCGGCGAGGCCTCGGCCCTGACCGTCGCGGGCGGCCGCTACATCACCGACGACGTCTATCTGGAGATCATCGGCGGCGGCGAAGGCGGAGCGGCCGTCAATGTGGAATGGCAGGTACGGCGCAATCTGGCGATCAGCTCCGAGTTCGGCGGTCAGGGCGACGCCACCCTGTCCATCCGCTGGCGGCGACAGTCCCGTGTCCCCGGCACCGGGGCTCAGGACCGCCGACCCAACCCGGTCGACTGATCCCCGGGGTTCACCTTTGGTGTCGGCCCGGCTAGGGTCCGACCCATGCGGATTCTCCCACAGGATCAGGCCGCCCTCGACCTGGTCGGGCGGGAGGCGTCGGTTCTGATCGACCGCGCGGTCGCCTGGGCCAACGTCAACTCGGGCAGCGATCATGCCGACGGACTGAACCGGGTGCTTGCCCTGCTGGAAGACGAGGCCAGCCGGCTGCCGGCAGAGATCGTGCGGGTCCCGACGGCCGGCTTCTCCACCGTCGGCGACGACGGCACGCTGCGCCCCCAGTCCCGGGCCGACGCCCTGCAGATCACCACTCGGCCGAACGCCCCGATCCAGATCGTCCTGACCGGCCACTATGACACCGTCTATCCGG
The DNA here is from genome assembly GCA_019748095.1 of Caulobacteraceae bacterium. GTDB lineage: Bacteria > Pseudomonadota > Alphaproteobacteria > Caulobacterales > Caulobacteraceae > Brevundimonas. The sequence continues at coordinate 34,236 of JAIEQA010000029.1, read as the reverse complement.
CCGACAGCGTCTTCCAGTCCGTCACGACCCGCCCGGACGGCGCGCTGAACGGGCCGGGCATCGCCGACATGAAGGGCGGCATCTCCGTCATGCTGGGGGCCCTGGCCGCCTTCGAGACCCACCCCGACCGCGATCGCGTCGGCTGGACCGTCCTGCTGTCCCCGGACGAGGAGATCGGCTCGCCGGCCTCCGCCCCGCTGCTGGCCGAACTGGGCGCTCGCGGCCATGTCGGCATGACCTATGAACCGGCACTGGCCGACGGGACCCTGGCCGGGGCGCGCAAGGGCAGCGGCAATTTCCACCTGATCGTCACGGGCCGCGCCGCCCATGCCGGCCGGGCCTTCCACGAGGGGGCCAATGCGGTGGCCGGAGCTGCCGTTCTCGCCGCCGCCCTGCACGAGCTGAACGGCCAGAGGGACGGCGTCACCGTCAACGTCGCCCGGATCTCCGGGGGCGGTGCGTTGAATGTCGTGGCCGACAATGCCGTGGTCCGTTTCAATGTCCGCGTCCCCGATCTGGACGCCGCCGACTGGATCACGGTCGAGCTGGCCGCCCTCGCCGCCTCCCCGCCTTTCGAAGGGCTGTCGCTGGATCTGCACGGCGGCTTCACCCGCCCCCCCAAACCCATGGACGCGGCCCAGACCGCCCTGTTCGAGGCCGTCCGCCAGACCGGGGCCCTGCTGGGCCAGACCATCGCCTGGTCCTCGTCGGGCGGGGTCTGCGAGGGCAACAACCTGCACGCCGCCGGCCTGCCCAATATCGACACCCTGGGCGTCCGCGGCGGACTGATCCATTCGCATGACGAGTTCGCCTGGCCCGACAGCTTCGTGGAGCGGGCGCAGCTCTCGACCCTGATGCTGTGCAAGATCGCCTCGGGCGAGATCGATGCCGAACGGCTCAAGCGCCTGCGTCTGGAGACGGTTTAATGCTCGTCGTCCGCCCCGCCGGTCCCGCGGATCTCGACCATCTGCTGGAGCTGGCCATCCTGTCCGGGCCGGGCTTCACCAGCCTGCCGGAAGATCCGGACCAGCTGTCCGAACGCCTTGACGTCAGTCGCGACAGCTTTTCCGGCCAGCTCGCCCCGCAGGAGCGCTGGTACACATTGATGATGGAGGAGACCGACACCGGCGACGTCGACGGCATCGCCAGCGTCAAGGCCACGGTCGGGCTGAAACGCCCCTTCTTCTCCTTCAGGGTGGTCAACAACGCCTCATCGTCCCCCTCCCTGAACATCCGGCTCGAGCACCAGACCCTGACGCTGGTCAATGAATGTACCGGCTGGACCGAGGTCGGCTCCCTGTTCCTCAAGGCGGACCGTCGCAAGGGCGGGGCCGGTCGTCTGCTCAGCCAGTCGCGCTACATGCTGATCGGGGCCCAGCCCGACCTGTTTGCCGAGACCGTGCTGGCGGAACTGCGGGGCGTCTTCACCCCGGATGGGGCCTGTCCCTTCTGGGACCATGTCGCGCACAAGTTCTTCCCGATGGAGTTTGATCAGGCCGACATGATGACCGGCTCGACCGACAAACAGTTCATCCTCGACCTCGCGCCGCGCCATCCGATCTATGTCGAACTCCTGCCCGAGCCCGCCCGCGCCGTCATCGGCAAGGTCCATCCGCAGGGGGTTGCCGCCATGGCCCTGCTGGAAAGCGAAGGCTTCCGCCCCAACGGTCTGGTCGACATCTTTGACGCCGGCCCGACCGTGACCTGCCCCCGCGATCACATCCGCACCGTCCGCGACGCGCGGCGCCTGTCCGTCGTTCTGGCCGATGAGGTCGAGGCCGAACTGCCCGCGCTGATCTCCACCGACAATGTGACCGCCTTTCGTGCTGTGCGCGGCAAGGCCGCCATCGCCGGAGACACCGTCCACCTGACCCCCGAGATCGCCGACGCCCTGAAGGTCCGGGCCGGCGACATCGTGCGTGTGAAATCGTGAGGCCCTCATGACCGACGGCAAACTCTACATCGACGGCCGCTGGACCGGGGGCACCGGTGACGGCTTCGCCTCCTTCGATCCGGCGACCGAGGCCCGCGTCTGGCGCGGCAACGAAGCCTCAACCGCCCAGGTCGGCACCGCCGTCGCGGCCGCCCGCGCCGCCTTCCCCGACTGGGCCGACCGCGCCCGTGCCGACCGCACCGACGCCATGAAGCGCTATCAGGCCGCGCTCAAGGCCCGCGCCCCCGCCTTCGCCGAGGCCATCAGCCGGGAAACCGGCAAGGCCCTGTGGGAGACCACGGCCGAGCTGGGCTCCATGGCCGGCAAGGTGGACCTCTCCATCCGCGCCTATGACGAACGCACCGGCGAGCGCACCAGCGAGACCGCCTTCGGTTCCGCCACCCTGCGCCACCGCCCGCACGGTGTGGCGGCGGTGCTGGGCCCGTTCAACTTTCCCGGCCACCTGCCCAACGGCCACATCGTCCCCGCCCTGCTGGCCGGCGACACCGTGGTGTTCAAGCCCTCGGAAGAAACCCCGCACACCGGCCAGCTGATGGCCGAATGTCTGGAAGAAGCCGACCTGCCCGCCGGCGTCTTCAACCTCGTCCAGGGCGGCCGCGACGTCGGGGCGGCCCTGCTGGACCAGCCCATCGACGCCCTGATGTTCACCGGCTCGGGCGCGGCCGGGGCCCATTTCCGCAAAAAGTTCGCCGATGATCCGCATATCATTCTGGCGCTGGAGCTGGGTGGAAACAATCCGCTGGTCGTCTGGGACGCGGCCGATGCCGTGGCCGGGATCGTGGTCCAGTCCGCCTTCGTCACCACCGGCCAGCGCTGCTCCTGCGCCCGCCGTCTGATTGTGCCGGAGGGCCCGGCCGGCGACGCCATCCTCGAGGCGGTCAACAGCCTCGTCGACCGGTTGATTTTCGCCCCCTGGGATTCGACACCCGAACCCTACGGTGGCCCTCTGATCTCGCAGCGCGCCGCCGAACAGGCTCTCGCAGCCCTCCAGCAACGGATCGACGCCGGTGCCCGGGTGATCCGCGCCTCAGGACCCGTCGACAACCTGCCCGCCGCCTTCGTCCGCCCCGCCATCCTCGATGTCACCGGCATCGAGGTGCCGGACGAGGAGATGTTCGCCCCCTTCCTGTCCGTGACCCGCGTCCCGACCTTCGAGGCCGCCATCGCGGCGGCCAACGCCACCCGCTACGGCCTGTCCGCCGGTCTGGTCAGCGACGACCCGAAGAACTGGGACCACTTCGTTCGCCGCATCCGCGCCGGCGTGGTCAACTTCAACCGCCCCACCACCGGCGCCGCCGGCGACATGCCCTTCGGCGGCCTCGGCGCGTCCGGCAACCACCGCCCCAGCGCGTACTACGCCGCCGACTACTGCGCCTATCCGGTCGCCAGCTTCGAGGCGGGTACGGTGATGAATATTGAGGGCGAGATCCGGGGGCTGAGAGCGTGATCGTTGCTCACTTCCCTTCTCCCCTTGCGGGAGAAGGTGTCGCGCGGAGCGCGACGGATGAGGGGTACGAGGACGCGGTCCGGCTCCGTCCGGTAGTCCTCATCGGCAGACACCGGGTTTCACCCCTCACCCGATCGCGCCAGAACGACGGCTGCGCCGCCGTGCGCGATCTCCCTCTCCCGCAAGGGGAGAGGGATCTGTGACCGCCCTCGAAGCCAATGCCGACGGCCTGATCGGCCCGACCCATTCCTATGCCGGCCTCAGCCCCGGCAATCTCGCCTCCAGTCTGAACCGGGGCGAGGCCTCCAACCCCCGCGCCGCCGTGCTGCAGGGTCTGGACAAGATGAAGGCCCTGGCCGACCTCGGCCTGCCCCAGTTCGTCCTGCCTCCGCACGAACGCCCCGACATTGGCTTCCTTCGCACCCTGGGCTTCACCGGTTCTGACGCCCGCGTTCTGGAACAGGCCTGGAAGGACGCCCCCGCCTTCGCCGCCGCCGCCTGTTCGGCCAGCCCGATGTGGGCCGCCAACGCCGCCACCGTGACGCCGTCCGCCGACAGCGCCGATGGCCGCGTCCACTTCACGCCTGCCAACCTGCACACCAACCTTCACCGCAGTCTCGAACACGCCCAGACCCGACACGCGCTGGACGCCCTCTTCCCCGACCCCACCCGGTTCGCCGTCCACGACGCCCTGCCCGCCGTCGCCCATCTCGCCGATGAGGGTGCCGCCAACCACGTCCGCCTGTGCGCCGACCATGGCAGTGCCGGCGTCAACCTGCTGGTCTGGGGCCGCGACGCCTTCGAGGTCTGGGACGGCCCCTTCCCCGCTCGCCAGACCCGTCAGGCCAGCGAGGCAATCGCGCGCCGCCATGGCGCGAACGGTGCCGTTCTGGCCCAGCAATCCCGCGCGGCCATCGCGGGCGGCACCTTCCACAACGACGTCGTCTGCGTCGGGGCCCTCGATACCCTGTTCCACCACGCCCTAGCCTTCGAGGCCACCGCCGCCACCCACACGGCCATCCGCGCGGCGGCGACCGGATTCGAGCCCATCTTCGTCGAGGTCTCCACCGCCGACCTGCCGCTCGCCGACGCCATCTCCAGCTATCTGTTCAACTCCATGCTGGTGCAGATCCCGGGCGAGGATCGCCTGACCCTGATCTGTCCGACCGAGACCCGCGACAACCCGCGCGCCCATGCCGTCGCCCAATCCCTGACCGCCTCCAACGGCCCCATCGGCCGCGTGGAATACGTCGATGTGCGCCAGTCGATGCGCAATGGCGGTGGCCCCGCCTGCCTGCGCCTGCGCGTCGTCCTGACCGAGGCCGAGCTGGCCGCCACCAACCCCGCCATGCGGCTGACCGAGGCCCTGCACGCTCGGCTTTCGGCATGGGCGAACCGCTGGTACCGCGACACCCTGACCCCGGCCGACCTCGCTGACCCGGCCCTGATCGCGGAAAGCCGCGGGGCCCTGGACGAGCTCACGGCCCTGCTCGGGCTGGGAAGTGGCTTCTATCCCTTCCAGCGGACCTGACCGGAGGTCGGCGATGGAAAACCCACTCCTTGTCGCCGGTGGGGTCCTCAGTGCGGCGGCCTCCGTCCTGCATCTCGCGGTGATCGTCGGCGGACCGTCCTGGTACCGGTTCTTCGGCGCGGGCGAGGCGATGGTCCGCATGGCCGAGCGGGGCTCCCTCTACCCGACGATCGTGACCATCGGCATCGCGTCGGTGCTGGCCGTCTGGTCCGCCTATGCCTTCGCGGGTGCCGGCCTGATCCCCCGCCTGCCCCTGATGCGAACGGCTTTGATCGCGATCTCGACGGTCTATCTGCTTCGCGGTCTGGTCCTGATCCCGGCCTTCGTCATCAATCCGGGCGGCGTCCAGCCCTTCGTGCTGTGGAGCTCACTGATCGTGCTGGTCTATGGCCTCTTCTACACCGTCGGGACCTGGATCGCCTGGCCGACCCTGTCCCCGGGATGACGCTCCCCCACCGGCTCGGTGCCGGTCAGGATTTGCGCGGTCGCAGCAGCAGGACCGCAATGCCGATCATGAAAAGCAGGCTGCAGACCCAGCTCCCCTCCGGCCCCTCGGCCCCGCCGGTCAAGCTGTCAGGGCCCTGCGGGACCAGGTGGACCAACAGGGGCGGCAGATCAATCATCAGGCCAGTGACCGGCAGACCGAACCCGATGGACAGCAACCAGTTCCAGCCGATGTGCCATCCCATCACACCCCAGATGTTCCTCGCGCGGATCGCCCAGGCACAGGCGAAGGCCGAGAACGCGAATGAGCTCACCGTGATCAGCCAGTACTGGTTTGGCGACCAGTGCAGGAAGGTGAAGACGAGAGACGTGAGAAGGACTCCGATCGGCAGGCCCAGCTTGCGCGTCACGGCAGACAGCAGCCAGCCGCGGAACAGAAGTTCTTCCACCCCGGCCTGAACGACGAAGCACAGCAGCAGGAGACCGATGCTGCCCATGACCCGCGGTGAGGCGAGGGCCCGTCCGGGGCCCGCCACCTCATACCCGCCCAGCCCTCCGACAGCCGCAATGAGCCCCATGATCATCACGGCCCCGATCAGGATGCCGCCAAACAGGGTCCTTGCCGGTGCGGGGCCCGTCAGGCCAACGGTCGACAGAGGCCGCCGCTCGACCAGCCGAACCCAGGCCACGATCAGCAGTCCCAGCGCGGCGAACGGGATCAACAGGAATGCATAGACGCCGGTCAAGCCGATCGGGTCGCCGCTGGAATCCTCTAGCCCAAGGCTCTTCAGCCATGGAGAGGTTCCCAACAGGGACATCGCCACAAAGGCAATGCACAGGAAGGGAGACAGGAGCCCCCAGGGCAACCAGCCCCGATGCGCTTCGGCGGAGAAGAGGGTCTTTGAGGTCATGCCCGTATTAGGGGCGGTCGCCTCAGGCGCGGATAGAATGATCGTGCGCGGGCTTGATCGATTTCATCCAGACGAGGGGTGCGAGTCCGTAGGCGTTGCGGAACTGCCGACCGAAATGGCTCTGGTCCGAAAATCCGCAGGCAGCCGCGACCTCCGCACCCGTCCGGCCTTCCATCAGCAGGCCTTGCGCCTTCTCGAGGCGGCGCAGGGTCAGATAGCGATACGGACTACAGCCGAACATGGCGCGAAAGTCCCGCGACAGCTGCCAGCGGTCGTGACCAGTGGCCTGCTCAAGCTCGCTCAGGGAAAACGCCTCGTCGAGACAGGAGTCGATGTAGTCCCGGGCAGTCCTGGCCGCGTCCCGGTTGGCGCGCCGGATCACGCCCCCACCGCCGGCTACGGCTTCAAGCGCCCCTGCGATCTCAATCAGCGCATCCTGGTATTCGAGCAGGCCCAGCGGACGCTCGTAGTCCGCCAGCAGTCCGTTGACGGCCGCAGCCAGCCTTGCATCACCGGAAACCCCACCGTCGATAAACGGCAGGGTACGACCGCCGAGGACATCCTGAATCTCCGTTGGCCGGATATAGGCCGTCCGATAGCGAAAGGCCCCACCATCACCCGACCGACCGTCATGGCGCTCGTCGGGATGGAGCACGACCATTTGCCCCGGCAACGAGTGGCGGGTTTCACCGCGGTAGTCGAAACTCTGAATGCCTTCGAGAGTCACCCCGACCGCATAGATGTCATGGCGGTGCGGACCGAAGGCCGCGCCCGTGAAACAGCCCTCGATCCGGTCCATATCCCCGGGTGCCCTGAACAGCCAGTTCTGCACGTCTGTGGCCAAGCCCGACTCCTTCTCGCCTGTGATGAGCGCCTTATGGAAGCACGCGGCGGACGGATAAGGACGTGAATACGCCTTCACCTTTCGCACCATCCACTCGCGACCTGTGCATCAAAGCCTCCCTGCGCCGTCCTGACAGTGCCCTCGCCCATGCCGTGCCCGGCGGCGCAACCGAATACACCGCCCTCTGCTTCAAGCTGGACAGCCGCAAGAGCCTGAATTTCCGGAACATCGCCGGGATGACCGGGGTGTCGCAGCTGGTCCATCTGTTCATGCGCGACATCGGCACCCCGGCCTGATCGGCCATGACGAGCGATCAGCGCGGTGACCTGAGCCGTTCCAGCGCCCCCGGAAAGCGACGCGACAGCGGGGCCTCGATCAGGCCCAGTTGGACCGTCCAGTCCCCCGAACCGTCCGGGCGCAAGCCGGTGACCCGCGCGGCATTGACCAGCCACGACCGGTGCGCCCGGACGAATCCGGACCGTTCCAGCTCGACCTCGACGGCCGCCAGTGTCGCGCGCATCAGCGGGCGACGTCCGTCCGCCAGCCAGAACTCGACATAGTTGCCGGCCGAGGAAACGGCGACGATGTCATCGATCGCCACCCGGACCAGTCGACTGCCGTCGCGGATGTCGAACGTCGGCCGGGGCTCGACCTTGCGGGCCCGGCGCTGGCGGTCACCGACCAGCCAGAACAGGGTCACATTGGCCGCATAGGTCAGCAGATCCTTGCGCAGCTCATAGGGAAATTCGTCCAGCAGGGGCCCGGCCCCGTAGCTGTCGCCCATGGCCGCATAGACGACCTTCCTCAGGGCGACGAACCCCCCGACATGCAGCAGGGTATAGGCAAGGGCCGCGGCCGCATGCAGGCCCAGGGCGCGCGGCCAGCCCCACTCGGCGGGCGAGGCGTAGCGGACTGCGGCCATGCACAGGATGGCACCCGGCACGGCTGTCGCCGCGCTGGTCAGCGCCCAGGTCCAGGCCTTCCACGGTTCAAGTCCCGGGCGGTCCGACAGGCTGGTCAGGGCCCCGACGATAGCGAACAGGCCGATGATGCCGGTCACCATCAACACGAGGATCACGGCCTCGCGGCGATCCTTCGGCCAGTAGCCGGGCCGCTGGTCCCCCGGGTCGCGCCGTTCGCCCCGCAGCCGTTGCCACAGGCCCGTCTCCCCCCGCACCCGTGGGCGGTCGTTCCCTTCGATCAGGTCGCTCATGTCCCCGACACCGTCCCCCGTCACGTCCCCGCCCGAAGCCGCCTCATCCCGCCGATACGATCTGGACTGGATCCGCGTGGCGGCCTTCTTCCTGCTGATCATCTACCACGTTGGCGTCTTCTACGAGCCCGGGAGCGACTGGCACACCTCCAGTCCCCGGGCGATCGAGGGGATCGAGATGGCCATGAGCCTCTCCAGCCCCTGGCGGCTTGCGCTGTTGTTCCTGATCGCCGGCTTCGCGACCCGGTTCATGACCACCCGGCTGTCTCCGGGCCTGCGCGGCGCGGGTGCCCTGGCCCGCAACAGGACCGGCCGCCTGTTCGTGCCCCTGGTCTTCGGCATGCTCGTGATCGTCCCGCCCCAGACCTGGTTCCAGGTGGCCCAGTACACGCCCCATCTGGTGGAGCCCTGGCCGCAGTTCTACGCCCTGTATCTGAGCGGCGAACACCAATGGGACATCACCACCCCGACGTGGAACCATCTCTGGTTCGTCGCCTATCTGTGGGTCTACAGCCTTGTCCTGGCAGGCCTGCTGGCCGTCACGGGCGACGGACTGCCCCGGCTGGGGCGATGGCTGGACCGGGCGATGTCGGGGGCCGCCCTGCTGATTGTGCCCGTCCTGTATCTGGGGCTGGCGCGTCAGCTCTACCCGGTCTTCGACCGGACCCATGCCCTCGTGGACGACTGGTACCTGCACAGCGTCTACCTGCCGCTCTTCCTGTTCGGCTTCCTGATCGCCCGGTCCGAACGGATCCGCCTGGCCCTGATCGCAAACCGGTGGGCCGCCCTGGGCCTGGCCCTCACGGCCTGGCTGGCCTGGTGGACCTATCTGCTCACCTGGACCGGTCTGCCCGGCGATATCCAGCTCTGGACCCCGGTCGCGGAAAACCCGCCGTCATGGCTGCGGATCGCGATGCGCTGGACCTATGCGGCGATCCAGTGGGGTGCCATCGCGGCGATCCTCGGATTCGGGGCCAGACACCTGAATTTCGATCGGCCGGCCCTGCGCTACCTGACGGTGGCGGTCTTCCCGCTCTACATCCTGCATCAGACCATCACGGTGGTCGCGGGCCACTATCTGCCGAGGCTGGAGCTGCCTCTGGGGCTGGAGGCCGCGCTTCTGGTCGCCATCACCTTCGGCGGGGCCTTCGCGGGCTATGAACTGGTTCGCCGCATCCCGCCGCTCCGCCCGTTCTTCGGACTGAGGTTCCGCCCCCGGCCCGCAAACCGCCCGCCCCGGGCCCCGTAGGCGCGGAGGTCGGGGGTGGCTCAGGCTTCCGGCACGGCGGGCGGCGGCGCGACCGGCCCACCCGCTGCGCCCGTCGCGTCCTCGCCCTCAGGCCCGTAGACCACCCGGCACTCGCCATCGACCGTGGTGTAGCGCCCGTTGGCGGCATCGACGAAGGCGATGCGCCCGCCATCGTTGTGCTCGACCTTGCCCGTCGACCGCCCGGAGAAGGTCTCGGTGCCATAGGTCCAGCAGGTGATGTCAGCGGGCTGGTCGCCGAACGTCGTGGCGTTGCGGGCGCGCTTGGCCTCGGTGCAGGCGGTGGCCGAAAGCGCGATCCCCGCGATGAGGAACAGGGTGGTCGTGCGCGTCATGCTGCAAATCTCCCGCCCTTCTGGGCATAGGCTTGGGTCCCCCGGGTGATCACCCGGTCATAGGGCTGGATCGCCTCGATACCGATGTCCGACTGGCCCTTCAGCCGGTCATAGATCGGGCCGAAATCCTCCAGCGTGGCGTCGTTCAGGGCCTCGATCGAGGGGATGACGAAATAGACCTGCTGGAAGTCGTCGATCCGGTAGTCGGTCCGCATGATCCGCTCCAGATCAAACGCGATCCGGTTGGGCGAGGGGTCCTCGAGCGCGAACACGCTCTCGGACGCGGAGGAGACGATGCCCGCACCATAGATCCGCATGCCCTCGCCCTGGTCCATCAGGCCGAACTCGACCGTGTACCAGTACAGCCGGGCCAGGTTCTTCAGCATCCCCAGCGACTGGGCTCTCTGACCGCCCTTGCCATAGGCCTGCATATAGTCGGCGAAATCCGGGTCGGTCAGCATGGGGACATGGCCGAACACATCGTGGAAGATGTCCGGCTCCTGCAGATAGTCCAGCTGGTCCGGCCGGCGGATGAACTGGCCAGACGGAAAGCGGCGGTTCGCCAGGTGATCAAAGAACACCTCATCGGGCACCAGTCCGGGTACGCAGACCACGGTCCAGCCGGTCAGGGCCTTCAGCTTCGGATTCATCAGGGCGAAGTCGGGGATGCCGCCCGTGTTCAGGTCCAGGGCCGTCAGCCCCTTCAGGAAGACATCGGCGGCCCGTCCCGGCAGGATCTTCATCTGCCGCGCGTACAGCGTATCCCAGGTATCGTGCTCAACCTGGCTATAGGCCCGCCAGTTCTGCGAGATCGTCCAGTCCGCTGCCGCGCCGGGCGGCGGGGCCTGAAAGACATGTTCGAAATCGGCCATCACGCGCTCCATGTCGAACCAGTCTAGAGCCCGCCCGGCCGTCGTAAAAGGGCCAAGGTGCGCTCAGTGGATCGGCTGGGCCCGGGGGGCGATCCGGCCCTGGCTGTCGAAGCTGAACCAGTGCGCCTGATCGGTGCTGGAAAGCGGTGCGACGTCCGTGTCCGGCTCCAGGACCGCCTCGGCGGCATAGACCAGAAAGCCGGAGTCCATGCCCATGGCCAGCACCCGGTAGAAGGGCTGGTCGCGCTGATCGGGCCCGGGTTCGTGCGCGGGCCCGGCATAGGCGGCATCGACATCGACCACCACGCCCCGGAACGAGTCGTGGCGGTGACGGACGATCTGGCCGAGGCCGAATTTGGCAGTCGTGAAACGGGTCATGCAGCCCGGATACAGGCCGCCACCTGAGCGACAGGTCGGTCGCCCCGTTCATCTTCGGGTCATATGGGCTTGGCGCGAACGGGTCCGCAGGGCTAGGCTGGTCGCGACGGGCGCCCGTGACGGCTGCGCCCACTTGAAAGTTCGGCCCATGCCGGCACCCGACTCCGCGCCCCGCCGGCGCGACGAGCGGTCCCGGGTCAGCAGGGCGTCGATATGGGACGGATCGGGCCGCGATGCCCCCGTCTTCGGCGCCCTCGATCTGGGGACCAACAACTGTCGCCTGCTGATTGCACGGCCGGCGCGCGAGGGCTTTCGCGTGGTCGACAGCTTCAGCCGCATCGTCCGGCTGGGAGAGGGCCTGTCGCGGACCGGCCGTCTGGATCCGGCCGCCATGGACCGGGCCTATGACGCCCTGGCCCTGTGCGCCGACCGGGTGATCCGGCGCGGTGTCGAATCGGCCCGGCTCAGCGCCGTAGCGACCCAGGCCTGTCGCGCCGCCGAAAACGGAGCCGCCTTCGTCGAACGGGTCCAGAAGGGCACCGGCCTGCGTCTGCGCATCATCGATCCGGTGGAAGAGGCCCGACTGTCGGTCGAGGGCTGTCTGAACCTGTTCGACCCCCTGGCCGAGGCGGTGCTGGTGATCGATGTCGGCGGCGGATCGACCGAGCTGTCCTGGCTGCGCAAGGTCGGGCGCGAGATGAAGACGGTCTCGTGGATGTCGGCCCCCCTCGGGGTGGTCACCCTTGCGGAACGGCATCCCGAACCCGACGGCTCCGGTGAGGCCTGGTATGAGGCGATGGTCGCCGACATGACATCGGCCCTGTCTCTGGGCACCTTCGATGACCCCGACTTCCGTCGCCTGTTCGCCGAAGGCCGAGGACATCTGGTCGGAACCTCCGGTGCGATCACCAGCCTGGCCGGCGTGCATTTGAACCTGCCGCGTTATCAGCGGGACCGGGTCGACGGCCTGTGGATGACGCGGTCGGAATGCGAGGCGGCAGCGGAGCGGCTGAAAGTGCTGGGACCCCGCGGCCGGGCGGACGAGGCCTGTATCGGTCCCGACCGGGCCGATCTGGTGCTGGCCGGGGCGGCCATCCTCGAGGCCGTACAGCGGGCCTGGCCCAGCGAACGGGTGCGGGTCGCCGACCGGGGTCTGCGCGAAGGCCTGCTGCTGCAGCAGATGCGCGAGGCCAGACAGCCCCAACGCCGCCGCCGCCAGCGGAACCGTCGCCCGGCTCAGACCGCCGGGGCACCCATCCCGGAGACCTGAACCGGCAGGTCGATGTCACAGACGGAAAAATCTGCGCCCCGCGCCGTCCGCACGCCGGCCATCAGGGTGCGGAAGGCGGCGGACCCGGTGTTCAACACATTGACCACAGGCCGGTCGATCTCGGCCAGATCCGCGGCGATGCGGACCCGGATCATCCGGTCCGGCTCGACGCTCACCATACCGTTGTCGCCGTCGCCGACCTTTATGGCCCGCACGACCTCCAGACCGGACACGACCCGCCCCCAGATTGTGTAGCGCTTGTCCAGCGCCGGATAGGGCTGTCGCATCAGGAAGAACTGGCTGTTGGCGCTGTCATTGGCCTCGTCGCGCGCCATGCCGGCCACGCCCGGGCAATAGGTGCCCCAGCCGTGGACGCGGCCGTCGGCCGTGGTGGCCATCAGGGCCGTGGGCTGGGTGTGGATCGGCAGGGCGTTGAGAAAGCCCAGCATGGCTCCGGCCGGTTCGGCCACCGGGACGAACGGCGTCTCCGGGCCACGGCGGAAGGTGAACTCGGCCTTCAGGTCGGGAAAGGGGCTCTGGCCGTCCCCGGTGCCCAGGGGATCGCCGGTCTGGGCCATGAAGGCATCGATGACGCGGTGAAAGACAATGCCGTCGAAGAAGGCGCGGCGGGCCAGCACCCGCATCCGCTCGACATGCAAGGGGGCCACCTCCGGGGTCATCTCGACCAGAATGCGGCCCCGGTTGGTGTCGATGACCAGTAGATTCTCGGCCGGAACCGGGCGCCAGTCGGCGGCACCATAGACCGGTGCGGCGGGGATCACCCCGCTCGGGGCCTGGGCCCGGGCGAGGCCGGGCACGGCCGCCAGCGCGAGAAGACAGGCGAGGAGGGGCAGACGGCGTGTCCGGGACCGGGCATACCGGACCGGGCGGACATCGGCTGCGGACACGGTCATGGTCATCCCCCGGAAATCTCGACGACCGGCTGGACGTCGCAGACGGTAAAGGCATTACCCCTGGCTGCGCGGGTCTCTGCGACCCGGGCCTGGAATGCGGCAGAGCGGGCGTCCAGCACGCGGACCACCGGACGCTCCGCCTCGGGCAGGGCAGCAGCGGTGCGGGCCCGGGTCATCAGGTCCGGATCGACCGTGACGGCTCCGTCGGCGCTTTCGGGCCCGGGCTTCAGCATCCCGACCACCTCCAGCCCGGAGACGATCCGGCCGAACGCGGTGTAGTTGCCGTTCAGCACCGCATTGGGGGCCATCATGAGGAAGAACTGGCTGTTGGCGCTGTCGGGCGAACCGGCGCGGGCCATACCGGCCACGCCGGTGCAGAACAGGCCCCCGGCGCTGGTGCGGAAATCGGCCGTCACCATCATCTGGGCATCGGGCTGGGTCTGGACCGGCAGGGAGCCGACCAGGCCGACGATTCCGGTCGGGGCCCCGCCCTCGATCCGGGCGAAGCCGGCGTCGCGACCCCGACGGAAGCTGAATTCCCCGGCGATGTCGGGCAGATCGGACCCTCCGGCGCCCGTGCCCAGCGGGTCCCCGGTCTGGGCCATGAAGCCGGTCAGAACGCGATGGAACTTCAGCCCGTCATAGAAGCCCTGATCGGCCAGGGTGCGGATCCGCGCGATGTGGCCCGGGGCGGCGCGGGGTTCCAGTTCGACCAGGATCCGGCCCTTGGTCGTGTCGATCACCAGCAGGTTTTCCGGCGCGACCGTGCGCCAGTCTCCCGGCGAAGCTGCGGGGGCGGCGGGGGCCGTCTGGGCGGAGGCCGCCCCGGTCATCAGGGTCAGGGCGGCGGCGAGGGCGAGCGGCGTGATCTTCAAGGCGGGGTCCTGTCAGGGCTGACGTTTGACGCGGTCGCGCACGGCGGCGGCGACGGCGGGGCTGACGAAACTGTCGATGGCACCGTCCAGCCGGGCGATTTCCTTGACCAGTCGCGAGGCGATGGCCTGGTGGCGCGGATCGGCCATCAGGAACACGGTCTCGATGTCGCTATTGAGGCGCTGGTTCATGGCCGTCATCTGGAACTCGTATTCGAAGTCAGCGACGGCCCGCAGACCCCGGACGATGACATTGGCGTCCAGGCTCTCGGCGAAATGCATCAGCAGGGTCGAGAAGGGCTGGACCTGGATGTCGGCCCCCAGACGATCAACCTCGGCCCGGACCATCTCGACCCGCTCGGCGGTGGTGAACAGCGGGCCCTTGTCGTCGTTCTGGGCGACGCCGATGACGAGACGGTCGACCAGTTTCACGGCCCGGCCGATGATGTCCAGGTGGCCGTTGGTGATCGGATCGAAGGTTCCGGGGTAAAGCCCGATGCGCATGGCGTTTTCCGTCCCCGAGGATACTGGCCCCGGTCTAGCACCGGTCGGTTTTGCTGTCTCCTCCCCGCGCTTGCCTCAGATCCCCTGAACCGGTGCCGCCGACCAGGCCGCCGCAATCCGCCCAAGGCGGTCGTCCGGCGTGAAGCGCCGCGCGTCGATGGCGGTCACGGCGCAGGCCGGGGTGGCGCTGTTGCAGAAGAAGGCCCCGTCGAACCGGCCAAGATCGGCCGCGGTGACCGGTTCGCTGACGCCCGACAGCCCGACCTCGGCCAGATGGTCCTGGATCAGCGACTGGGCCACGCCCGCCAGCATCGGGGCCTGCGGCCAGACCACCGTATCGCCGGCCAGAAAGCCGATGTTCCACGAGGGTCCTTCGGAGATCAGGCCTTCGGCGTCCGCGAACAGGGCATCGTCAAACCCGGCCTCCCGGGCCATCCGGCGGGCGTGGATCAGACCCATGGTGGCCATATGCTTCAAATGGGCCTGATCCCGGCCATAGGTCTGGACGCAAAGACGGACCCGGGTGGCCAGCGGCGGGGGCGGCGGGGACACCACCGTCATGACCTTGGGCCGGATTCGGGCCGACGGGGTCCGGGGCCAGATCTCGGGCGAAAACAGGCTGACGCGCAGCCAGGCGTCGCGGCGGTCCGCCACCGCCACACGGAGAAGGGAGCGAAACTCGTCCTCGCCGACCGGCTCGCCGAACAGTTCGATCGCAGAGGCCTCCAGCCGGGCCAGATGCCGGTCAAGACCCCGGACGCCTCCAGCCTCGATCCGGAAGGCGGTGTAGGCCCCGTAGTTGACCAGGGCGAGATAGTGGAGATCGCTCTCGGTGGGGGGCAGGCCATTGATCAGCATGGGGCCATCATGGCCTCACCGGCTGCGATCGGCAAAGCCCCCCTTCCCGGCCCGGGTCAGGTCCGGAACCGCGAGCTCCGGGCCATCAGGGTCGCCAGCGCCGCGATGTTCGGGGCCCCGGTCTTGCGCAGGATATTGGCCCGGAAGACATCGATGGTGCGGGGACTGATCCCCAGAAGCTGGGCGGCGGCCTTGCTGCTCGCCCCCTTGACCAGATGCGCCAGGACCTCGCTCTCCCGGCGGGACAGGGTGCGAAGACGCGGGTCCTCATCGTCGTCACCCGGCCCTGCCCCTCCGGGGGCCCGCGCCGCAACGGCGGCCGTGATGGCCTCGACCAGGGCCGGCGGGGCAATGGGCTTTTCCAGAAAGGTACTGGCCCCCGCCTTCATCGCGTCCACCGCCATCGGCACATCGGCATGGCCGCTGATCATGACCACCGGCCAGCCGCCGCGGCCGGACGCCCTCAGCCGCTCCACCACGGCCAGGCCCGAGATCTCCGGCATACGGACATCCGTTACCACACAGCCGGGCGCGAGCGCGTCCAGGGCGGCGAAAAAGGCCCGGGGCGACCGGAACACCACGACCTCGAACCCGGCCACGGCCAGCATGGCCTCCAGCGAGGCCAGGACCGCCGGATCATCGTCGATCACAATGACCCTACCCCTGGGCATGGGCGTCCCCGTCGATGACCGTGAAGGCGAAGGCCGCCCCGCCGAGGGTGCCCGGCACCACCTCGATCGCGCCCCCGTGCGCCTCCACGATCGTGCGGCAGATGGACAGGCCCAGCCCCATGCCCGCCGGCTTGGTGCTGGCGACGGGCGTGAACAGGCGGTTCCGGAGGTGGGGCGCAATCCCCGGACCATTGTCCTGGACCGTCAGGCGCACGCCGCCATCGATCGCCGCCCCCGTGATCAGAATGCGCCGCCGCCGGTCGTTGGCCGGGGCATCGACGGCATTGCGGACGAGGTTCATCAACACCTGCTGAAGCTGGACCCGATCACAGCGAACCCCCAGGCGATCCGGGACATCGACGACGATCTCCGCATCGGTCCCGCGCGCGGAAAGGGTGAGGATCGGCAGGATCTCGGCCACGACCTCGGCCACGACCTCGGGCGCATGAAACCCGCTGTCCCGGGCCAGCAGGGCGCGCAGGCGACGGATCACATCGCCGGCCCGATGGGCCTGCTGTTCCGCCGAGGCGATGAAGTGGACGATCCGGGACCGGTCCGCCGGCTCACGCCCGGCCAGGGTGCGGGCCGCGTCCAGAAAGTTGGCCACGGCCGACAGGGGCTGGTTGAGCTCATGCGCCAGCATTGAGGCGATCTCGCCGAGGGAGTTGAGCCGCCAGTTCCGGGTGACCTGCTGGTGCAGGTCCGCGATGGCCGCCCCCGCCGCCAACCGGGCGCTCACGTCGGTGATGAAAAGGGTCAGGTAGGGCTCATCGCGGACCGGGAAGACCGCCAGCCGGATCTCGACCGGCACCGGGTCACCCCCTGCGCCCCGCGCGCGCAACGCGCCGCCCGGGCCCGGCGCAGGAGTCCCGGCATTGAACCGGACAAGGGCGTCCTCGGCCAGGGAGGACGGCAGACGCAGGCCCTCGATCAGGGAGTCGATCCGGACCGCCGGCCTCAGGGTCAGGGTCGGGCCGAACAGCGAGCTGGCCGCCGGATTGAAGCTCCGGACGGTGCCCGTCGCATCGACCGCGACGATCGCCATGGGGACGTCGATCAGGACGCTCCTGGCGAAAGCTGCTTCCACCCGTGTCTCCTCGCCGAACGGCTGTCCGTTCTTGTTTTTCCGCGCCGGTTACTGCCTCGGTTGCCCTAGCCAACCCGTCCCGCCCGCCAAAGCTAGAGCGAATTTGCGTCCTAGGTAAAACTATCTACGCGGGGCGGCGGTGTCCGATTCAGGAGCGGGGTTCGGACCGGCCCGGGGGACGCAGGCCGGCCAGGGCGCTGGACAGGGCCGTCGTGCTGGAAAAGCCCATCTTTCTCAGGATCCGTCCCCGGAAGACATCGACGGTCCGCGGACTGATCCCCAGGGCCTCGCCGCAGGCCCGGCTGTTGGCACCGGACACCAGCTGTTCGGCCACCTGCCGTTCCCGCGCCGTCAGTCCGGCATAGAGGGCGGCGATCCGGTCCACGGTCTCGGTGGCGTCGATCATCCGGCGGGCACCCGCGTTCCGGACCGCCGCCAGAAGCTGCCCGGGCGGAAAGGGTTTCAGCAGCAGGTCACAGGCTCCGGCCTGCATGACGCCGACCGCGTCGGAGACCTCGGCATGGCCTGTGATGACGACGACCGGCCACACCGGAGGCGGGCGTTCGTTGAGCGCCGCAAGCAGGCCGAGGCCGTCCATCACCGGCATGCGCAGATCGGTGACCACACACGACATTGGCAGATCGGCCATCCGGTCAAGAAAGGCCAGGGCCGACGAAAACCCGTGCACAACATGGCCGGCGGTCTCGAACACCGCTTCCAGCGATGCCAGCACGGCCGGGTCGTCATCAATCACCACGACCGAGGCGTTCAAACGTCGCTCCTGTCGTCCTGCTGATCGAAACACACCTTGTTGCGAAGCTTACTCATTCGCACCGGCACGGAGAAGTAAGCAGAAGTGCGTACGACATCCCTCGGACCCCGGGGGTCGACTAGCCGGCCTGATCCACCCGCGCGTGACGACTGATTCGCTCCCCGCACTGATCAATTCCGAGGATCAGTTGTTCCAGATCCTCCGGGCTCACCGCCCCGCGCCGCGTCAGACGAAGCAGATTCACGGCCGGGGTCAGGGCTCCATCCAGCCAGTAGTCGGTCTCGATGAGGCTGGCGACCAGGCGAGCGGCCGCATAGAGCGCATCGACAAGGGCCGGCATGTCGATCACGGCGCAGAGCGCAAGCATGTCGTTGATCAGGGCATGGGCCTGCCGCAGGTCTTTTGTCGGGGGCTTCCGGTGCGGGTCCACCGTCATCCGGGCAATGAGCTCGATCGACTCATCGATTCGGGCCAGACACTCCTCGGTCAGGCCGACCAGATTGCCCTCGGCCTGTTCGATCGCCTCCCCGACCGGGATACCGCCGGCCTTCTGGTACTGGCGATGAAGAGCCGTGTGGACCTTGCGGATAATCACGCTCATAGCGACAGCCTCTGCGGCTTGACCATGCCGTCCAGCTCTTCCTGCGTCATATTCGCACCGCTGGGAAGACCAAGGGTGCCGGTTCCGTCGCTCTTGCGTCGCCCGGTCGGCACATCGGCGGGCAAACCCTCGAATTTGAAGCGGCGATCCGGGCCGGTGTAGGTCTCGCACTCGATGAAGGGCCGGTCTGCGGCGGCGACCCAGAGGATCCGCTGCATGAGGATGGCCGGGGACACCGGCTTGGTGATGATGAAATTGGAGCCGCAATCCCGGGCGTTGATCACCTCCGGCTCCAGCGCATGTCCCATGATGGTGAAGATGGGCGCATGGCAGTTGGGCTCCATCCGGGACGCGCGGAGCCAGCGCACCAGATCATTGCCGCTCTCCTCGCCCAGTTGCGCATCGCACAGGACCAGGTCGATGATTTCCTTGCCCAGAAGGGCCCGTGCCTCTTCGGCCGTCGTGGCCCGGTGGATGCGATCAACGCCGAAGCCGAGCAGGGTCTGGCTGAGGATGTCCAGGCCCTGTGGGTTGGCATCCACGCACAGGGCCTTGATGGTCCGCAAATTGATCCGCGTTGGTCCGGAAGGCAGTGCTGACGCGGGCGCGGTCACCACAATTCACATTCTCCCGGCGTGGCCGTGGCGACTTCACGGGCCGCGCCGTGAAACCGCTGGCTGAGCCCGCTCAGGGTCGAGGCCTCGGCGGCCTCGCGGACCATGGCGATATCCAGCATGCCACCGTTGGCGGCGGCGGACAGGGACAGCCGGCCACACAGCACCGCCATCTGTTCGATGTGCTGGACCAGGGCGTCGAGCTGCTGCACCTCCATCAGGGCCTCGTGCGAGCCCGGCTGGCTGGCCAGGAGCCGCCCGGCCAGATGCTGCAACCCTTCTCCGGCGAGGGCCCAGCAGGCCAGCTCGTCGGAAAGTCCGAGGAAGAGGTTTTCGAGCGTGGAATCCGTTTTCATCCGACCCTCAATCAAAGAGTTCGACAGCACCGCTGTCGCGTTCGGGCTTGCGCACCATAACCACCCGTTCGCGCGCGAGGACCGCAGCATCCTGAACCAGGTGCTGTGCCGCAGCGCCCGTCGTGGGCGTGTAGTGGATTCGCCGGGCCAGGGTACCGCCCAGGCTGTGGCTGATGATGGGAATGCCGTCTTCCTGGAGGAAGCGCTGGACGAACTCGGCGTTCTTGCCACCGATGTCATTGAAGGCGGAGGTCATCCGCGCCCCGCCGAACACCTTGGCTTCCAGCCGGTCCCGCCGGGCCCCCATGGCCAGAAGGCCGTTGATCAGCAGTTCCATGGCCTGGGCACCGTAGCGACGATCCCCCGCTCCGCCGCCCGGTGCCTCGGGCAGCAGGAAGTGGTTCATTCCGCCGACCCCGATCACTGGATCGCGGACGCACGCGGCCACGCAGGAGCCGAGGATGGTCGAGAAAATCACCGACCGGTCCCCTGAGACCTCGTGAGAGCCCTGGCCCACGTGAACCCGGCGCTCATGGATATGCTCGAGGCCCGGGGGCATCAGGTCAGGGCCCCGTAGACCGCCTCGATCTTCTGCCGCAGGGTCGTGACGGTGAAAGGCTTGATGAGGTAGTTGTTGACGCCGAACTGCTGGGCCCGCTGGACCAGATCAGAGTCTGCGCGCCCGGTCAGCATGATGAAGCCTGTATTCTTCAACGCAGGGGTCGCGCGGACCGCCCGCAGGAAGTTCAGCCCGTCCAGCTTGGGCATATTGTAGTCCGAGATCACGAGATGGCTCTTGTGCGCCAGCAGGGCGCGCAGGCCGTCCTCGCCGTCAACGGCGTCCTCGACATCGGTGATGCCGATTTCCTTGAGCCCGATCCGCACCAGGGAGCGGATCGTTTGCTGGTCATCAACGACCAGAACACGAAGGGATGATGCTGCAGGCATCTAGCGAGCTCCAGGCGAAACAGAGGCGGCCGCAAGTGTCGCAGCGGCGATACGAGGCAGGGCGAGCTGGCGCTCGACCGCGCCGACTTCAAAGGCGGCACGGGGCATGCCGTAGACAACGCAGGTATCCTGGTCCTGGCCCAGGGTGGCGGCGCCCGCCTGGCGCATGGCCAGCAGACCGGCGGCCCCGTCCTTGCCCATCCCGGTCAGGATGACACCCACCGCGCGGGGTCCACAGGCCGTGGCAACCGACGAGAACAGGGCGTCGACCGAAGGCTTGTGGCCGCTCACGGGACCGTCATCCCCCAGGGTGCAGCGCGGCGTGCGGCCGCCGATGAGCCGCAGGTGACGATCCCCGGGAGCCAGCCAGACGTGGCCCACAGTCAGCTCCGCGCCTTCCTCGGCGATCCGCACCGTCGGGGCGCTCAGCCGGTCCAGTCGGGCGGCGAGGCTGGTGGTGAAGGTCAGGGGCATGTGCTGGGTGATCACGGTCGGCGGGCAGTTGGCCGGGAAGCTGGTGATCACCTTGATCAGGGCTTCCACGCCGCCGGTTGAGGCACCGATCGCCACCACCGAACCGGACGGCTTGTACTCGCCGGCCGCCGGGCCGGTGCTGGGCGAGGCACCGGACGGCTGGATGCGCGCCATGGCCGCGGCCTTGACCTTGGCCGCAAGCTCGCGGAAGCCCTCCCCGCCGCCGGCGACCGGCTTGCCGATACAGTCGACCGCACCCAGTTCGAGGGCCGCGATGGAGATGTCCGCCCCGCGCTGGGTCAGGGTCGAGACCATGATCACCGGGATCGGCCGCAGACGCATCAGCCGCTCAAGGAACTCCAGCCCGTTCATATTGGGCATCTCGACATCGAGGGTGACCACGTCGGGATTGAGATCCTTGATCGCGGCGCGCGCCTCGATCGGATCCGCAGCCTGGCCCACGACCAGCAGATCGGGATCGGCGCGGAGAGTATCGATGATGAGGGCGCGCATCGTCGCCGAATCATCAACGACAAGCACCTTGATTGGCCGGCTCATGATTTGTCTTTCAGGCGATAGATGGTCAGGCCCGCCGAGACGAGCTCGGGGATGAGCGAACGCTCGGAGTGGCCGATGTAGAGACGTCCGTCGGGCGCAAGATGCTGGGCGAACCGGGTGAACAGCCGGGTCTGGGTCGGCTCGTCGAAGTAGATGGCCACGTTGCGACAGAAGATGGCGTCGAACTTGCCCTTCATCGGCCAGGGTTCCATCAGATTGATCACACCGAAGCTGATGATCTCGGCCAGCGCCGGCGCGACCTTCCAGCCGCCGGCCGGCTCTCGCGTCAGGAATTTCGAGCGAAGATTGGCGGCGATCGGCTCGACGTCGCCGCTGTTGTACACCCCGCGCCGCGCATGATCGACGACCAGGGGGTCAATGTCGGTGGCCAGGATGCGCACGTCGTAACGCGCGGCATCCGGGAAGGCCTCCAGCAGGGTCATGGCCATGGAATAGGGCTCGTGACCGGCCGAGCAGCCGGCCGACCACAGCCGGACCCGACCACCGGCCCGGGCCCGGGCGATCAGGGGCGGCAGCAGTTCGGCGGCCATGTGCTCGAAATGGTGAGGCTCGCGGTAGAAGCGCGTGACGTTCGTCGTCAGGGCGCTGAGCATGGCCGCGTGTTCCGGATGATCCGGATCGGAACGCAGCAGATCACAGTAGGACTTGAAGCTGTCCAGCCCCAGCTTGCGGACCCGTTTGGCGATCCGCGAATAGACGAGCGTGGCCTTGGCGTCGGCCAGATGGATACCCGAAGCCTTGTACAGCAGGTCGGCGATCGCGCGGAAATCGCCCGTGGTGAACGGGAATTCGCCGTCTGTCGGCGTCGATTCTGCGGCAAGGGCGCTCACGCGGCCTCCTGCATGATCTCGTCGGGCAGCAATCCATCAAGCGACAGCAGGCTGATCATCGCGCCGTTGACGGGGATGATGCCCCGGACGAAGGCGCGCACGGTTTCGCAGGCGATGTCCGGGGTCGGCTGGATCAGCTCCTCACCCACGGTCAGGATATCGGACACGGCCTCGACCAGCAGGCCGACGGTCTTGCGCTCGATCTTCGCGACGATGATGACGTGGCGCGCCGACGGGGGGCTGACCGGGATCCCGAGGCGGGTCCCGAGGTCGATGACCGGCAGCACCGTTCCCCGCAGGTTCATCACGCCGCGGACATAGGAGGGTGACAGCGGCAGCTGGGTGGCGTGGGCCCAGCCCCGGATTTCAAGAACCGAATGGATATCAACGCAGTACTGTTGAGCGCCCATGCGGAAGGCCACAAGCTCGCGCTGTTCGGCGGACGTGGTGGCTGAGGGCATAACGGACATGGATCAGCTCGCGATGGCAAGTTGTGGTGAAGGCTGCGGCGCGGCCCGCTTGCGCAGGCTGATGATCGCATCGACGTCCAGGATCAGCGCGACCCGCCCGTCACCGAGGATGGTGGCAGCGGCGATCCCGTCGACCTGCTGGTAGTTCAGCTCGAGGCTCTTGATCACGACCTGCCTCTGGCCCTGGATCGCATCGACGGTCAGGGCCGCCAGCCCCCCCACGCCGCTCTCGACCAGCAGGGTGACGCCGGTCCCGGTCGAGGCACTGTCCGTCCAGCCCATGGCTTCGGCCACATCGATCATGGGGACATAGACGCCGCGCACCGAAAGCACGAAGCCCTCGGGTCCCAGGGCCTGGATGTCGCCGGGCTTGGGCTGCAGCGTCTCGACGATGGCGGTGATCGGCACCACCAGCGTCTGTTCGCCCACCGTCACCACCATCCCGTCCAGGACGGCGAGGGTCAGCGGCAGGCTGAGGGTGAAGGTCGATCCCACACCCGGCTTGGAGACGATGGTGATCCGTCCGCCCAGGGCCTGGATGGAGCGCTTGACCACATCCATGCCCACGCCGCGGCCCGACACGTCCGAGATCGTCGCCGCCGTCGAGAAGCCCGGCGCGAAGATCAGGTTGTCGATCTCCTCGTCGCTCAGGGAGGCGTCAGCCTCGATCAGCCCGCGCTTGATGGCGATGTCGCGCACGCGTTCGCGGTTGATGCCCTTCCCGTCGTCGGAGATCTCGATGACGATCCGGCCCGACCGGTGCATGGCCGCCAGCTTGACCACGCCCTCTTCGGGCTTGCCGACGGCACGGCGCTCCTCGGGGGTCTCGAGGCCATGGTCGATCGAATTGCGCAGCATGTGCGTCAGCGGCTCGGCGAGGCGTTCGATGACGGTCTTGTCGACCTCGGTCCCCTCCCCTTCGGTGACCAGACGCACGCGCTTTCCGGTCATGGCGGCGACCTCGCGTGCCAGACGCGGCATGCGCTGGAACACCGACTTCACCGGCTGGGCCCGGATGGCCATGACGCTGTCCTGGATCTCGCGGGTCAGCTGCTCCAGGTCATCCAGACCGAGGGCGATGTTCGAGGACCGGGCCACGCCCGACTCCATCACGCGCTGGGCCAGCATCGCCTGGTTGATGACCAGTTCGCCCACCAGATCGATCAGGCGGTCGACCCGGTCGAGATCCACGCGGATCGTCGGGGCCGCAGCCTCGCTGGTCCGCCCTTCGGCAGCCGGCGCGTCGGCGGCGGCGGCGGCGGTGGCCGCAGCGGCAGCCGGGGCGGCCACAGGAGCCGGGGCCGCAGCGGCCACAGGCTCCGGCTCGTCCGGAGCAGTCGGGATCAGGGGCTCAAGATCCGGCATGACGAAGGACACCTCCGATGGCGCGGCCTCAACGGGCTCGACGCTGAACAGGCAGTCGCCGTCGACAAATTCGAACACGTCGACAATGCGCTCGCGCGTCACATCGGGGGCCGTCAGCGTGACCGTCCAGGTCAGATAGGCGCCAAGCGGATCGAGGGCGTCCAGATGCGGCACCTGATCGATATCGCACTCGACCACCACCGGGCCGAGGCGCGACAGCTCGCGCATCAACGGCAGGGCGTCGTTGGCGTTGCGGTACATCACGTCCTTGGGCGTGAAGCACACACGCCAGTCCGGAACACCGGCGGGCGCGTCCACGGGGCCGTCGTCCAGCGAAATCATCATCGGGCTGAAGCCGAAGTCGGGTTCATCCATGACCACGGGGGCCGCAGGTGCCGGTGCGGGCGCGGCCGCAGCGACGCCGCCCCCCGAAGACAGGGCCTCCAGTTCCGCCACGAGGCCTTCCTCGCCACTCAGCGGCGTATCGTTGCCCTTGGCCACACTGACGTGGTCGGCCAGATGGTCGGCGGCGCGGAGCAGCACCTTGATGACGTCCGGATCCGGGGCCAGAGCGCCACTGCGCACCATGTCCATGGTGGTTTCGAAGACGTGGGCGAACCGCACCAGCGGCTCCAGACCGAAGGCACCTGCACCACCCTTGACCGAGTGGACGGCCCGGAAAACGGCATTCACCGTCTCGGAATCACCGTCACCGGTCTCCAGTGTCAGCAGACCGGCTTCAAGATCGCCGAGCAGCTCGTCGCATTCCTGAAAGAACGTGGCCTTGATGGCCTCCATCGGATCCATACGCTGATCCTCAGGCTGCGACGCGACGGATGGCTTCGATCAGCTTGACCGGATCAAAGGGCTTCACGATCCAGCCTGTGGCACCGGAGTCGCGGGCGCGCTGCTTCTTGGCGCCGTCGCTCTCGGTGGTCAGGACCAGAATGGGGGTCGAGCGATGCCGCTCGGTCCGCCGGACGCCCTCGATAAAGCCGAAGCCATCGAGATTGGGCATGTTGATGTCGGTGATGATCACATCCGGATCATTGCGCCCCAACACATCGAGGCCGTCCAGACCGTCGACAGCCTGAACCACCTCGAACTCGTCGCCCGCCAGGGCCAGTCGAAGCATGTCCCGCATCGTGCGGGAATCATCGACCGTCAATATGACCATGCTCACGCTGCAATCTCCGTTTGGGCATTGAGGATCGGCGCACAGCCGAGTTGATCGAAAGCCGTCCGGACGGCGTCGCTGGGATCCACGATCCGCAGTCGAAAACCGTCGTCTCGCCATGTGGCGATGGCTGAAAGAAGCAGTTGCAGCGCCTGGGCCCCGAAGCGGTCCACCTGGGAGGCCTCGATGTCGAGGTCGGTCCCGCGGCGCTGGATCAGGTCCGCATGCGTCTGGGTCAGGGTTGAGGCGTCCATTCGCCCCGGAAGGACGAAAACGTCGGCCGGCGTGAAATCCATCAGAACTGCTCCCACTGGGGTTCATTGCTGTGGGCCAGGGAGACTGCGGCACCGCCTCCGGCCGCGCGACGGGCGGGGGCCGGTTCCGGCTGATAGGCCGGGGCCGGAGCCGGGGCCGGGGCCGAACCATGGCTGGTCTCACGGGCGAAGTCGGCGATGCGCGACTGGGCCTGACGGACCGGATTGGGCTTGCCGCGACCCGACTTGCCGCCGCTGCGCTTCTGGTCGGAGACATGGAACTTGCCGACCAGGGCCGCCAGTTCCCCGGCTTCCTGGGACAGGTTGTGGCTGGCCGCGGTGGACTGTTCCACCATGGCCGCGTTCTGCTGGGTGGTCTGGTCCATCTGGTTGACGGCCGTATTGACCTGGCTCAGCGCGGTGGCCTGTTCCTGGGCCGAGGCCGTGATCTCGGCCATCAGGCCATTGATCTCGGCCACCCGGTCGACGATGGCGGTCAGGGCCTCGCCGGTCTCACCGACCAGGCCAACCCCATCCTTCACGTGGCCACTGCTGGCCGCGATCAGTCCCTTGATCTCCTTGGCCGCCTCGGCCGACCGCTGGGCCAGGGCCCGGACCTCGGAGGCGACGACCGCGAAGCCGCGGCCGGCATCGCCGGCGCGGGCGGCCTCGACCCCGGCGTTCAGGGCCAGCAGGTTGGTCTGGAAGGCGATTTCGTCGATCACACCGATGATCTGGCTGATCTGGTCGGAAGACCGTTCGATCTCTCCCATGGCGGCGACGGCCTTGCCGACCACCAGGCCGCTGTTCTCGGCGGCCGCCTTGGCCCCGACGACGACCGTACCGGCCCGCTCGGCCCCTTCGGCCGTACGTTTGACGGTGGCGGTGATCTGATCCAGTGCGGCGGCCGTTTCCTCAAGCGTCGCCGCCTGCTGTTCGGTGCGGCGCGACAGGTCGTCGGCGGCCTGGCTGATCTCGCCGGCCCCCGACTGCATCGCCGAGGCGTTGGCCCCGATGACGCCCATCGCCTCTTCCAGCTTCTCCATGGCGACGTTGAAGTCCGTCTTCAGACGGGCGTACTCGCCGGGGAAGTCTCCCGTGATCCGGTGGGCCAGATCACCGGCCGCCAGGGCGCTCAGGCCCGCTGCGGTCTCGCTGACGATCTCGCTCTGCTGGCGGGCCACCTCGGCCTCCAGATCGGCCTGCTTCTGACGCGCCTGCTCGGCGGTCGTGCGCGCATCGTTGACGGCCACGTTGGAGGACTCCAGCGCCACCGCCTGCTCCTTGAACACCTGCACCGAGCGGCTCATGGCACCGATCTCGTCAAGGCGGTCTAGGTTGCCGACATCCACACTCAGGTTGCCGGCGGCGAGCTTCTCCATGACCCCGGTCAGGGACACCAGCGGCGCACTGATCGCACGGATCATCACCCAGCCCAGCAGGCCGGCAACGAGGGTCGTCAGGACCGCCCCGATGATCAGGAAAAGGGTGGCCTCCTCGACCACTTTGGTCAGGTAGTCATTCTTGGCGGTCCGGGCGGCGACAGCGCTCTCGATCTGCGCCTCCACCGCCTCCTCGGCCGGCGCCATGGCGCGATCGGCCGGACCGTCGTTGGCGACGAGGGCTGCGCCCAGACTCCGGTCCTCACCGGCCTGGATACGCTTGGCGGCGCCATCGACCAAGGCGTACCAGGCCGCCGCCGCCGTCTCGGTAGCTTGCAACCGGGCCACAGCGTCCGGGTCAGACCCATAGGCCTCCCCGGCCTCTGCGATCGTCTTCGCAAAGCTGTCGTAATGGGCGGCAAGGCGCTCGAGATAATAGGGATCGCCGCTGATCAGAAACCCGCGGAAACTGTTTTCCTGACGCGCCATGTAAAAACGCGCTTCCCGGAGACCGGCAAGGTTGTTGGTCTGGGTCGACACATCGGCGCGCGCCGCCTCGACGGTCCGCAGTTCGTAAACGCCGAAACCACCGATGACCACCGTCATGAACGCCAGCAGACCCAGCGCCACCGCGAGTTTCTGACCGATTTTCCAGTTGGACAATTTCATTCTGCGATCCTTGGGGGCCCGCGACGGGCTTAGAAACTGTAGGCGATGGAGGCGACCAGACGGCCTTCGTAGCGGCTGCCGAACTCGTGACCGTCGGTGTCGTACCAGCGTAAGTCTGCCGAAACGGCCGGCGAAATCTTGTGCTTCACGCCGATGTTCCAGGCGTCGTAGTCGGTGCCGTTGTCGATGCGGCGCATGCCATAGGCTACGCTCAGCTTGTCCTTCGACGTCAGGGTGATCGTGGCCTGGGCCTCGGTCCACCACGCCTCTTCACCGGCACCATAGGTGTCGGACGCATAGTTGAAGCGCATCCGGGCGGAGAGCCGGTCAGTCAGCTTGCGCGAGATGTCGCCCTGCCATTCGACAAATCCGCTGTCGACGCCATTGGTCTCGTTCAGCATCTCGCGGTACATGACCTGGCCGTCAAAACCCCAGTCGCCGATCTCGCGCGCATAGCCCGCCGCGACGATGACCTCGGCGTCAGCCCCCCTGGACGAGGCCGCCTGCGAGGCGAAACCGTTGGCGTAGAAGCCGTTCGAGTCCCAGCGCACGGAGCCGAACAGGGCGGGATCCTCATCGCTCTTGCCGAGGCCCTTGCCCAGATACTGGCTGGCGATACCGATCTGGCCCGAGACGGGATCGGCCAGGGCCGGGACCGCCGAGGTCACCCCCGCTGCAGCGGCAACCAGGACCAGAAACCGCAAGTTCTGTCGCGGTTGTTTAGAGTTGGTGTTCACGTTCTTTTTCCATGACCGGGGCTTTCAAAGCCTGGCTCTCGGGGGACTCGACTGGGAGCTCAGCAGTAACGGCCAATGGTCAACGATCGGTATATTCTGCACCCCCCACCCGTACGTATTAATGCGTAATATGAACGTTAATGGATCCTGACCGGGCGAATTTCATGGCTATTTACCCCTATCGGCAAAGGGTTTCGGGGCCGTGAACCGAAAACGTCATGGTAAGCAAAATCCGAATCACCCTTGGCGACAGGGCGCATTCGGGGGAATACGGCGGCACCGTCGGGAGATCTCCCGGCCCTTGGCCGCAGGCTGACATGACCGCATTCCAGATCACCCGCGACGGCCCCGTCGCCCATCTGCGTCTGACCCGACCGGAGGTCTCGAACGCCCTGAACATGGCGTTCTGGCGCGACTTCGGCCCGGCCCTGAAGGCGCTCGACGCCACGGGCGAGGTCCGGGCCCTGGTCCTGTCGGGCGAAGGCCGCAATTTCTGCGCCGGAATGGACATCTCGGTCTTCTCCGGCGGGGCCATCCTCCAGACCGACACGGCCAGCCAGCGTCAGGCCTTTCATCAGGCCGCCCGGGACCTTCAGGACGCCCTGACCGCCCTGGAACGGGTGCGGTTTCCGGTCATTGCGGCCATCCAGGGGGCCTGCGTCGGGGCCGGACTGGACATGGTCGCGGCCTGTGACCTCCGGCTGGCCTCGCGCGAGGCGTATTTCCGGATCGAGGAGATTAACATCGGCATGATGGCCGATGTCGGCAGCCTGCAGCGCCTGCCCCGGCTCCTGCCCGACGCCGTGGTGCGCGAACTGGCCTATCTGGGCACAAGACTGGACGCCGACCGCGCCGAGCGGCTGGGCTTCGTCAATGCCGTCGCGGCTGACGCCGAGGCCGTCGTCGCCGTGGCCCTGGACATGGCGCAGCGCATTGCGGCCAGAGCCCCTCTGGCCATCTCGGGCTCAAAGGCGGCGCTGATCTATGCCCGCGACCATACGGTGGCCGAAGGGCTCGAATGGGCCGCGCTCATGCAGGGGTCGATCTGGAACACGGCCGACATTCTGGCGGCCATCGCTGCGCGCCGCGACGGTACGCCGGGCGACTTCGCCAGCCTGTCCCCCCTGCCGGGGCTTCAGTCCGCCGCCGACTGAGCTCCGGACCTGCGGAACGCTTCTCCCGCAAGAGTTCTTGCAAATCATTCGCAGAATGTGGCAAAGCCCGGCCGTGACCGACGCCGCCGCAGAACCCGCCACCCCGCCCGCCCCGCGCCCCCGCCCGGTCAATGGCGCTCGCGCCTTCTGGCTCAAGGAACTGCACCGCTGGCACTGGATTTCGGCGGGCCTCAGCCTGGCCGGCATGCTGCTGTTCGCCGTCACTGGCATCACCCTGAACCATGCGGCCCAGATTCCGGCGGACCCCGTCACGGTCGAGACCACCGCCACCCTGCCCCGCCCCCTGCTGGACCGGCTGGCCGACTTCCCGGCCGAGACCACCGACCCGGTGCCCGACGCCATCGCCCGCTGGGCCGCCGATGAACTGAAGGCCCCCATCGCCGGCCGGGCCACCGAGACCACCCCGGACGAGATCTATGTCGCCCTGACGGGGCCCGGGGCCGACGGCTGGCTGACGCTGGACCGCGCCACCGGCGAGGCGGTGCGCGAGACGACGACGCGCGGCTGGGTCGCCTATCTCAATGACCTGCACAAGGGCCGCGACACCGGCCCGGTCTGGTACTGGTTCATCGATGTCTTCGCCGTCGCCTGCATCGTCTTTGCCGTCACCGGCCTGACCCTGCTGTGGCTGCACGCGAAAAACCGCGCCTCCACCTGGCCCCTCGTCGGGCTCGGGATCGCCATCCCCGTCGTCATCGCCCTCCTGTTCATTCACTGACGAGTTCGTTCATGCGTCCCCTGCCCCTGATCCTGGCCGCAGCCGCCGGCGCGATGGCCGCGCCTGCCGTCGCTGCTGACCTGACCGTCACCCTCGATGTGCCGACCATCCGCACCGCCGCCTATCACCGCCCCTATGTCGCGGTCTGGATCGAACAGCCGGACCAGACCGCCGTGCGGACCATCGCCCTCTGGTACGAGGCCGGCGACACGGGCCGCGGTGAGGGCCGGGGCGAGGACTATCTGAAGGACGTGCGCACCTGGTGGCGCAAGGGCGGCCGCGCCATGGCCCTGCCGATCGACGGCGTCACCGGCCCGACCCGGGCTCCGGGTCGCCAGACCGTGACCGTCTCCGGGGCCCGTCTCTCCAGCCTCCCGGCCGGCCAGTACAATGTCGTCATTGAGGCGGCGCGCGAACAGGGCGGCCGCGAGGTCATCCGCCTGCCCTTCACCTGGGGCGGGGCCGCCAACAGCGCCTCTGCCGCCGGAACCTCAGAACTGGGCGCCGTCCGCGTCGCCGTCACCCGCTAAGGATCGCCCCCATGAAAAAGTTCGCCCTGCCCGCCCTGGCCATGGTCGCCGCCCTCGCCGCCCCCCTGTCGGCCCAGGCGCACCGCGGCTGGATGATGCCCTCCTCCACCATCCTGTCCGGTGACGCCGCTTGGGTGGGCTTCGACGCCGGAGCCTCCAACGGCGTCTTCATCGCCGACCACGCCCCCCTTCGTCTCAGCGCCGCCAGCCTCGTCATCCTCGCCCCCGACGGCACCACCGGCGCGGCGGCCAATCTGATGCAGGGTGCCTACCGCTCGACCTTCGACGTCCACATCGACAAGCCCGGCACCTGGAAGGTCGCCAATGTCTCGGCCGGCATGTCGGCCAGCTACAGCCTGAACGGCCAGACCCAGCGCTGGCGCGGATCGGCGGCCGATTTCGCCACTGCCATCCCCGCCGGTGCCACCAACGTCAGCGCCCAGGTCAACAACAACCGGCTCGAGACCTTCATCACCCTCGGTGCGCCGACCGAAACCGTCTTCGCCCCCACCGGCCAGGGTCTGGAAATGGTGCCGGTCACCCACCCCAACGATCTGGTCGCCGGCGAGGCCGCCACCTTCACCCTGCTGAACAACGGCCAGCCCGCCGCCGGCATGGAGGTCACCGTCGCCCGCGGCGGCCTGCGCTACCGCGACAACCCCGGGGAGATGACCGTCCGCACCGGCGCCGACGGCACCTTCACCGTCACCTGGCCCGAGGCCGGCATGTACTGGCTCAACACCAGTCAACGCGCCGAGGCCGCCGGCACCGCCCCGGCACAGTCGATGCAGTACACCGCCGTTCTGGAGGTCCTGCCCTGACCCGGGGATCGCGCGGGGCCCCGCCCCCGCTGGACCTCACCCCGGCCCCGGAGCGGGACGACACCCGCGTCCTCGTGCCCGCCCTCGAGCGCGCGCCTGAAAAGCCGCCCGGCCATGAGGTCTGGTCGCTGGCCGGCGACACCATGGGCACGGTCTGGAGCGTCCGGCTGGTCGCCCCGCCCGGGGCCACCGAGGCCGGCCTGACCGCCGCCATCCAGTCCGAGCTCGACACGGTCATCGCCCTGTTCAGCCCGTGGGACCCCACCAGCGAGATCAGCCGCTTCAACACCGCCCCCGCCGGCCCCGTCGTCCTGTCCGCCGCCTTCTGGACCGTGCTGGAAGCCGCCCTCGACCTCGCCGACGACACCGACGGCGCGGTCGATCCCACCCTGGGGGCCCTGGTCGACCTGTGGGGCTTCGGCCCCCCCGGCCTGCGCCCGGAGCACGCCGCCCTGCCCTCCGCCGCCGAGGTCACCGCCGCCCTCGCCGTCTCCGGCTGGCAAAGGCTCCGGCTCGACACCACAGCCGGGGCCGCCCTCCAGCCCGGCGGCCTGCGTCTGGACCTGTCCGGCATCGCCAAGGGCCACGCCGTCGACCGCATCTCCGAGGCCCTGACCCGCCTCGGCGCGACCTCCCACCTGATCGAGATCGGCGGCGAGCTGCGCGGGGCCGGGGTCAAGCCCGACGGCCAGCCCTGGTGGATCGGTCTGGAGCCCCCGCCCGGAGCCTCCCCTCCCGCTGGCCCCGTGCCCCGCACCGTCGCGGCCCTGGCCGATCTCGCCGTGGCCACCTCGGGCGACTGGCGCCGCGCCTTCGCCCACGACGGCTATCTGTATCCCCACACGATCGACGGCCGCACCGGCCACCCCATCACCAATGGCGTCGCCTCGGTGACCGTGTTCCACACCAGCGCCATGATGGCCGACGCCTGGGCCACCGCCCTGACCGTGCTCGGCCCGGAAGACGCCACCGACCTCGCCACCGCCCACGGTCTGGCGGCCCAGGTCCTGACCCGCACGCCCCGGGGCGTGACCGAGCACCTGACCCCCGCCTTCCGGGCCCTGATGGAAGACGAGGACCCGTCCGCGTGACCCTCGATCCGATCCGCTGGCTCTGGGCGGCCGTCACCGTCGGCCTGTGGCTGGCCGGCACCCTGTGGATCCTGTGGCGCGCCCGCCGCCGCCCGCCGGCCGACGCCACCACGGGCGAGATCCTGATCGCCGTCGCCAGCCAGACCGGCTTCGGCGACGAACTGGCCGCCCTGACCCGCGCCACCCTGATCGCCGGCGGCCAGCCCGCGCGCATCCTGCCCTTCACCGACCTCGACGCCCCGACCCTGAAGTCCGCCGACCGGGTCCTTTTCGTCGCCTCCACCACCGGCGAGGGCGACGCCCCCGACTGCGCCGCCGCCTTCGTGCGCAGGGTCATGGGCGAAACCCCCGACCTGTCGGGCCTCCGCTACGGCCTGTTGGCGCTGGGCGACCGCAGCTACCGCGACTACTGCGCCTTCGGCCGCGCCCTCGACGGCTGGCTGAAGACCGCCGGGGCCACCCCCCTGTTCGACCGGGTCGAGATCGACAACGGCGACCCCGCCGCCGTCACCTTCTGGCAGGCCGAGGTCGCGGCCCTGACCGGGACACCCGCCGCCGCCGCCCCCGCGATCCACCTCGACGAGCCCACGCCCTGGCGCCTCGTCGAGCGCCGCCTGATGAACCCCGGCAGCCCCGGCGAGGGCGCCTGGTCCCTCGCCTTCGAACCCGTCGACGACGGCCCGCTGGACTGGGTCGCCGGCGACATCGCCGAGATCACCATCCCCACCCCGACAGGCCCCACCCCCACCGACCCCGTCCGCCGCGACTATTCCATCGCCTCCCTGCCCGCCGACGGCCGGGTCGAGCTGCTGGTCCGGCTCATGCGCCACCCCGACGGCACCCCCGGCCTCGGCTCCGGCTGGCTGACCCAGACCCTCGCCCCCGGCGACACCGTCCGCTTGCGTCTCCGCCCCAACCGCGCCTTCCACGCGCCCGAGCCCCACGTCCCCCTGATCCTGATCGGCAACGGCACCGGGATCGCCGGCCTCCGCGCCCACCTCAAGGCCCGCGCCGCCGCCGCCGCGACCGGTTCAGGCCCCGCCCCCGTCTGGCTGATGTTCGGCGAGCGCACCGCCGCCGCCGACGCCTTCTACGCCGACGACCTGCAGGCGTTTCAGGCCTCGGGCATCCTCACCCGCCTCGACCGCACCTTCTCGCGCGACCCCGGCGACGGCCGTTATGTCCAGTCGGTCATCGCCGAAGCCGCCCCCGAGCTCCGCCGCTGGATCGCCGACGGCGCCGCCCTCTATGTCTGCGGCAGCCGCGACGGCATGGCCGACGGCGTCCGCACCGCCCTCGAC
>JAIEQA010000144.1 GCA_019748095.1 Caulobacteraceae bacterium | reverse complement strand
ATATCCTGTATCTGCTGTTCTATCTTCAGACCCACAGCGATGTGGCCGCCCGACTGCCTGGCCTGAGGATCGAGGCTGTCCTCGGCCTGTTGATCGCGACCTCGACGACAGCGGCGCTGGTCTCGGGATTCGCTGCGGGACTGGCCTCGGACCGTCTGGGCGGGCGCAAGGGCTTCGTGACCGCGGGGGCCCTGTTCATCGCCGCCGGCGGCGCGGTGCTGGCCGTCTTTCCCGCCTGGCCCGGACCCCTCGTCGGTCAGGTGATCTATGGCGTCGGGGTGGGGATCTTCTCGACCACGGATCAGGCCCTGATCGCCCAGGTCCTGCCGGTGCGAGCCCGAATCGGGCGCGACCTGGGGGTCATGAACATCGCCGTGACCCTGCCCCAGGTGGTGGCTCCCCTCGCGGGGATCCTGCTGCTGGGGGCACAGGGGTGGAACCTTCCGGGCATGTTCGCCCTGGCTGCGGTTCTGGCGGTGGGCGGCGGCCTTCTGGTGCAGGGGATCAGGCGGCCCCTGTGACCGCGCGCGCCCGGGGCTCCGCAGGCACCGGGCCGGTCGATTCCCGAATGATCAACTGGTGGGGGTGATCCTGGCGGGCGCGGACGGGTTCGCCCTCAAGCTGGGCCAGCACCATGTCGGCGGCGGACACCGCCATCTCGAACACCGGCTGGCGGACCGTGGTGATCGACGGCCAGGCGATCCGGGAGACTTCGGAATCATCGAAGCCGGCGATCGACAGGTCGGCAGGGACGTCAAGGCCCCGTTCGCGCGCCGCCATGAGGGCTCCGACGGCCATGTCGTCGTTCTGGGCCAGAATGGCGGTCGGCCGGTGCGTCCGGGCCAGCAGGCGTAGCGCCGCCGCATGGCCGCTGGGCCGGGTGAACAGGCCCTGTTCGATGAGGTCGGTCCGCAGTGTCACTCCGGCTGCGGAGAAGGCCTGCTGATACCCCTGCAGGCGCATGGCGGTCGAGGCATGGGTCGGGTCGCCGAGAATGACGGCGATGTCCCTGTGCCCCAGGTCCAGCAGATGCGCGGCCACCTCGCGGGCGGCGATGACATCATCCAGCAGATTGCCGGGGCCCAGGTCGATGTCGTGAGTGGGGGCGATCCGGGCGAACCGGATTCCGGCGGCGGTCAGATCGGCCAGGATGCGCAGATTGTCCGAGGCGGGGGGAGCCAGGACGACGCCGTCGAGGGCCGCAGACCGGAGCCAGCCGACGACTTCGGCCTCGTGTTCGGACACCGACGAGACGGGGATGACCACGAGCCGGTAGCGCTCGGTGCGCAGGCGCTCGAGCACGCCCATCTGGAGCTCCACCACATAGCTGGGCGAGGGATTTTCATAGACCAGGCCGATCAGGTGCGACCGGCGCCGGACCAGGGCCTGGGCCAGGACGTTCGGGTGGTAGTTGAGCGCCTCCGCCGAGGCACGAACCCGGCGGCGGACCTCGTCGGTCACATTGGGTTCGTCGTTCAGGACCCGCGAGACGGTCTTCATCGAGACGCCCGCGTGACGGCTGACGTCCACCATGGTGGTGCGTCGCAGACCTCTTGTCACAGATGCGCTTTCCTGAACCGTCGGGAGCCATGTGCCGGGCGGTCCGGCTCCGGCGGCCCGGTGAAACCTGCTTCTACGGCGGCCACATCACGATTTGCAATTGCGGTAGCGCTATCATTGCCATTGACAGCGTAGGACAACGCTGAGAGCCTACCCTCGGAGCGGCTCTTCGGTCGCCCGATAAAACAATGACGTCGGCTCAGCTGACGCGGAGGGAAACATGAGGGGAATGTCGTTTTTGACGGCGCTTGGGCGCTCGAGCTCCGCGCTGGCCTTGCTGACCGGACTGGCCCTGCCCGGTCTGGCGGCGGCGCAGACTGCGCCTGCGGCCCAGGATCCGGGCGCGGCCACGGCGGTGGACGAGATCATCGTCACCGGCATCCGGGCCAGCCTGGACCGGGCGATTGATATCAAGCGCAACTCGTCCGGCGTGGTGGACGCCATCTCGGCCGAGGATATCGGGAAGTTTCCCGACACCAACCTGGCGGAATCGCTGCAACGCGTCACCGGCGTCTCGATCAACCGGGTCAACGGTGAAGGCTCCGAGGTCACGGTCCGCGGGTTCGGCGGCGGCTTCAACCTGGTCACCCTGAACGGGCGCCAGCTGCCGACGGCCAATGTGGTCGCCGTGGGTGGAGACCAGAACGTCGACTTCGCCACGGCGACGAGCCGGTCGTTCGACTTCTCCAACATCGCCTCCGAGGCGGTGAGCCTGCTGGAGGTCTACAAGACCGGGCGCTCGGCCATTCCGTCGGGCGGGATCGGCGCGACCATCAACGTCGTCACGCGCCAGCCGCTGGACAACCGCGAGCCGGGCTGGAACGGCAGCTTCGGCGTCAAGGCGGTGCATGATTCCAGCGTCGACCGCGGTGATGCGATCACGCCGGAAACCTCGGGCATCGTCAGCTGGCGCGACGAGGACGGCACCTTCGGCGTGCAACTGTTCGGCAGCTACCAGAGCCGTGACAGCGCCGCCGCCAGTGCGACCTCGAACGCCTGGAACATCCGCCGCCGTGACGTCTTCCTCGATCCGGCCAACGGCTTCGTCAATGCCCAGACCCAGGTTACCGGCCGTCCGGGCACGAACACCCTGGTCGCGGTTCCCAACGACAGCCGCTACCACTTCTCCGAGTCGGAGCGGGAGCGGATCAACGGGCAGGCGGTCGTGCAGTGGGCGCCCAGTGACACCCTGGTCCTGACTGCCGACGTCCTGTACGCCGAGAACCGCACCAGCGAGGAACGTGCCGACCAGACCAACTGGTTCAACCGGCCGTTCGGCCAGGTGCGTTTCGACGACAATGCGGCGGTCGCCTCGACGGTCTTCCTTCAGGAGACCATCAACGGGGTGAAGGACACGGGCTTCGAGCAACAGTACCGGGCCACCAAGGACACGCTGGAGTCCTTCGGCCTGAACGCCCGCTGGCAGCTGACGGACAATTTCTCGGTCGTCGTGGACGGCCATATGTCGACGGCCGAAAGTCTGCCTGACTCGTCCAACGGAGCCAGCTCGACCCTGATCAGTATGGGTGCCCCGGTGATCGCGGCCCATTCTGTCGATTTCAGCGGCGACATCCCGGTTCAGCGCATCACCATCAACGATGCCCTGCGCGGCAACAACAACGGCCGTCTCGATCTGGGCGATATCGGGACCCAGGTCGCCCGGACCAACGCCTCCCAGCAGCGTCAGGAAGTCAGCGAGATCCGGGTCGACGCCAGCTATGATTTCGGTGGCGGAGCCCGGTTCGACTTCGGCGCCGAGTACATCGACTCGGAGATGACCAGCCAGCGCACCCAGACCCAGCAGACCCTGGGCGACTGGGGCATCAGCAACCCGGGCGACGTCAACCGCTTCGCCGCCGGACTGCTGGAAGAGTTCTGCCTCACCTGCCGGTTCGACAGCTTCAACACCGGTGCCACGGGGGCCTCGCTGGTCGGCTTCCGCGGCAATGCCGTCGATCTCTACAATGCGCTTTCGCCGGTCTATGCAGCCGACGGCCGGCCGTTCAACTCCGTCGCCGACCCCGGCAATCGGGTCGCCATCTCGGGTCAGGACTTCAACGTCGTCCAGGAACAGACGACCGCGATCTATGGCCAGCTGACATGGGAAGGTGCCGTCGGCACCATGCCGATCAATATGGTGGCCGGGCTCCGCTATGAGCAGACGGATGTGCTGTCGACCTCGTTGATCGCCGTCCCTTCGGAGATCCGCTGGACCTCCGATAACGACTTCACCCGGATCGTCGGGTCCCAGGTCCAGCCGGTCAACGGCGAGGGCGACTATGACAACATCCTGCCGTCGTTCGATTTCGCGATCGAGCCCATGGAAGACGTCAAGGTCCGGGCCTCGTGGAGCCGGACCCTGGCCCGGCCGGACTATGGCAACCTGTTTGCGGCCAGCTCCGTGAACGGACCGCCGCGTCCCACCGCCATCGGCGGTGTGGCCACCGGCAACTCGGGTAACCCGAGCCTGCTGCCGCTGCTGTCGGACAACATCGACTTCTCGGCGGAATGGTATTTCGCCCCGTCCAGCTATGTGTCCGTCGGCTTCTTCGACAAGCGGGTGCGTAATTTCGTCGGGCAGGGTCAGGTCACCCGCAGCCTGTTCGATCTGCGCGATCCCTCCTCGGGAGCGGCCGGTTCGCGCTCCGGTACGGCCCGGACCCAGCTGACCACGCTGGGCGCGGACATCTCGGACGTGAACCTGTTCACCTATACGGCGCTGCTGATCCAGAACAGCGGCAACGTCGCGGCGGCCACGACCCAGTTCCAGGCCCAGCGCACGGGACCGAACGGCTCGCTCAACCAGGCCTTTGTCGATCAGGTCCTGGCGGCGGTGGACATCACGGCCAATGCCCAGGATCCGCTGTTCCAATTCGCCGTCGCCACGCCGGTCAACAATCGCGAGGCCAATATCAACGGCTTCGAGATCGCCGGCCAGTATTTCTACGGCGACAGCGGCATCGGCATCGCGGCCTCCTATACGGTCGTGAACGGCGATGTGGACATTGATGTCGGAGCCGACCCCAGCATCGACCAGTTCGCCCTGCTGGGGCTCAGCGACAGTGCCAACGTCACCCTGATCTACGACAACTACGGGGTCTCGGCACGGCTGGCCTATAACTGGCGCGACACCTTCCTGGTCGAGACCAACCGGGGAGGCAACGACCGGAACCCTGTGTTCGCCGAGCCCTTCGGGACCCTGGACGTGAACATCAGCTACGATCTGACCGAGAGCGTCGCCCTGTCGTTCGAGGGGATCAACCTGACCAGCGAGTCGGTCAGGACCTACGGGCGGGACGAGAGCAACATCTGGTTCGCCCAGGAGCTGAAGCCCCGCTACCTGCTTGGAGCCCGCATGCGGTTCTAGGCGAAACCGCTGGAGAACGGGACACAGGGCCGCCGGTCACCGGCGGCCCTGTGATCGTCCGGGGTCTGTGATTTGCCGCTCCGGCCCATTGCCCCCATGATCGGTGGCCGGAGACAGGGCGCGTGCCATGACGAACATCGTGCTGCTGAACAATGTCGACCATGCCGACCTGCGGGTCGCGCCGACCCATGGCCCGGCGACGGGCGATGCGATCAACCAGGTGCTGGTCTTCCCCACGGAGTTCGAGGCGCTCCAGCGGGAGTATGTCATCCTGTTCCGGCGCGATGCGGCCGGGGCCTTCCAGTCCGTGGCCCTGCTGGGGCTGGACCGGGACGAAAACCTGTATCTGGACCCGCCGGAGTGGCGGGCCCGCTATGTGCCCGCCGTGCAGCGGCGCGGGCCGTTCTCGATCGGACTGCACGGGGCGGAAGGGGCCCCGGACGGACGGCAGGCCCGGGTCAATATCGACCTCGACGACCCCCGCGTGGGGGCGGCGGACGGGCAGGCCGTGTTCCTGAAACACGGGGGATCCAGCCCCTATCTGGACGCCATCAATGTCGCTCTCTCGACCCTGTACGAGGGGGTGCAGACGGCACCGGCGCTGTTTGAGGCCTTTGCGGCGGCCGGGCTGCTGGAGCCGGTGGAGATCGACATCCACGTCGGCGAGGGTCAGCGCTATGATCTGGACAGTGTCTTCGCCGTCCGTCGCGACCGGCTGGATGCGCTGGACGGGGCCACCCTGGAGCGGCTGCATCGCGGGGGCTGGCTGGTGCCGGCGGTCCATGCCGCCTCGTCCCTGGGCAATCTGGACCGGTTGATCGGGATGAAGAACCGCAAGGCGGGGCGGGCATGAGCGCCGCCGCTCGCCAGAATGACTCCCTTGCGCCCGGTATGATCGGGCGGCGAACCGAGGTGGTGGAGGGGACGCAGCGCCTGCCGCCGCTGGCCGACCTGCTGGCGCGGGACCGGCCGGTCATTTTCCGGGGACTGGCCGTCGACTGGGCCCTGGCCCGGGCGGGGCTTGAGGGTGCTGCTGCGGCCATCGCCTATCTGAAACGGTTCGATGCCGGCCGGCCGGTGGTGGGCTATACGGCCGGGCCGGAGGTCGGGGGGCGCTTCTTCTACGGGCCGGAGCTGCAGGGGCTGAATTTCGCTGCCGAACGGGTGTCTCTGAGCGCCTGTCTGGATATGATCGCGGCCCATCTGGAGACACTCGCCCCGCCGTCCTTCTACGTCGGTTCGACCGATCTGGACCTGTATTTGCCGGGACTGGGGGCAGAGAACGGTCTGGACCTGCCGGCACCCCCCGAGGGCCAGGCCCCGCCGACCGTCAGCATCTGGCTGGGGAACCGGACGACGGCGGCGACCCATTTCGACATGTCCAACAACCTGGCCTGCTGTCTGGTGGGCCGTCGGCGGTTCACCCTGTTCCCGCCCGACCAGATCGGGAACCTGTATCCCGGTCCGCTGGAGCCGACGCCGGGCGGACAGGTGGTCAGTCTGGTCAATCCCTCGACCCCTGATCTGGAGCGGTTCCCGCTCTACGCCGGTGCGGCGGCGGTCGCCGAGATCGCCGATCTGGAGCCGGGGGATGTGCTCTTCTACCCGGCCCTGTGGTGGCACAATGTCGAGGCGCTGGAGCCGTTCAACGCCATGATCAACTACTGGTGGAACGACACCCCGGCCTTCATGGACACGCCCATGACCACCCTGTTGCATGGGTTGCTGAGCCTGCGCGACCGGCCGGAGGCGGAGAAACAGGCCTGGCGGGGGCTGTTCGACTACTATGTCTTCGGCCCGGCGGATCGGCCGGCCGCCCATCTGCCGGAGGCGGCCCGGGGTGATCTGGCCCCACTGGATGAGCGGTCGGCGCGGCGGCTGAGGGCGCGTGTGCTGCAGAAACTGAACCGGTAGGGGAGGCGGACGATGGATCAGCGCAGGACGCGTGTGGTGATCGCCGGCGGTGGCACCGCGGGCTGGCTGGCGGCGGCGGTGCTGACGCGCCAGCTGGGCGGGCTGCTGGACATCACCCTGGTCGAATCCGAGGAGATCGGCACCGTCGGGGTGGGCGAGTCGACCATTCCGACCGTGCGGACCTTCCATGCCCTGCTGGGCATCGACGAAGCCGATTTCATGCGCACGACCGGCGCGACCTTCAAACTGGGGATCTCGTTCGAGGGCTGGACCCGGCCGGAGGACCGCTACATCCATTCCTTCGGCGATGTCGGCAAGTCGACCTGGATGGGGGATTTCCAGCATTTCTGGCTGGAGGCGCGAGAGCGCGGCGTCGCCGGTCCACTGGGCGACTATTGTTTCGAACATGCGGCCGCGGCGGCGGAGCGGTTCGCCACCGGGCCCGAGTCCCGGATCAACTATGCCTACCACCTCGATGCCGGCCGTTATGCCCGATACCTGCGGGCGCGCAGCGAGGCGGGCGGGCTGAAGCGTCGCGAGGGCCGAATCGCCCGGGTGGAGCGGCAGGCGGAAGACGGTCTGATCGCGGCGCTGGTGCTGGAGAGCGGCGAGCGGATCGAGGGCGATCTGTTTCTGGACTGCACCGGGTTCCGGGCGCTGTTGATCGAGGGTGCGCTGGGCGTCGGGTTCGAGGACTGGGGCGACTGGCTGCCGACCAACCGGGCGCTGGCGGTGCAGACGACCTCGACCGGGCCGGCCGTGCCCTATACCCGGGCCATCGCCCATGACGCCGGCTGGCGCTGGCGGATTCCGCTACAGCACCGGGTCGGCAATGGACTGGTCTATGCCTCGGACTTCCTGTCCGACGACGCGGCCCGCGCCCGGCTGATGGGGGCGATCGAGGGCGAGCCCCTGATCGAACCCGGCCTGATCCGCTTCCGCACCGGGCGGCGGCAAAAAGCGTGGGAGGGCAACTGCGTCGCCCTGAGTCTGGCCGGCGGGTTCGTCGAGCCGCTGGAATCGACCAGCATCCACCTGATCATGACCGCCCTGACCCGTCTGATGCAGGCCTTCCCGTTCGACGGAATCCGCCCGGCCGTGGTCGCGCGCTACAATGCCCAGTCGCGCGCGGAACTGGAGGGGGTGCGGGACTTCATCATCCTGCACTACCATCTGAATGCCCGCAGCGAGCCGTTCTGGCAGCGCCAGCGCGAGATGGGCATTCCCGACACCCTGGCCGAACGGCTGGCCCTGTTTGGCGAAAGCGCCCAGGCCTATCAGGGGCAGGACGAGCTGTTCCGGGTGGCGTCGTGGCTGCAGGTGCTGACGGGGCAGGGGCTTGAGCCGCAGTCGCATCATCATCTGGCCCGGCAGATGCCGGTGGAGCAGCTGGCGCGGGCCCTTTCGGACCTCAAGGCCAATGTTGACAGCGCCGTGGCCGCATTGCCGAGCCATCAGGCGTTTCTGGACCGCTACTGCCCCGAGGCGACACCGGCTGCGGCCGCCTGAGCAGCGACCGCAACCGGCAGGTTCAAGCTCAGGCGGGACAGACCGCGCTGCCGGTGTTGGAGACCAGCCGGATGTCCTCGACCACCATCGACAGCCGTCCCGAGGTGGTCAGGACCACAGGCTCTTCCGTGCGGATCAGATCGGCCCCGGCATCGCGCAGGCAACTGAGCTTGATCTGCAGGGTGCGGAACTCAGGACCGGTGGCGGCCGTCAGCAGGGCGGCGATATCGACCCCGCCCCGGCAGTCGGTGCCGCAGCCGGCCGACAGGATGACCGGCCCGGTGGGGGCCGTATCGACCCGCAGGCGCATAGCCACGGCCATGTCGCCCGTCGCCTGACGGGACAGATCGACGGTGGCCCCCGCCACCACAAAGGCAGCCTCGCCGGAGCCGTTCCAGTTCAGAAGACGGCCGCTTTCCTGGGCGCTGGCATCGGCGGCCCGGACGGTCAGGGCACCGGATGGGCTGGCCCCGGTCGCCACCGGCACCGAGCCGGATGCGTCGCGCAGGGCGAGGGCCCACGGCTCCGGCACCCGACCGGCGGCATAGTAGATCTCTGACGTCGCGGCGGCGGCGGCCACGCCCGGCTCTTCCGACAGGGGGGCAAGGTTGCCGCGATCCGCATAGGTCCGACCGAAGCCGAAGGCGAACAGGGGGGTGTAGTCCGGGTCGCCGGCGTTCAGCCGGTACTGGTTCGCCAGACGCGGCCAGGAGAAGGAGAGTTTGCCGGTGAAGTCGTGGGCCACCGACCCGTCCGGCGCGCGGAACAGGACGTCGGCCACGCCGCCGCCCTCGCTGCCCGGCAGCCAGGCGGCGACGAAGGCGTCCGAGGCGTTGATCTCGGGATTCACCCAGAGCGGCCGTCCCGAGAGGAAGACCGAGACCACGGGAATGCCGGCGGCCTTCAGGCGGCGCAGCACCGCCAGAGGTCCCTCCGGTGTGAAGTCCAGCGTCGGCCGGTCGCCCTGGAATTCGGCATAGGGGTCTTCGCCGAACACCACGATGGCCACGTCCGGCCGCTCCGAGAAGCTGCCGTCGGCGCTGAGCACAGCCTGACCGCCGCCAGCGCGGACGGCCCCGGCGATGCCGCCCCAGATGGACTGGCCATTGGGGAAGTCAGCATTGGTGTTGCCGGTGCCCTGCCAGCTGATGGTCCAGCCGCCGGACTGTTTGCCAATGTCATCGGCCCCGTCGCCGGTCACCAGCACGCGCGCACCC
Organism: Caulobacteraceae bacterium; assembly: GCA_019748095.1. Classification (GTDB taxonomy): domain Bacteria; phylum Pseudomonadota; class Alphaproteobacteria; order Caulobacterales; family Caulobacteraceae; genus Brevundimonas. Next base: position 26,104 of record JAIEQA010000144.1, on the reverse strand, counting down.
GGCCGCAGGGGCAGCAGGGCGTCGTCGTTCTTGAGCAGGACGAGGGAGGCGCGCACGGCCTCGCGCGCCAGGGCGCGGTGGTCGGGCGAGCCGAGCACCGAATAGTCGCCCGCCCCGACCCGATCCACGGGGGCCGGATTGTCGAACAGGCCGGCCTTGAACTTGACCCGAAGGATGCGGCGCACGGCGTCGTCCAGTCGGGCCATGGAGATCTCGCCCGACCGGGCCTGGGCCAGGGTGGTGTCATACAGGCCGCGCCAGGTGTCGGGGGCCATGAACATGTCGATGCCGGCGTTGAAGGCCTGGGCACAGCTGTCATTGGTACAGCCGGCGACCTGGGCGTGGGCGTTCCAGTCGCTGACCACAAAGCCGTCAAAGCCCATCCGGTTCTTGAGCGCTTCGGTCAGCAGGCCCTCGTGGCCGGTGACCTTCTCGCCGTTCCAGCTGGAGAAGGAGGCCATGACGGTCAGGGCCCCGGCGGCGATGGCAGGCGGATAGCCGGCGTTGTGGATGCGGATCAGCTCGGCTTCCGACAGGCGGGTATCGCCCTGATCGCGGCCGTCCTGGGTGCCGCCGTCCGCCAGATAGTGTTTGACCGAGGAGACGGTGCGGCCGGGCTGGAGCCCGTCGTCGCCGCCTTCGGGTCCCTGCAACCCCTCGACCACGGCGCGGGCATAGGCGGCCACGACCTCGGGCTCTTCGGAATAGCTCTCATAGGCCCGGCCCCAGCGATCGTCGCGGGCCACGGCTACCGTCGGGGCGAACGTCCAGTCCACGCCGGTGGCGGCCAGTTCGCGTCCCGTCGCCTCGCCGATGCGGCGGATCAGATCGGGATCGCGCGCGGCCCCGAGGCCGATGTTGTGCGGGAAGATGGTGGCCCCGAAGACGTTGTTGTGGCCGTGAACGGCGTCGACGCCGAAGATCACCGGGATGGGGGTGTGGCCGGGGCGGGTCTCGGTCGAGACCTCGTAGAAGGCCTGGGCGAGGGCCAACCAGGCCTCGCGGGGTGCGCGGTCATCGCCGCCGGGCCCGGAGTTGCCGCCGGCCAGGACCGAGCCCAGCGGATAGCGGCGCAGGTCTTCGGGGGTGATCGAGGCGATGTCGGCCTGGATGGTCTGGCCGACCTTCTCCTCGAGCGACATCCGGGCCATCAGGGCGGTGATCCGCGCCTCGACGGCGGCATCGATCAGGCCGGCATCGGGAACCGCCGGCCAGGCAGACGGCGTGATGTCCGTCGCCAGGGCCGCCGGTGCCGGCACCGGGGCGCAGGCGATCAGCAGGCCGGCGGCGACGGACAGCATGAGGCTGCGGCGGAGGGTGAGGGGCGGTCGATTCATGGCGTTTCCTGTCGTGTCGGGGGAGGCGGCCGGGCGCCGCTCTTTCAGCATGACGACCTATCGGTAACGCCATCTGCCGGGGATGACAACGCTGTCAATGAGGTGAGACCATCTGTCCGACCCTGAGCCTGCAGGGTCGGACAGGGCGTCAGTGGTTGTCGCGCGGCAGGCCGTGGGTGTCGATGATCCGGTGATAGCGGACGGCGGGCGCCAGGACGGCACCGTTCTCCAGCTCGGTCACCATGGACCGCTGGATCTCCTGCCACGGGGTCTGGGAGGCGGGGAAGGCATAGCCGCCCGCGGCATCCAGCTCGGCCCGGCGACGTGCCATCTCGGCCGGGTCGAGCAGGACATCGACGCGCCGCTTGCCGAGGTCGACCCGCAGCCGGTCGCCGTTGCGCAGCAGGGCGACATTGCCACCGGTGGCAGCCTCGGGCGAGCCATTGAGGATCGAGGGCGAGCCGGACGTGCCCGACTGGCGACCGTCGCCGATACAGGGCAGGGCGGTGATGCCCCGTTTGATCAGGGCGGCGGGGGGCCGCATGTTGACGACCTCGGCCGCGCCGGGATGGCCCACAGGTCCGGCTCCGCGCATGACCAGGATGGAGTTCTCGTCGATGCCCTGGGACGGGTCGTCGATGCGGTGGTGGTAGTCGTCCGAGCCGTCGAACACGACCACCGTGCCCTCGAAGGCATCGGGATCGTCGGGGTTGGAAAGATAGCGTGCCCGGAAGTCGGGGGCGATCACGCTGGTCTTCATGATGGCGCTGTCGAAGACATTGCCGCTGAGCACCAGGAAGCCGGCGTCCTCGACCAGGGCGGTCTCGAAGGTGCGGATGACGTCGGGCAGGATGGTCGGGGCGGTGCGGCAGTTGTTGCCGATGGTGCGGCCGTTGACGGTCATCGCCCCTTCGCGGATCAGGTCATGGCGCATCAGTTCGGCGACCACGGCGGGGACGCCGCCGGCCTGGTGGAAGTCCTCGCCCAGATAGGTGCCGGCGGGCTGGAGGTTGACCAGCAGCGGGACCTTGTGGCCGTGGGTCTCCCAGTCCTGCAGCGGCACATCGAGGCCGACGTGACGGGCCAGGGCCACGATGTGGACCGGGGCATTGGTCGAGCCGCCGATGGCCGAGTTGACCACGATGGCATTGTGGAAGGCGTCGGGCGTCAGGATGTCGGAGGGCTTGAGGTCCTCATGCACCATTTCAACGATCCGCTTGCCGGTCTGGTAGGCGACCTGGGGGCGTTCGCGATAGGGGGCCGGGATGGCGGCCGAGCCGGGCAGCGACATGCCCAGGGCCTCGGCCAGGGAGTTCATGGTCGTGGCCGTGCCCATGGTGTTGCAATAGCCGACCGAGGGGGCGGAGGTGGCGACGAGGTTGATGAAGCCCTCATAGTCCAGCTCGCCGGCGGCCATCATCTCGCGGGCCTTCCAGATGATGGTGCCCGAGCCGACGCGCTCGCCCTTGTGCCAACCGTTCAGCATGGGGCCGACGGACAGGGCGATGGCGGGGATGTTCACGGTCGCGGCGGCCATCAGGCAGGCCGGCGTAGTCTTGTCGCAGCCGATGGTCAGGATGACCCCGTCGATGGGATAGCCGTACAGAAGCTCGACCAGACCCAGATAGGCGAGGTTGCGGTCCAGCCCGGCTGTGGGGCGCTTGCCGGTCTCCTGGATGGGATGGACCGGGAACTCCAGCGCGATGCCGCCGGCCTCGCGGATGCCCTCACGTGCCCGCTTGGCCAGTTCGATGTGGTGGCGGTTGCAGGGACTGAGGTCCGAGCCGGTCTGGGCGATGCCGATGATGGGCTTGCCTGACCGCAGTTCCTCCAGCGTCAGGCCGTAGTTGAGGTACCGCTCCAGATACAGGGCCGTCATGTCCGGGTTCGCGGGATTGTCGAACCAGGCGCGGGAGCGAAGCGGTTTGGTCATTGAGGCAGTCTTCTGTCCGATATTACTCAGACAATTAGCGGAGGGCTCGCGCAACTGCAACCGATCGGGCGGACTTCGGGCCCGTAGGGCCTGCGATCTGTTCGAGGGCATGGGCGACGAGGGCCTGCATGGCGGCGCGGGCACCTTCCGGGTCGCTGGCGGCGATGGCCTCGAACACGGCCCAGTGTTCCGGCATGGGGTCCGGCGGAAGGCGGCGCTTGCGCTGCTTGTACAGGGTGGTCCAGCGCACGCTGGCCCCGATGGTGGAGGCGAGGCTGACCAGCGGGGGATTGCCGGTGGCCGTCAGGACGGCCTGATGGAAGTCGCGGTCGGCGGACTGGCCGGCCTCGGTCTTGAGGGTCTTGCGCTCCATGATCTCAAGGGCCGTCCGCATCCGGGCCAGTTCCTCGTCCGAGCGACGGACGGCGGCCAGGGCGGCGGCAGCGGGTTCGATGATCATCCGCAACTCGAACAGGCCGTTGACGATCACGGGGCTGGGCTCGGACTCGAAGAACCAGGACAGGACATCGGAATCCAGCAGGTTCCAGCGGTCCATGGGCAGGACCCGGGTGCCTGTGCGGGGCCGGCTTTCGACCAGACCCTTGGCCGAGAGGATGCGGATGGCTTCGCGATAGGCGCTGCGCGACACGGCCAGCTGTTCGCTGAGTTCGATCTCATTGCCGAGAATGTCGCCCGGCTGATGCAGGCCGGAAACGATGGCCACACCCAGGTTTCGGGCGATGGCACCGTGGAGGCGTTCGGCACCCGCTCTCGGGTGACGGAGGGACGGCGCGGGTGCAGGGACGGGCATGGACGACCTGGGATGACAGCAACGTTTCCCTATAGCCGATCATTGGCGTTGACCGTTTGAGAAATCCCGGCCTATCGTGTGGTAGCGCTATCATCGCGGGATCAACCGGCGAGATCAGGGAGGACTGCACATGACCAATCCACCAACGGGAACCCTGACGCTCGGTCGTCGGACGGTGCTCGCCAGTTTCGTTTCGGCCTTTGCCCTGGCGGCAACACGGGGCGTCGCCTCGGCCCAGGAGACGGAAAAACCGCCGCGTGACGCGATCTATCGCGATGCCTCCCAGCCCGTTGAGCGGCGGGTCGAGGACCTGCTCCGGCGGATGTCGGTTGAGGAGAAGGTCGCCCAGATGATCGGCATCTGGGAGGGCAAGGGTCTGATCCAGAATGCGGCGGGTGACTTCGTGGCCGCCCGTGCCTCCGAAGCCTTCCCGCATGGTCTGGGCCAGATCTCGCGGCCGCAGGACAAGCGCGGCGTCGATCCCAGCCAGAACGGTGCGGCGGGTGCTGCGGCCGAGGCGGTCAACCGCACTGGCCGCGAGACGGCGGAGTACGTCAACGCCGCCCAGCGCTGGGCCATCGAGAACACCAGGCTGGGCATTCCGCTGCTGCTGCATGAAGAGGCGCTGCACGGCTATGTCGCGCGCGGCGCGACCAGTTTCCCGCAATCGATCGCCCTGGCCTCGACCTGGGATCCGGCGCTGGTCGAGCAGTGTTTCTCGGTCGCGGCGCGCGAGATGCGGGCCCGGGGTGCCCAGCTGGCCCTGGCCCCGGTGGTCGATGTGGCGCGTGACCCCCGGTGGGGCCGGATCGAGGAGACCTATGGCGAGGACCCGCATCTGGTCGCGGAAATGGGGCTGGCCTCCATCCGCGGATTCCAGGGTGAATACCTGCCGCTGGCACCTGACAAGGTGATGGTGACGCTGAAGCATATGACCGGGCACGGCCAGCCGGAGAACGGCACCAACGTCGGACCGGCGAATATCTCGGAACGGATCCTGCGAGAGAATTTCTTCCCGCCGTTCGAGCGGGCCGTCACCGAACTGCCCGTCATGGCCGTCATGGCGTCCTACAACGAGATCGACGGTGTACCCTCCCACGCCAGCCGCTGGCTGTTGCACGATGTGCTGCGCGAGGAGTGGGGCTTCCGCGGTGCCGTGGTCAGCGACTATTTCGCCATCCGCGAGCTGAACACGCGACACAGGATGTTCCGGACCGTCGAGGAGGCTGCGGCGCGGGCGCTGGAGGCCGGCGTCGATATCGAGCTGCCGGACGGCGAAGGCTATATCAAACTGCCCGAGATGGTCCGCGACGGCCGGGTCGACATCGCCGATATCGACGCGGCGGTCCGGCGGCTGCTGACGATGAAGTTCCTCGCCGGAGTGTTCGAAACCCCCTACGTCGACCCGCGCCGGGCCGACGCCCTGACCGAGACGCCGGACGCCATCGCCCTGGCGCGCAAGTCGGCCCAGAGGGCGATCACCCTGCTCAAGAACGACAAGGGCGTTCTGCCCCTGGATCCGGCCCGCATCCGCCGGCTGGCGGTGCTGGGGACCCATGCGCGCGATACGCCGATCGGCGGCTACAGCGATGTGCCGCGCCACGTCGTCAGCGTGCTGGAGGGTCTGCAGGCGGCGGCCGGAGGCCGGTTCGAGGTCGAATACGCCGAGGCGGTCCGCATCACCGAGAGCCGGTCGTGGAGCGCCGATCCGGTCGATCTGGTCCCGCCCGAGGTCAATGCACGCCTGATCGAGGAGGCCGTGGCCACGGCCCGGACCTGCGACACCATCGTCATGGTGCTGGGGGACAATGAACAGACCAGCCGTGAAGCCTGGGCGGACAACCATCTGGGTGACCGGGCCTCGCTGGACCTGATCGGCCAGCAGAATGATCTGGCCCGGGCGATCTTCGCCCTGGGCAAGCCCACGGTGGTGGTGCTGCTGAACGGCCGGCCGCTGTCGGTCAATCTTCTGGCGGAACAGGCGGACGCTTTGGTCGAGGGCTGGTACCTGGGGCAGGAGACGGGCCATGCCGTGGCCGACGTCCTGTTCGGCAAGGTCAATCCGGGCGGCAAGCTGCCGGTGTCGATCGCGCGCAACGTCGGCCAGCTGCCGATCTTCTACAATCACAAGCCGACCTCGCGCCGGGGCTATCTGTTCGACGAGACCAGCCCGCTGTATCCGTTCGGTTTCGGCCTGTCCTACACGACCTTCGACCTGTCGGCCCCGCGGCTGGCCAAGGCCACTATCGGGCGGTTCGAGCACGTCCGGGTCGAGGTGGATGTGACCAACACCGGATCGCGGGCCGGCGACGAGGTGGTCCAGCTGTATGTCCGCGACGACCACGCCTCGATTACTCGCCCCGTGCTGGAGCTGAAGCATTTCGAGCGGGTGACGCTGGAGCCGGGGGCCCGGACGACGGTGTCGTTCGAGATCACACCGCGCGATCTGTCGCTCTGGGACGAGGATATGCACCGGATCGTCGAGCCCGGCACCTTCACCCTGAGTGCAGGTCCCAACTCGCGCGAGCTGAAGTCCGTCACCCTGACCGTGTCAGCCTGAAGTGAAACCGGCATCCCTGCTTGACAGGGGTGCCGGTTCCCGGATGATAGCGCTACCAGAAGATGACCGGGCCGCTGAAGGCCCTGGCGGGGAAACATGACGGGCGTAACGGAACATCTGCCAGCCGACTGGCGCGAGGCGCTTCTGCTGGGTCGGATCGCATTGCCGGACGGCCCGACACCGGTTCTGGTGCGCGGCGGCCGCGTGCTGGATATCTCTGGCTTTGCCCCGACGACGGCGGACGCTGTGGCGACTCCGGGTCTGTTGCAGGCCACCGGTGTCGACCTCGGCCCGCTGGACGAGATGGATTTCGTCGTCTCCTGGGACGCGTCGTCAGCAGGTGCCACCCATCTGCTGTCGCCGCTGGACCTGCAGTGTGTGAAGGCCTCGGGTGTCACCTTCGCGGTCTCGGCCGTCGAGCGGGTGATTGAGGAGCGCGCCCGGGGCGACGCCCAGCGGGCCAACGAGATCCGGGCACAGCTGGCCGAACGCGTCGGGGCCGATCTGTCGGCCGTGCGGCCCGGCTCGGCGGAGGCGATGCTGCTGAAGGACATCCTGATCGCCAACGGTCTGTGGTCCCAGTATCTGGAAGTCGCCATCGGCAAGGACGCCGAGATCTTCACCAAGGCCCCGGTGCTGGCGTCGGTCGGGTGGGGCGACTTTGTCGGCGTCCGGGCCGACAGTGCCTGGAACAACCCCGAGCCGGAGGTCGTCATCCTGTGTGCGGCCGACGGCCGCGCGGTGGGGGCGACCCTGGGCAATGACGTCAATCTGAGAGACATCGAGGGGCGCAGCGCCCTTTTGCTGGGCAAGGCCAAGGACAACAATGCCTCGGCCGCCCTGGGCCCGTTCGTGCGTCTGTTCGACGATGGTTTCACCATGGACGATGTCCGCTCGGCGGAGATCTCGCTGGAGGTGCGCGGGACCGACAATTTCGTCATGAGCGGGTCCAGCTCCATGAGTCTGATCAGCCGCGATCCGCTGGAATTGATCGGCCAGACGGTGGGAGCCGCCCACCAGTATCCGGACGGTTTCGCCCTGTATCTCGGGACCATGTTCGCCCCGATCCAGGATCGCGATGCGCCGGGGCAGGGCTTTACCCACCATCCCGGAGACCGGGTGCGCGTCGCCTCTGACCGGCTGGGCGTGCTGGAGAATACTGTCACGACCAGCGAACAGGCACCGCCCTGGATGCTGGGGATTTCCGGACTGATGCGTAACCTGGCCGCGCGCGGCCTGCTTGGAGTACCTGCGTGAGCAAGGCTGTCTATCCGTCCCTCAAGAACAGGCTTGTCGTCATAACGGGGGGCGGTTCGGGAATCGGAGGGGGGCTCACAGAAGCCTTCGCCCGTCAGGGGGCCCGGGTCGTGTTCCTTGACTATGCCGATGCGGATTCGCGCGCGCTGGAAGACCGGCTGTCGCTGCTGTTCCCGTCGCCGGTCTACCGGCACTGTGACCTGACCGACATCGCCGCGCTGAAGACGCATCTGGCGGCGATCGCCGCCGAGCACGGTCCGATCGAGGTGCTGATCAACAACGCTGCCAATGACGATCGTCATACCCTCGGCGAGGTCACGCCCGAATACTGGGACGACCGGATCGCGGTGAACCTGCGGCATCTGTATTTCGCCGCCCAGGCTGTGGCCCCGGCCATGCGGGAGGCCGGCAAGGGTGTCATCCTGAACCTCGGGTCGATCAGCTGGCATCTGGGTCTGCCGGACCTGTCGATCTACGAGACGGCCAAGGCCGGGATCGAGGGCATGACCCGGGCGCTGGCGCGGGAGCTGGGCGTCGACGGCGTGCGGGTCGCCTGTATCGTGCCCGGCAACGTCAAAACGCCCCGGCAGATGAAATGGTACACGCCGGAGGGCGAGGCCGAGATCGTTGCGGCCCAGTGCCTGAAGGGCCGGATCCTGCCGGAGGACATCGCCGCCATGGCGCTGTTCCTCGCGTCCGACGACGCACGCTTTGTTACAGGACACGAGTATTTCGTGGACGCCGGGTGGCGCTGACCCGACGATCCGCACATCGGGCCGCAAGAGCCCAAGGGGGAGGACAAGAGGATGACGGATCTGAACGGAACAGGCGGGGTTTCCGCCGGAGTGCCTGAACAAACCAATATGGGGCTGGTCATCCTCACCGTTCTGGTGGCGACGATCGGCGGCTTTCTGTTCGGCTATGACAGCGGAGTGATCAACGGCACCGTGGACGGCCTGCGACAGGCCTTCAACTCGGAAGAGGTCGGCACGGGCTTCAATGTCGCCTCCATGCTGCTGGGCTGTGCCATCGGGGCGGCCTTCGCCGGACGCGCGGCAGACGTCTGGGGCCGTCGCTCGATGATGATCCTGGCGGCGGTACTCTTCATCATCAGCGCCTGGGGGTCGGGCATTGCCACCAGTTCGGCCGAGTTCGTGGTCTATCGCATCCTCGGCGGCCTGGCCGTGGGGGCCGCCAGCGTCATGGCCCCGGCCTATATCTCGGAGATCGCCCCGGCGCATATGCGCGGACGGCTGACGACGATCCAGCAGATCGCCATTATCTCGGGCCTGTTCTTCTCCTTCCTCGCCAACTATTTCGTGGCCAATGCGGCCGGTGGATCGACCAGCGAGTTCTGGCTCGGCTTCACGGCCTGGCGCTGGATGTTCTGGATGGAACTGATCCCGGCGGTGGTGTTCTTCTTCGCCCTGTTCCTGATCCCCGAGAGCCCGCGTTTCCTCGTCATCAAGGGGCAACACGAAAAGGCCACCCAGGTTCTGGCCCGCCTGTTCGGGCCGACGGCTGCGGGTCAGAAGGTCGCCGAGATCCAGCAGTCGCTGGTGGCGGATCACAAGCCGCGTCTGTCGGATCTGCTGGACCGCAGCAAGGGCGGCGTCCGCATGATCGTCTGGGCCGGCATCGGTCTGGCCGTGTTCCAGCAGCTGGTCGGCATCAACATCGTCTTCTACTACGGCGCGGTCCTGTGGCAGTCGGTTGGGCTGAGCGAAAACGACGCCCTGATGATCAATGTGCTGTCCGGGGCCCTGTCCATCGCGGCGGTGATCGCCGGTCTGCTGGTCATCGACCGGATCGGTCGCAAGCCCATGCTGCTGATCGGATCGCTGGGCATGGCCCTGACGCTCGGGCTGGTGGCCTACGCCTTCTCGACCGGCACCTTCATGGCCACGGGGACGGTTCTGGAGGCCGGGACGGTGCTGAACAACGGCACGGTCTATGAGGCCACCACTACGCTGGGCAGCAGTTTTCTGGACCTGACGCCGGAAATGGGGTTGCTGGCGCTGGTCGCGGCCAATGTCTACGTCATGTTCTTCAACTTCAGCTGGGGCCCGGTGATGTGGGTCATGCTGGGGGAGATGTTCCCGAACCAGATCCGCGGCTCGGCGTTGTCGGTTTCAGGCTTCGCCCAGTGGATCGCCAATTTCGGCATCACCATGAGCTTCCCGATCATGGCCGCCGGACTGGGCCTGACCCTCACCTACGGATTCTACGCGGCCAGCGCCCTGGTCTCCTTCTTCTTCGTGCTTGCCATCATCAGGGAAACGCGGGGCAAGGAACTGGAAGACATGCAGGGCTGACCCTATCTAATAGTCCGACAATTGAAGGGGTGGCGCTCCCCCGCCGCCCCGCTTTCACGACAAGGCGAAACCCATGACCGATACGCTGAACCTGTCCCACTGGATCAATGGCGAAAAGGTGGACGCCGACCGGCCGGGTGAAAGCCGCAACCCCTCGAACACCAACGAGGTCGTGGCCCATACGCCCAAGGGTGGAGCCGCTGAGGTCGATGCTGCGGTGGCCGCGGCCCGCGCGGCCTTCCCGGCCTGGTCCGAGGCCTCTCCCGAGGTCCGTTCCGACATTCTGGACCGCGCCTCCAACATCCTGATGGAGCGCAAGGACCAGGTCGGGCGGCTGCTGTCGCGTGAGGAGGGCAAGACGCTGGCCGAGGGGATCGGCGAGACGGCCCGCGCCGCCCGCATCCTGAAATATTTCGCCGGCGAGGCGCTGCGTATCCATGGCCAGAACCTGGCCTCGACCCGGCCGGGCGTCGAGATCCAGACCTATCGTCAGGCGGTCGGGGTGTTCGGTCTGATCACGCCATGGAACTTCCCCATCGCCATCCCGGCCTGGAAGATGGCTCCGGCCCTCGCGTTCGGGAACACGGTGGTGATCAAGCCCGCAGGCCCGACGCCGGCGACGGCCGAGGCCCTGATCGCCATCCTGCATGAGGCCGGCCTGCCCAGGGGCGTGGTCAATATGGTGATCGGCGACGGTGACGTCGGCCGCGCCATCGTCGCCCATCCGGACATCGACGGCATCAGCTTCACCGGCTCCCAGACCGTGGGGGCCAGTGTCGGCAAGGGGGCCATGGAGCGCCAGGCGCGGGTTCAGCTGGAGATGGGCGGCAAGAACCCGCTGATCGTGCTGGACGACGCCGATCTGGAGCGGGCAGTGGCCATCGCGCTGGACGGCTCCTTCTTCGCCACGGGGCAGCGCTGCACGGCCTCCAGCCGTCTGATCGTCCAGGACGGGATCCATGACCGGTTCGTCGCCCTGCTTGCAGAGAAGGTGAGTGCGCTCAAGGTCGGTGACGCGCTGGATCCCGCAACCCAGATGGGGCCTGCCGTGTCCGAGAGCCAGATGGAGACCTCCTACAGCTATATCGACATCGCCCGCTCGGCCGGGGGCCGGATCGCGACCGGCGGTAACCGGCTGAACCTCAACCAGCCCGGCTGGTACGTCCAGCCGACCCTGATCGTCGACACGACGGCGGCGATGCGGATCAATACCGAGGAGGTCTTCGGCCCGGTCGCCTCGACCATCCGGGTCAAGGACTATGAGGAGGCCCTGGCCATCGCCAACGGGGTCGAGTTCGGCCTGTCGGCCGGCATCGCCACCACCAGCCTGAAATACGCGCGGGACTTCCAGCGCCGGGCCCGGGCCGGGATGGTGATGGTCAATCTGGCCACCGCGGGGGTCGATTATCATGTGCCGTTTGGCGGGTCGAAGAAGTCGAGCTATGGCGCGCGGGAGCAGGGCTTTGCGGCGGCTGAATTCTTCACCCAGCAGAAGACCGCCTACAGCTGGAGCTGACCGCCATGAGCCAAGCCGAACTGGTCTGGGACGTTCAGGCCGAACTGGGCGAAGGCCCGGTCTGGTCGGCGCGCGAGCGCTGCGTCTGGTTCGTCGACATCAAGGGGCGAAAACTGCATCGCTATGGGGTCGACGACGGCTCGAAACGGTCGTGGGACACACCGGACCAGACCGGTTTCGCCCTGCCGGCCGAGGACGGCAGCCTGATCTGCGGCGTGCGCTCTGGCCTGCACCGGTTCGACCCGGCGACCGGGGCGTTCGAGCGGGTGGCGGAGGTGGAGCCGGAGCGGCCCCAGAACCGGCTCAACGACGGCTTCGTTTCCCCGGATGGGGCGCTGTGGTTCGGATCGATGGACGACGGCGAGGCAGGGGTGTCGGGGGCCCTGTACCGTTACCGCGACGGGGTGCTGACCCGCCATGACGACGGCTACAGGATCACCAACGGGCCGGCCCTGAGCCCGGACGGCCGGACGCTCTATCACCACGACTCGGCGCTCCAGCGGATCTATGCCTTCGATCATCACGACGGGTTCCTGACCAACAAGCGGGTGTTCGCGGACGTGACCGGGGGCTATCCCGATGGCCCCAGCGTCGACGCCGACGGCATTCTTCATGTCAGCCTGTTCAATGGGGGTGGCATCGCGCGCTACAGCCCGACCGGGGCCCGGCTCGCGGACATCCCCTTGCCGGTGGTCACCGTGACCAAGGCGGCGTTCGGGGGCGATGATCTGCAGGACCTGTACTGCACCACCGCCTGGCTGAACAATGCGGACAGGCGGGCGGAGCAGCCTACGCTGGGAGGTCTGTACCGCGTCCGGGTCGATCGGCCGGGTCTGGCCCCGACGCTCTTTCGCTGGTGATCACGCTCTCGCGGGGCGACTGGGCGGCGGAGATCCGCCCCCGGTCGGGCGGGGCGCTGACGCGGCTGACATGGCGGGGTGAGGATGTGCTGCGGCCGACGCCCCCCGGGGTGGACGACCCGCTGCAGACCGCCTGTTTTCCGCTGGTGCCCTGGGCCAACCGGATCGCGGCGGCGCGCTTCGCGTGGGAGGGTCTGACTGTCGAGCTGGAGCCGACGCCCGGATTCGCGCCCCACGCCCTGCACGGCACAGGCTGGCACCGCCCGTGGGGCGTTGCAGCGGCCGACGGGGCTTCGGCGGTGCTGACCCTTGAACAACCCCGTTCGGACTGGCCCTGGGCCTGGACGGCGGAACAGAGGTTCACCCTTGACGGGGCGGGGCTGAGCATCGGCCTGTCGGTGACGAATGCGGATCAGCGGCCGATGCCGGCGGGTCTGGGGCTGCATCCCTATTTCGTGCGTCGTCCGGGGACCCGGGTTTCATTCGAAGCTTCCGGCGTCTGGACCGTGGACGAGGCCCTGATCCCGGTCGACCTCGCGGAACCCGACGCTGTGTTCGACTGGTGCGACGGACCCGACGTCGAGGCGGCCCCCTTTGTCGATCACGCCTATGCGGGCTGGGACGGGGTAGCCCGGCTGACCGATGCAGACCGGACGGTCACCTTGCGAGGCTCAGCCAATGCCTCCGTGCTGCATGTTTTCGCCCCGGCGGGGGGCGACTTCGTCTGTCTGGAGCCCGTGACGCACCCACCCGATGCCCTCAATGCGCCGGCGGGCGAGGAGACCGGCCTTGTCAGGCTGGAACCCGGCCAGACCTCGGCGATGAGTCTGACCATCACCGCCGAAGCCCGGACGTAGTCCTTTACCGCGCGTAGCGCGCCTCGACCGGAGCGTAGCGGTCCCAGACGGCCCGGTCGGCGATCGAGCGCAGCAGTTTCAGGTATTCGGCATGGGTCCAGGCCAGGGGCGTGGCGGAGTTGGTGCCGGCTCCGGTGACATAGCCGTCCGGGGTCCGTCCCACACCGTCCCAAGCCTGTTCTGGCAGCATCAGGCCGTCGTTGGCGAACCGCTCCATGCCACGGACATAGCTCTGGCGCAGCTGCTCGATGGCTGCGGCATCAGGCGTTCCGCCGGCCAGCAGGGCCGCCAGTTCATAGTGGCCACGCTCGCCGGTGAAGAAGGGCCAGACCCGGCCGCGCTGGCCGGGCGTCATGCCGCCGACGCCGTAGTTGCCGGCGGTCTCGACGTTCTCGCCGTAGCCGTCGTTGCCGTAGCGCCGCCAGCCGGGCGTGGTGTCGCCGGCCGGGCCGAAATCGTAGCGCACCCGCAGACGATCCTCGAGGGTGGTGTCGTCATACTCCCCGAGCGTGGCGAGGATGGACGGGGCCGTCGCCGACCGCACGCCGTAGCGGACCAGCTCCAGAAAGCCGCCGTCGATGATCCGGTCTTCGGGCAGGGCGGCCTGGCCGTTGTTCTCGCCCAGCAGACCCTTGTCGTTCGGGTCTTCATTGCGTGACAGCCGCAGGAAATAGTCGCCGTCCCCCAGCGTGCCTTCGGTGGTGAACATCCGCGCCTCGACCTTGCCGGCATAGTCATCGGCGGCGGCGAGATAGCGGGTGGCGGAGGCGGTGTCGCCCGAGGCCCGGGCGATCTCGGCGGCCGTGACGAGACCGGCGATGACGGCGGCGGTGGTGGAAGGGGAGTAACCTTCCTGTTCCTCCCAGCGCTCCTGCTGGCTCCATGGCGGGGTGATGGTGCGATCGTTCCAGTCGAGGCCGACGGTGCCGCCGTCCACGAGGAAGTCGGCGGCCGGCTTGATCATGGTGGCGTACATCCGCGCCATCTCGGCGTCGGTGACCAGACCGGCCCGCCACAGTTTCCAGCCCAGCATGATCGGCATGGCGGTCTGGTCCAGCTGGACCCCAACCCATTCGATCTGCCCGTCCACCCAGGTCTTCTGCAGGAACCAGCCGGTGGCCCCGGTATTGCCGGGCGTGTCCGCACCCACCTGGACCTGGGGCAGGTAGCGCAGGGCCGCCAGCGGGGTCTCAAGGTCGCCCAATGCCAGCATCGCCATGGCCACCTGGTAGAAGTCGCGCGGCCAGACGGCCTTGTACCCGGTCGAGGGGTTGGTGGCGTCGACCGTGTCGCCCCACGGGTTGGACAGGGAGGCGATCAGGGCACCGGCATGGGTCCGATCCTCCTGCACCTTCAGCATCAGGGCTGAGGCGTAAGCCAGCTTGCCGCCGTCGGTGGCAACCCCGGCGAGGCGGGGAAGCTGGTCGAGGGAGGCGATGTAGTCCTCCCAGCCGACATGGTCACCCTCGCCGTTGTAGCGGGCCAGAACCTCGTCGAGACCGGTGGCGAAGCTGCCGTCGGCGGCGGCTTCGGCGGCGGCCTGGCTGTCGCCGAAGCCGAGCACGAAGTCGCGGGTCAGGGTCTCTCCGGCGGCCAGACGCGGCAGGGCCCCGGCCAGCATCAGATTGCCGGAGGTCTCGCCCGTCGTGCGATAGACGGCGTTCAGCCGGCCGTCGGCCCGCAGGTCGGTCAGGGCATCGGAGGTGCCCATGAAGCCAACGGTGGCGGCGGTGAAGCGCTGATCGGGGCGGAGCACCAGATGGGTCCCGTCCTCGAAGGCATGCAGGCCGTCGACCGCAGCCTCGCCCCGGTCGGCGACGCCCGTGTTGGCGACGTGCGGCTCCAGCAGCAGATAGGGGGTGATCGGGCCGGTCAGGGCCCGCACCGTGACGCGCAGCACCAGCGCATCGCGGTCGGGGTCGGTGAAGATCCGCTTATGGATCTCGAACCGGCCCTGCGCATCCGTGGTGGTGATACCATAGGCGGGCGACAGGGGGCGGCCCTGGGCGTCGGTGTGCAGGTACTCCGTCCGGGCCGTGGTGTCGGTGCCCTCGACCGCGAGGCCGGTCGGGGTCTGGACGGCGAACCGCAGCTGCTTGATCTGGGCCTCGTGGATCAGGCCGTACATGGTCTCGGTCAGGACGCCGTCGGCGATCGAGAACCAGACGCGTGACACCGCACCGGTCGGGCCGCCGTCCTGATAGCGGCCGTCGACATAGGCCTCGTACGAGGATCCGGCTCCGGTCTTGGCGGCATTGACCCAGGTCGGGGCCTCGCCCGGCGCTCCGGGGGCCACCTCATGGCCGGGATGGGCCATGGCGGTACCTGTCAGGGTCAGGGAGGCCACGGTGGCCAGGATCAGGGACTTTTTCATGGGACACTCACCGGTCGGAACAACAGGGATCAGGAGGGGGATGCGACCGCCGGGGAGGCGACCGTTGCGGGCTCGCGCACGAACAGGGCGCAGAGGGCGGCGACGAAGAAGGACACCCCGCCAATGACGAGGGCCCAGATGGCCTCGCCGGCGAACAGATGTCTGAGCGTGAGCCCCAGAAGGGTCGCGGCCAGCAGCTGGGGCAGGACGATGAAGATGTTGAAGATACCCATATAGACGCCCATCTTGCGCCCCGGCACCGCCCCGGAGAGGATGGCATAGGGCATGGACAGGATGGAGGCCCAGGCAAAGCCGACGCCGATCATGGGGATCCACAACAGGGCCGGGTCGCGGATCAGGGCAATGCCGATCAGGCCCAACCCGCCCAGCACCAGATTGATCGCATGGGCCCCCTTGCGGCCCGCGCGGCGCGCCAGAACGGGAATGGCGAAGGCGGCCAGCGCGGCCACGCCGTTGTAGATCCCGAACAGAACCCCGACCCAGTCCGCGCCGGCATTCCAGGCGGCCGAGCCGGTGTCGGTGGTGCCGTAGTGCACCGTGGTCACGGCGGCGGTCGTATAGATCCACATGGCGAACAGGGCGAACCAGCTGAAGAACTGGACGACCGCCAGACCGCGCATGGTCACCGGCATGCGGAACACATCGTCGATGATCTCTGTGACGCCGTTCGGGGTCTTTGCCGCATGCAGGGTTCCGACCAGGATCTGCAACAGGCCGAAGGCTCCGATCCCGCCCGAGAGGATGTAGAGTTCCTTCTCCAGCCCGGTCACCGCCACACCGATGAAGCCGAGCGCGCCGAGGACGGCCCAGACGAGTCCGCCGACAACATAGGATCGGACCGACCGCGCGGGGCCTTGCTCCCCATCGGCGGCCTGGCCGGGCAGGGCAGGCTGGGCGTCGAAGGCCGCGACCTGTTCGGGGCTGTACTCGCGGGTTGAGATCACGGTCCAGAGCACCGCCGTCAACAGACAGGCCGCGCCGATGTAGTAGGCCCAGCGGACGCTGTCGGGCGTGACTCCTTCGGGGGCGACCGAGGCGACGCCGAGGCTGGAAAGGATCCACGGCAGGCAGGAGGCGAACACGGCCCCGGTGCCGATGAAGAAGCTCTGCATCGCATAGCCGGCGGTGCGCTGCTCGTCTGGCAGGAGGTCCCCGACGAAGGCCCGGAACGGCTCCATTGTGATGTTGATCGAGGCGTCCATGATCCAAAGCATGGCGGCCGCGAACCACAGGGTCGGGCTGTTGGGCATGGCGATCAGGGCGAGCGAGGTCAGGATCGCGCCGACGAGGAAATAAGGACGGCGCCGCCCCAGGGGGGTCCAGGTCCGGTCGCTGAGATAGCCGACGATCGGCTGGACCAGCAGTCCGGTCAGGGGGGCGGCGATCCACAGGATGGCCAGGCTGTCGACTTCGGCCCCGAGGGTCTGGAAGATGCGGCTGGTGTTGGCGTTCTGCAGGCCAAAGCCGATCTGGATGCCGAAGAAGCCGACGCACATGTTCATGATCGCCAGCGGGTTCAGCCGCGGGCGGACGGCGAGCAGGCCGGAGGGGGCGCTCACCGGGCGCGACCCAGCGGGACGAAGCGAATTGCCTGCCCGCCGCCGGGGGCCAGACGCAGGGTCAGGACCTCGGTGGCCGTGACCTCGCGCTGTTCGATGATGATGTCGGAGCGGCTGCGGACAGTCCCGTCTGGGCCCGGGCCGTCGCGCCAGTCGGCGTTCGGGCCGTCGCGATAGATTTCGGCGCGGTACCGGACCCCGGGTTCGAGGAAGCTCAAGGGTGCCGATAGAACGCGCGGATGCTCGTCTGTGATGGAGCCGAGGAACCATTCGCGGGTGCCGCGTTCCTTGCGGACGATGGTGACATAGTCGCCGATTTCGCCGTTCAGGACCCGGGTGTCGTCCCAGTCGACAGCCACGTCCTTGATGAACTGGAAGGGGCCGGGATTGGCCTCGTAGTTCTCCAGCAGGTCGGCGGCCATCTGGATCGGGCTGTAGATGGTCACATAGAGCGCCAGCTGCTTGGCCCAGGTCGTGGCGATGCCGTCGGGTGCGCGCGTCTGCATACCGAAGATGCCGGGCGTATAGTCCATCGGACCGGCCAGAAGCCGGGTGAAGACCAGATTGACCTCGTGCTCGGGCGGGTTGCCGGGCTGGCCCCAGGCGCTGAACTCCATGCCCCGGGCCCCCTCGCGGGTGATCCAGTTGGGCCAGGTGCGGCGCAGGCCGGTGTCCTTGATCGGCTCGTGCGGGTTCACCGCCACCTGGCGTTCGGCCGCAGCCTGGACCACGGCGAGGTGGTGGCGCGCCATGGCCTGGCTTTCATGCCACGTCAGCGTGGGCTGGCCGTCGGGACCGGCGACGCGGGCCCCGCCAGCGTCGGCGACATAGCCGGTCTTGACGCTGTGGATGCCCAGCCGCTGGTACAGGTCGAAGCCGGCCTGCATCTGCTGTTCATAGTGGAAGGCATTGCCGCCGGTTTCTTGATGGCCGATGATCTGGACCCCGCGGGCGTTGGCGTAGGCCGCCTGGGCCTCCAGATCGAAATCGGGATAGGATTCGGTGAAGGAATAGTCCCAGCCGGTGCCGAACCAGTCGCCGTCCCAACCGATGTTCCAGCCCTCGACCAGCACGCCGCCGAAGCCGTGTTCGGCGGCGAAATCGATGTGACGACGGGTGTTCTCATTGGTCGCGCCGTGGCGGGGGCCGCTGCTCCAGGTCTTCTGGTCCAGATGCATTTCCCACCAGACGCCGACGTATTTCATCGGTTTGAACCAGCTGACGTCACCCAGCGCATTGGGTTCGTTCAGGTTCAGGATCAGGGCGGACTCCACCAGACCCCCGGCGCTGTCGCTGATCTGCAGGGTGCGCCACGGCGTGCTGAACGGGGCCTCGCGTTCGACCGCCGCACTGGTGAAGCCGGGGGTCAGGTCGGCGACGAAGCGGCGACCCTCGGCGCGGCGCAGGTTCATCCCGGCATAGTCGACCAGAGCCGCTTCGTGGATCGAGACATGCAGGCCGGAGTCGAGCCGCATCGTCATCGGGGTCTGGGTGTTCGAGGCCCCCTCGATGGGGGTGCGATGGTACAGATATTCCTCGCGGTTCCATTCCTGCGAGGGGATCCACCAGGCCTCGCCGTCCTCGGCGATATTGAACTCGGTCAGTTCCGAGCCGATGCGCAGGGTGGTCAGGTTAGGCTGGGGCGCAAACTCGTAGCGGAAGCCCAGACCGTCGTCATGGACGCGGAAGACCACGTCGAAGACCCGGGCCAGCGCCGTGCGTTCGCGCAGATGGACGCGCAGTTCGCGGTAGTGGTTGCGGATCAAGCGACGCTCGCCCCAGGGCTGCTCCCAGGTGTCGTCGTGGTCAGTGGCGGGGCCGGCCGTGGGGACCAGACCGCGCTCCAGCTTGGGAGCGTCGGTCAGGATGAAGCCCAGCCGGGACGGGGCGATGACCGGGCGGCCGAGACGGGTGACGGCATAGCTCGGGCGGCCGTCGCCGTCGGTCGTAACGCTGACGGTCAGGGTCCCGTCGGGCGAGGAGACCGTCACCGGCGCGGGGGCCTGGGCCTGGGCGAGAACGGGCGTGCAGAGGGCGACCAGCGCCAGCACCACGAATGGAATACGCACAGGCTTCACTCCCTTGTCGGCTTCTGGATCGAAGCTCTTGCCAAGCGCCGCTCAACGGATGCAGATGCGGCGATGACGTGGTTTGCAGCAAATTTTGCAGAATGGACGGTGCGCGCGTGAGCAAGCGGAGCACTCGTCTGGAAGACATCGCGGCCCTGGCCGGGGTGTCGATCTCCACGGCCTCGCGGGCCCTGAACGACAGTCCGGCGGTCAACGACCGGACCAAGCAGAAGATCTGGAAGCTGGCGCGCGAGCACGACTATCCGTTCCGTCGCTATATGCCGGCGGGACCGATCGGAGCCTCGGGCACGATTGCGCTGGTGACGCCGCGACCGCAGGGCCGTGAGGGCCGGCTGTCGGACCCGTTCTTCCTCGAGCTTCTGGCCGGGGTGGGCGAGGCGGCGCGCGAGCGCGGGTGCGATCTGGTCATGAGCCATGTGTCGCCGGCCAACATGGACGACCTGAACGCCGCCATGACGACCAGCCGAGCGGACGGCGTCATCTTTCTGGGACAGTCGACCCTGCACTCGGCCTTCAACCGCATGGCCGAGACCGACGGCCGGTTCGTGGTCTGGGGGGCCGAACTGCCGGATCAGGCCTATTGCTCGATCGGTTCGGACAACATCCATGGCGGGCGCCGGGCGGCGGCCCATCTGGCCCGTCTGGGCCGCAAGCGGATCGTCTTTCTGGGGGACCTCGATCCGCCCGAGGCGATGCAGCGCCAGCGGGGCTATCAGGAGGCGCTGGAGGCCGCGGGTCTCGGGGTCGATCCCGACCTGATCGTGCCAGCCCATTTCGAGGTGGAAAGCGCAGAGGCCTCGGTCGATTCCATGCTGCGACGGGGTCTGGCTTTCGACGGTATCGTGGCGGCCTCGGACCTGATTGCGCTCGGGGCCGTGCGGGCCCTGCTGCAGGCCGGCAAGCGCGTGCCGGAGGACGTCTCGGTGATCGGTTTCGACAATGTGCCCTTCAGCCGCTACAGCCGCCCGGCCCTGTCGACCATTGCCCAGGACACGATGAAGGCGGGCCGGCTGATGGTCTCCAAACTGCTGGACCACGGCGGCGAGGGCGGGGGACGCTCGGAGCGGATCCCCACCGACCTGATCGTACGCGAGACCTGCGGGGGGTAGGGCAAGGACCCTTCTCCCCTTGCGGGAGAAGGTGGCCCGCAGGGCCGGATGAGGGGTACGAAGACGCGCGTCCGCCCGGGCCGGGAAGGCTCGCCGGTCAGACCGGGAGTCACCCCTCATCCGACCTCGCTTAGCCTGTCCTCCGGCCGGTCGAAGATCGGACCGGGGGGCTCGGCCACCTTCTCCCGCAAGGGGAGAAGGGAGGTGGACGCCCGCCCGGATCACCCCGCCTCGCTGAGGATCAGCCCTGCCATCGCCGGCAGGCGGCCCGCGTGAACATCCGGGCAGTTCACTGCTTCGACCACCGACCAGCCGGCCGGCGGGGTCCAGTCGACCGGATCATGGCCCAGGTTGAAGACACACAGCAGCCGCTCGTCGCCATCGGTCCGATGAAACAGCAACAGGCCGTCCGGAGCGTCCAGCAGGGTCATGGATCCGGTCCGGAGGGCCGGATGGGTCTTGCGCAGGGCGATCAGGCGGCGGGCCAGATGCAGGGTCGATGACGGGTCCCGCTCCTGGACCTCGACCGCGAGGGCCCGATGGCGCGGATCGACCGGCAGCCAAGGCTCGGCCTGCGAGAAGCCGGCGAAACCGTTGTCGGCCTTCCACGGCATGGGGGTGCGGGCCCCGTCGCGTCCCAGTGTTTCGGGCCAGTTGGTGATGGCCTCGGGATCAACCAGCCGTTCGAACGGGACCTCGGCCTGGGGCAGGCCCAGCTCCTCGCCCTGGTAGACGAAGACATTGCCGCGCAGGCAGACCAGCAGCAACAGGGCCATCTCGGCGAAGGCCTTGGGGTCGCGACCCTCGGCCCAGCGGGACACGGCGCGCGGGGCATCGTGGTTGGAGAAGGTCCAGGACGGCCAGCCCTCGCCTTCCACGCCCGGCCACATGGCGGGACCGCGATCGACCAGATCCGTCGTCAGCCGGTCGGCATAGAGATAGAGGAAGCCATAGGCCGAATGCAGCCGGTCGGCCCCCTCGGTATAGAGTTTCATCTCCTCATTGGCCTTCTCGCCCCCGACCTCGGCCACCAGAAACCGGTCGTCACCATAGCTGTCCGCCACGACCCGCAGGCGGGTCAGGAAGGCCAGGATGTCGGGGTGGGACTGGTTGTGGTCGTGGTGCTGGAAGTCGAACGGGCGGGTGCGTTTGCCGGGCGTCAGGACCGGCGGATTGTCGGTCAGGGCCGGGTCGTGCATCGAGAAATTCAGGGCGTCGCAGCGGAAGCCGTCCACGCCCCGGTCCAGCCAGAAGCGGGCAACGGCCAGCAAGGCCTCCTGCACCTCCGGGTTCCTCACGTTCAGCTGCGGCTGCTCCTTGAGGAAGTTGTGCATGTAGTACTGGTGACGGCGTGCGTCCCAGGTCCAGGCCGGGCCGCCGAATACCGACTGCCAGTTCGAGGGCGGCGACCCTTCTGGCCTGGCGTCGGCCCAGACGTACCAGTCGGCCTTGGGATTGGTGCGGTCCTGACGGCTTTCCTGAAACCAGGCGTGGGCGTCCGAGGTGTGGGAATAGACCTGGTCGATGATGACTTTCAGGCCGAGGGCGTGGGCCTTGTTCACCAGCCGGTCGAAATCGGCCAGGGTCCCGAAGATCGGATCGACGCCCAGATAGTCAGCCACATCGTAGCCGAAATCCTTCATCGGTGAGGTGAAGAAGGGCGACAGCCAGATCCCGTCGACGCCCAGCGAGGCGATATGGTCCAGATGGGCGGTGATCCCCGGGAGGTCGCCGATGCCGTCACCATTGGTGTCGGCGAAACTGCGCGGATAGACCTGATAGATCACGGCGCCGCGCCACCATTCGAGGGTCGGTCCGGCGTGGGGCAGGGTGCGGGGGGCAGGACTCAAGGCTTGAACGGTCAAGGCACACCTTCGGAAGTACAGATCAGATAGTCGAGCGCCGGCACGGTCACCCGCAGGCTTCCCGGGGCGGTGGCCGCGGCCGGGCAGGTCCCGCGCGAAGAGGACCAGCCGGCCGAGGCCGCGTCCACCTCGATGTTCGCCGTCACCGGCGTCGTCGAGGTGTTGTAGACGATCAGGGTCTCGCCGGGCCTGTCGGGCAGATGCCGCGAGACCGCAAACAGGCCCGGGGCCTCCGCCGCGAATCGCACGGTCTGGAGGCCCCGGCGCAGACGGCTGTCGGCCCGCCGCAGTGCCGCCATCCCGGCGATGGCCCGATAGAGCGGGGCTGTGGTCGAGAAGGCCTCGCCAGCGCCGCCCACGATCCGGTCGTCGGCATAGGTTGCGACCCGGGTGTCGGCCATGTCCTGACGGGCCCCGCCATAGCCGCCGTCCCCGGTGAAGCCCTGTTCGTCGCCGTAGTAGAGGGTCGGGACGCCGCGACTGAACATCAGGAAGGCGTGGGCGAGGGTGGATCGCTGCAGCAGTTCGCCGTCCCCGATGTCCGGTTTGGCCGTCAGGATGAAATGGCCGATGCGGCCCATGTCGTGGTTGCCGAGGAAGGTCGGCAGGCCCAGCGCCCCGGCCTCCCCACCTTCATACAAGGCATCAGCCGAGAACAGCCGCGCCAGCCGGTCGGGCGGCACATCGCGCGCGACCAGATCCGTCACCGTGGACTGGAAGCCGAAGTCCAGCACGGCGGGATAGCCGTCCACCCGGGTATAGCGGGCCAGTTGCGCTGGATCGACGTCATAGACCTCGCCGAAGATGTGGAAGTTCGGAATGCCATTGGCGGCGGCCCGGGCCTGCATGGCCGGGACGAAGGCCTGCCAGAAGGCCGGATTGACGTGCCGGGCGGTATCGATGCGGAAGCCGTCGACCTTGTAGCGGTCGATCCAGTCGCCGAAGATCTCGATCATGCCCGCGACCACGCGGGGGTGTTCGGTCATCAGATCGTCCAGACCGGCGAAGTCGCCGTCCAGACTGCTCTCGCCCCGAAACGTCGTATCGCCGCGGTTGTGATAATAGATCGGATCGTTCAGCCAGGCCGGGACCTTGACCGTCGCCTCGGCCTCCGGGACGAACGGCGTCCAGGCATAGTCCGGCCGCGTCAGCCGGTCGAAATTCGCGCCGGTGAAGCCTTCGTTGATGGCCTCGCCATCCACGCCGCCGCGCCGGGTATAGGGATAGTCGGCCCGGCTGCGGTAGGCGCAGTCATTGGCCGGGCATTCGCGATAGCGGATCACATCGGCCGTGTGGTTGGTGACGATGTCCATATAGACCTTGATGCCGCGCGCATGGGCGGCCTCCACCAGGGCCCGCATGGTGGCGTCATCGCCGAAATGCGGATCGACGCGGGTGAAGTCGGTGATCCAGTAGCCGTGTGATCCGGCGAACTCGCGTCCGGGCTCGCCCTGCACCGGCTTGTTCCGGAAGATCGGAGCCAGCCAGACCGCTGTCGCCCCGAGGCCCTGGATGTAGTCCAGCCGGGCGCTCACGCCGGCCAGGTCGCCGCCGTGATAGAAGCCCTCGTGGGCGGGGTCGAAGCCGTGGTCCAGCCGGTCGCCGGGAATGCCGCCCCTGTCGTTGGCGGGGTCGCCATTGGCGAAGCGGTCCGGCAGCAGGAAATAGATCACCTCGTCCTGCGGCAGGCGGGCGCGGTAGTCCGGGTCGGGTGGCTGGATGCCGGCCGGGGCGGGGGTGGCACACGCCAGGGCGAAGATCAGCCCGAGAGCCGAACCGCAGGCGCGCGGGAACATTGATCGCATCGTCCAGCCTCTCCCCTTGCGGTCGCCGGATACAAGGCCCGGCAAACTCTTTGCAAGATTTTGCAGGGCTGATCCTTCGTGTCAATCCGGTGTTTCGGCTCTCTTGTTCAAGGTCGCAGTGCCTGTGTTGCAGCGCAACAGTTGGAGAAAAGGGCGTGCGACGCCCCGCCGCTTTTCAGGCCTGTACATTACAGGCTTGCAAGATCGGTCATTGTTTGCATATTTTTGCGTCGAGGTCCGGATCGCTTCGTCAGAAACGCGAGAAGACCCGCAGGGAGGAAGAGAATGAGCAACCGTATCAACACGCGTGCGCGTCTTATGGCCGGCGCAGCTGTCACCAGCCTGGCCTTGCTGGTTGTAGCCGGCGGAGCCGGGGCCCAGACCCGGACACAGGATGAGGCCACCCAGGTCGACGAGGTCGTCGTCACCGGAATCCGGTCGTCGATCACCAGCTCGATCGCTGCCAAGCAACGCAACACCTCGATCGTCGAGGTCATCACGGCCGAGGACATCGGCAAGCTGCCTGACGTGTCCATTGCCGAATCGCTGGCCCGGCTGCCCGGCCTGACGGTCCAGCGCCTGGACGGGCGTGGACAGCTGATCTCGATCCGGGGGCTCGGACCCGATTTCACGACCGCCCTGCTGAACGGGCGGGAGCAGGTCACGACGGGCGACAACCGCGGTGTCGAGTTCGACCAGTATCCGTCTGAACTGCTGAGCGGCGTGACCATCTACAAGACGCCGGACGCGCAGCTGATCGGTCAGGGTCTGGCCGGCACGGTCGACCTGCAGACGATCCGCCCGCTGGCCTATGGCCGCCGCGCGATCGCGGCCAACGTCCGCTATGAGCAGAACGACATCGGGGCCCTGAACTCGGGCACCGATGACAACGGCGTCCGCTACAGCGTTTCCTATATCGACCAGTTTGCCGACGACACGATCGGGATCGCTCTGGGCTACGCCCATATCGAGAGCCCCTACCAGTCCGAGCGCTATAACGCCTGGGGGTATCCGACGACGGGTACCGGGGCCTTCGTGATCGGCGGGGTGAAACCCTACGTCATGTCGTCCGAGCTTGAGCGCGACGGCTTCATGGGTGTGCTGGAGTTCCAGCCCAATGACCGGTTCCACTCCACCATCGACGCCTTCTATTCGGAGTTCCAGAACACCCAGATCCTGCGGGGCATCGAATTCCCCCTGGCCTGGGGCGGCTCATCGGGAGCCTGTGGCACGCCCCAGGTCCAGACCCCGACCTGCCGCCCGGGCCCGCAGCTTCAGGCCGGCGCGACGGTGGCGGACGGGTTCGTGACCGCCGGGACCTTCTCGAATGTGAAGGGTGTCGTCCGCAACGACGTCAATACCCGCGACAGCAACATCACCGCCCTCGGCTGGAACACCGTCTTCGATGTGACCGACGACTGGTCGCTGATGGCCGATTTCAGCTACTCGAAGGTGGAGCGCGAGGACGTCGTGCTGGAGTCCTATTCCGGGACCGGCCGGGATGTTGTGGGGGCCCTCGATACCCTCGGCTACACACTCGACGGTGACGGAGTCGCTGTTTTCTCGAGCCGGCTGAACTATGCCGATCCGAACCTGATCCGCCTGACCAGCCCGCAGGGGTGGGGTGGCGACATCATCCCGGGTGGTCAGGACGGC
This sequence comes from Caulobacteraceae bacterium, assembly GCA_019748095.1. Taxonomy (GTDB): domain Bacteria; phylum Pseudomonadota; class Alphaproteobacteria; order Caulobacterales; family Caulobacteraceae; genus Brevundimonas. The sequence goes on along the minus strand of JAIEQA010000144.1, from coordinate 179 downwards.
TATCTGAATACGCCGTCTGTCGATGACGAGCTGAAGGCGGTTCGTCTCGAAGCGCGACACACCTTTGCAGACGGCGGTCCGTTCAGCGCGATCAAGTTCGGCGTCAATATCTCGGAGCGAGAGAAGACCTTCGTCAACGACCAGTTCTTTCTCGGCGTGCCGGGTGGGGCGTCGGCGGT
>JAIEQA010000138.1 GCA_019748095.1 Caulobacteraceae bacterium | reverse complement strand
CGCCCCGCCGCATGTCCGGGTCCTGGGCCCAGGACACCTTCCCCCGCGACGGGACGGGAGAAGGATACGCGCAGTTCCGGGTGCGTATGGGTGGAGGGGGCTTGTTTCGGGACGGCTGTTGAAAGGATGGGGGAATTCGGCGCGTGCGTTGAACGGATCGGCCGAATTTCTCAATGACGACTTTCCCTCTCCCGGCGGGAGAGGGGTCGCGAGTGTCGGGAGAGGGGGCAGGGTGGGAGGAGAGGCAACAGAATCTACGACCGGAACAACAGCGATCCGTCGCCGTAGGAGTAGAAGCGATACCCGGTCGCGACCGCATGGGCGTAGGCGGCCTTCATCGTCTCCAGCCCCGCGAAGGCCGAGACCAGCATGAACAGGGTCGATTTCGGCAGGTGGAAATTGGTCATCAGCACATCGGCGGCGCGGAAGGCGTAGCCGGGGGTGATGAAGATGGCGGTGTCACCGTGGAAGGGCTGGATGACGCCGTCGGGCGTCGCGGCCGATTCCAGAAGCCGCAGGGAGGTGGTGCCGACGCAGACGATACGGCCGCCCGCCGCCCGCACGGCGTTCAGGGCATCGGCGGTCGCGGCGGAGACCTCGCCCCATTCGCTGTGCATCCTGTGGTCGGCGGTGTCGTCCGCCTTGACCGGAAGGAAGGTCCCGGCCCCGACGTGCAGGGTCACGGCGTGGGTCGCGACGCCCCGGGCCCGGATCGCCTCCAGCAGGGCCGGGGTGAAATGCAGACCGGCGGTAGGGGCGGCGACCGAGCCGTCGTGCTCGGCAAAGACCGTCTGATAGTCGGTGCGGTCCCGGTCGTCCTCGGGCCGTTTGGCCGCGATATAGGGGGGCAGGGGCATGACGCCGACGGCGGCAATGGCCGCGTCCAGGGCTGCGCCCGCGACATCGAACGCCAGGGTGATCAGGCCGTCGTCGTCCTTGGCCTGAACGGTCGCGGACAGGGTCTGGAACACGACCCGGTCACCCGGCTTGATCCGCTTGCCGGGCTTCATGAAGGCGGACCAGACGTCGGGGGCGTCCCGGTGATGCAGTGTGGCCTCGACCTCGACGCTCAGGGTCTGGCCGTCCTCCGCGATCCGCTCGCGTACCCCCGACAGCCGGGCCGGGATCACCCGTGTGTCGTTGAACACCAGGGCGTCGCCGGGCTGCAGAAAGCCGGGCAGGTCGGCGATCGTGTGATCGGCGAGCGCACCGCCCCGCACCACCAGCAACCGGGCCGACTCGCGCGGCTGGGCCGGCCGCAGGGCAATGCGGTCCTCGGGCAGGTCGAAATCGAAATCGGCGGTCTTCATCTGGCGGCGCAAAGGCCACGCGGCCGGGGCGGGGTCAAGATGGCCGCTGCCGGGCCCCACCCCGCGCCAGCCGAACGGCGCTGATCATTAGCAATCGTTATCGTGCGAATGATAGCAATAAACTGTTCAGAGGGCTGTCTTCGCTTCAGGTCAGACCGTCGGCGCGCGCATCGCTCCGAGCCCCTTCACGACCGCCCCACAAATATCAGAACCTGCGGGACACCCTCATGATCGCTACCCTGTTTATCGCGGCGGCACTGCTGACGCACGCAGACGACGTCCAGTGCCCGACCGCGACGCCCGCCCAGATCGAAGCGCAGTTCGAGCGGTTCAACGCCGCCTGGGCCACGCGAAACCCGGACACTGTTACGGACCTGTTCACCCGCGAGCCGGTGCTTCTGGCTACGGTCTCGAACACGCCACGCACGACACCGTCCGCCGTCCGCGACTATTTCGTCGGCTTTCTGAGGAACGCCCCGGTTGGGCGTATCGACACCTCTACGATCGAGATCGACTGCACTACGGCCAGCCGGCTGGGCACCTGGACGGTAACGCTGACGGATGCCGTGACCGGAGCCCAGACCGATGTACGTGCCCGGTATAGCTTCATCTACCGGTGGGAGGACGGACGGTGGAAGATCGACCATCTGCACTCGTCGCGAATGCCGGAGTAGATGAGAGCGTGCAGGCGGCGTCTCGCGCGTCGCCTGCACTGCTGTCCGGCGCGGGGGCATGGTCCGAGGTCGGCTGATGAAGCGGCGGAAATCCCTTGCATGGTTGACCATCGGGGTCTTCCCCGCCACACCCGCGCCATGCTGCAGAACCTTGAAACCCTCGCGCGCGAAGCGCGGTCATGGCCGTTCGAACAGGCCCGCGCCCTGCTGGACCATGTGCTGAAAAAGCGGCTGTCGGACGCCGAGCGGACGGCGGCGAAACTGCTGATCGATGCCGGCAAGGCGGATGAGGCGCTGGCGACGTTCGAGGCGCTTCAGCGGCCGGTGGTGCTGGAGACCGGCTATGGTCCGTCCGGCCTGCCGCATATGGGCACGTTCGGCGAGGTGGCGCGGACCACCATGGTGCGCCAGGCCTTTCGCGCCCTGACCGGAGATCACTGGCCGACGCGGCTGATCGCCTTCAGCGACGACATGGACGGGTTGAGGAAGGTGCCCGAAGGCGTACCCAATCCGGAGATGCTGCGCGAGGACCTGCATCTGTCGCTGACGCGGGTGCGCGATCCGTTCGGCACCCATGACAGTTTCGGGGCGCACAACAATGCCCGGCTGAGGGCGTTTCTGGACGGGTTCGGGTTCGACTATGAGTTCATGAGCTCGACCGAGACCTATCGGTCCGGGCGGTTTGACGCGACGCTGCTGACCCTGCTGGAGCGGTTCGACGCGGTGCAGGCGATCATGCTGCCGACCCTGGGGCCGGAGCGGCGGGAGACCTATTCGCCCTTCCTGCCGGTCAGCCCGGTGACCGGCCATGTGCTGCAGGTCCCGACGCTGGAGCGGAATGTCGCCAAGGGCACGATCGTGTTCGACGATCCGGCCGGCGGCCGGACTGAACTGCCGGTCACGGGCGGCCATGTGAAGCTGCAGTGGAAGCCCGACTGGGCCATGCGCTGGACGGCGCTGGACGTCGACTATGAGATGTCGGGCAAGGACCTGATCGAGAGCGTGCGCGAGAGCTCCAAGGTGTGCCGGGCGCTGGGCGGGGTGCCGCCGGAGGGGTTCAACTACGAGCTCTTCCTCGACGTCGAGGGCAGGAAGATCTCCAAGTCCAAGGGCAATGGCCTGACGATGGAGCAGTGGCTGCGCTACGGCACGCCGGAGTCCCTGAGCTGGTACATGTTCCAGTCGCCGAAGTCGGCCAAGAGCCTGCATTTCAACGTCATTCCCCGGGCGATCGACGACTGGCTCGGGGCCATCGACGCCTACCGGACGCAGGAGCCGGCCAAGCAGATCGACAATGCCGTCTGGTCGATCCACGCCGGTGCGCCGCCCGAGATGGCCTCACCCGTGTCGTTCGCCCTGCTGCTGAACCTGGTCGGGGTGGCCAATGCCTCCAGCAAGAGCCAGCTGTGGGCCTATTTCGCGAAATACCTGCCCGCGGCGACGCCCGAGAGCGAGCCGGTGCTGGACGGGCTGATGGACCGGGCGCTGAACTACTACGAGGACTTCGTGAAACCGACGAAGTCGTACCGGTTGCCGGACGATCGGGAGAAGGCGGCGCTGCTGGATCTGGCGGGGCGGCTGAAGGCCCTGCCGGCCGACACGACCGACGGCGAGCTGATCCAGGGCGAGGTCTATGCCGTGGGCAAGGAGCACGGGTTCGAGCCGCTACGGGGCTGGTTCGGGGCGCTGTATGAGGTCCTGCTGGGGGCGTCGCAGGGACCGCGGTTCGGCTCGTTCGGGGCGATCTACGGCCTTGGCCAGACGATCGAACTGATCGAGGCGGGGGCCCGGGGCGAGCTGGCGGGGTAGAAGGCGGGGGCTCGAGCAGCGAGCCGCCGCGCGGCGAGCGGTAGCCCCTTTCAAGGATGAACCGAACATAACGGCCAGGCTCCGGGAGCCTTCATGTGCCGTGGCGCATTGTGCCTGCATCGACCAACCTCGATGTATTGGAGAGCCCATGTCGAAAATCATGAACACGTCCCTGGCCACGGCCGCCGCCCTGGCCACCCTGTTGACCGCCGTGCCCATGGCGGCCCAGGCCCAGCAGTCCAACGGCATCACCAGCTGCGACGCCCCCGGTGGCCGCCAGCAGGCCGGTGCTGTCATCGGTGGTGTGATCGGCGCCCTGGCCGGTAGCCGGATTTCCAGCAACGAGCGCGGCCTCGGGGCCCTCGCCGGTGCCGGTGCCGGTGCGGCCGCCGGGTCCTATATCGGCTGCAACCAGCAGCGCGCCCGCGCCGATGGTCAGGCCAGTTCCTCGGGAGCCCAGTACCGGGCTTCGTCCAACCTGCGCATCCGCAGCGGCCCGGGCACCGGCTATCGCCAATCCGGCAGCCTGTCGGCCGGCCAGCCCTTCACGGCCATCGGCTCGCAGGGTGAGTGGGTCCAGATCGCCGGTGGCGGCTGGGTCAACGCCAACTACGTCAGCCCTTACTGAGGGCCGCTATCGCTCGCTGCTTGAGCGCATCCGGTGATTTCAGAGGGCCGTTCCGAAAGGGGCGGCCCTTCGTCATGGGCGCTACTGGCTGACCCAGAGGATGCGGGCCATCCAGTCGATGTCGCGGCGGGCCAGCACCCGGTCCTCAAAGGCCGGGTTGATCGAGGCCAGGGTCACCGTCCGCGCGGTCAGGGCGGCGATCTCCTTGGCCACGGTCTCGCCGGTGGTGGTGCGGACCACGACCCGGTCGCCCTTGCGGACGTCGGTGCGGTCGCGGTCGACGATGACCCGGTCGCCGGGCCGGTAGAGGGGCACCATCGACTCGCCCGAGATGCGCAGGCTGAACAGGCGGGGCCCGGGGGCCGGCAGTTCGGTCTGGTCCCAGCCCTCGCCGGTCGGCAGGCCGGCGTCGTCAAAGAAGCCCGCCTCGCCGGCCTCGGCCATTCCCAGCAGGGGCAGGACATTGGGGACGGGGGGCTCACCGGCCAGGGTGGCGAACTCGCCCAGCGACGCCCCGGTGACGGCCAGGACCCGGTTCAGGCTTTCGGTCGAGGGCCAGCGCGGGCGGCCCGGCTGGCCGGGGCCGAAGCGTTTGGACAGGTTGAAGGCGGTGGCGTCCAGCCCGGCGCGCCGGGCAAGGCCGGAGGGCGACAGACCCTCGCGCGCCGCGAGGGCGTCGAGGGCGGTCCAGATCTGGGCGTGGGACAGGGGCACGGGCGGTCACCGAATCGTTCAGCGACACGATATCGAGGACAATCGTCCTATTCCAGCCCCGCCGCGCGCCGCTCCTGCCAGGCCCAGAAGGACCCGATGCCGATGGTGAGCAGGATGCCGTAGCTGGCGAGGTTCAGGACCGTGTAAAAGGATCTCATCCCCGCGCGCGGGTCGATGACGATTACAACGTGACTAACCAGAACGATCAGCTGGAGAGCAGCCGCCCAGATCGGCCAGTTGCGGCGAAACTTCCAAGCGATCCCGCCGAAAACAAGCAGCATAACAACGTCAAGGGCGAATAGCCCAAGCTGCCAACTTCCATGGATGGCTTGGCCATCCTGAACCAGCATTGCGGCCAACCAGCCGAGCAGATAGGCGCCCATAGCCAAGCGCTCGGGTTCATCCCCCTTCGCGAAGGCGAGAATTCCGACGAGGACCACGGGCAGCAGAAACAGCTGCGAATAAAGAGTATCCCACATGAAATCGCCTCCGCGCCGAACAGCGCGGAGGCGATCATGCTTCGAGTCTGGTTAAGCGAAAACGGACGTCTCCGACATTAACCCGAATTCATGCAACCCGGCGTGGTCTCGCGACGGCGTCGACAAGCCCAAGGCTGTCCCGGGGCCGGGGAGGGGGCGGTTCGTCGCCCCATTCGGCATCATCCGGCTTGTCCAGCGCGCCGACCGCATAGGTGCCCCAGCCCATGCGGCGGTGGTCCTTCTGCATTTCGGTGTGGCTGGCCACGATTGCTTCGCGGGCGGCGGACAGGGCGGCGATCGCCTCCATGGCCTTCGTCTGCGAGGTCGAGCCGGCGACATGCGAGACCTTCAGCAGGGCGCGCGCGCCGATCATCGACTGCACAAGGGTGGTCGCCGCGGTGATCGCATCGTCGATCGCCCGCTCCGTCGCGTAGAGATCGCCAGCAACACTGGCGACAACCTCAGTCCGATCCATGTTTAGCCCCTTCCAAAATGCCACTGTGGGAAATGAAAGGTTAACACGATCCAGAGCTGTACGGTAGCGCTTTGTTAACCCTTTGCGGTCGCCACGGGTGCGACGCCCCCGCCGGGCCGGATATCGTCCTCGGGCTTGTCCAGCGGGCCCACGGCGAGGTCGTCCAGTCCCAGCCGGCGGGCGAGGGCGGACAGGGTCGTGTGGGTATCAATCAGATGGGATCGGGCGGTCGCGAGGGCCCCGATGGCGGCGGCGGTCCCGTCAAAGGCCTTGCCACCCACGGTGGCGGACAGTCGGGCGCGGGCCCGGGCGGCGGGCAGAAGTACCGCCAGGCGGGCGGTCTCGGCGAGCGCCGCATCAATGGCGGTTTCGGCGGCGTGAAGGCGCAGGGACAGGGCGACCCCGACGGCGTGTCTGCTCATGATCCATCTCCGGTGGCCCGATGCCACGGCAGAATGCAATCATAAGAAATCTATTCCTGCAAGTCTCGGTTGTCATCGAGCGAGAAATGCGCGGTCAGGCTGGCGATCGGCTGGGCCGGATCCTCCTGCCAGGCCTCGGCCAGCACATGGGCGACGCGTCGGCCCGCGCGGGAAATCCGGGCCCGGGCATGGACGTCGAGCGGCTTGCCCGATCGCAGATAGGCCGTGGTGACCGTGATCGGCCGCGGCAGATGCAGACGGGGCCAGACCCGGGCCACCTGGGCGATGGCGGTCAGCTCCAGCAGGGCGGCGGTCGAGCCACCATGCAGGGCCGGCAGCATCGGATTGCCGACCAGATGATCGGCGAACGGCATGATCACGGTCAGGACCTCGCCATCCTCCTCGGTCCGCAAGCCCAGGAACCGGGCATAGGGAATGGTGTCCAGCAGGGCGGTCATGCGACGTCTCCCCGGGGCTTCAGGTTTGCTCCGGCCCCGCGTCCGCCGTCCGAGTTGATCACATAGGTGGCCTGGGACGCCGCGACCGGGTCGGAGGGATCGTCCTCGAAGGCCCAGGCCCGCACGAAGCCGATGGTGCGGGTGACCCGGTAGCAGCGCGCCTCGCTGAGCAGGTCGACCCGGGGCCGGGCCGGCCGCATATAGTCGACCCGCAGATCGAGGGTGGCGATGGGCTGGTAGCGGCCCAGTTTGGTCCAGACGGCCAGGCCCCCGACATGGTCCAGCATGGCCGTCACCAGACCTCCGGCGAACACGCCCGTCTCGGGGTCGCCGACCAGATCCTCGCGCCATGGCGTGCGCAGCCGGATCCGGTCGCCCTCGACGCCTTCGTAGACAAACCCCAGGGCATGGGTGTGGGCGGGGCCGGAGGCGAGCTGGGGCATCAGGCTGGTCAGGAACGGATCACTCATGAGATCGTCCTTATCGGGCGCGGACCGGCGCGCAAGTCGCAAACCATGCCCATATCCCGACCATGATCCGACCCGAAGACCTGCTGCGGCCAACACCGGCCGGCCTGTACTGTCCCCCGGGGGACTTCTACGTCGACCCCGTCCGGCCCGTGGAGCGGGCCGTGATCACCCACGGCCATGCCGATCACGCCCGCGCGGGCCACGGGGCGGTGCTGGCCACCCGCCAGACCCTGGCCATCATGGCCGAACGCTATGGCGAGGCCTTCACCGTCCTGCGCCAGCCGGTCGAGTACGGAGAGACCGCCTCCCACAACGGCGTGGACATCCGGCTGGTCCCCGCCGGCCATGTGCTGGGCTCGGCCCAGGCGGTGATAAGCTGGCAGGGTCTGACCATGGTGGTGTCGGGAGACTACAAGCGCCGGCGCGACCCGACCTGCACCCCGTTCGAGCCGGTGCCCTGCCATGTCTTCATCTCGGAGGCGACCTTCGGCCTGCCGGTCTTCACCCATCCCCCGGACGCGGAGGAGGTGGGGCGGCTGGTCCAGTCGCTGGGCCAGTTTCCGGACCGGGCCCATCTGGTCGGGGCCTATGCCCTGGGCAAGGCGCAGCGGGTGATCCGGCTGTTGCGCGAGGCAGGGTGGGAGCGGCCGATCCATGTCCATGGCGCGCTGGAGCGGCTGAACCGGCTCTATGAACGCGAGGGCGTGGATCTGGGGCCGATCCTGCCGGCGACCGGGCTGAAGAAGGATGCGCTGGGCGGCGATGTCGCCATCGCGCCGCCGTCGGCCATCCAGGACCGCTGGGCCCGCCGGTTCGCCGATCCGGTCACGGCCTTTGCCTCGGGCTGGATGCTGGTCAAGGCGCGGGCCCGGCAGCGCGGGGTGGAACTGCCGCTGGTGATCTCGGATCACGCCGACTGGCCCGAGCTGATCCAGACCTTCGAGGAGGTCCGCCCGGAGGAGCTTTGGATCACCCACGGCCGCGAGGAAGGTCTGCTGCGCTGGGCCGAGCTGAACGGCATGAAGGCCCGGGCCCTGCGGCTGATCGGCTATGACGAGGAGGGCGGGGAGACGGGCGACCCGGTCGGGACGCCCGCCGGGACGGACGCCTAGCGAACAGGCCTCGCCAGGATACGACCCTCGCCATAGTCGCCGTAGAGGGTCCCCGTCCGCACCCAGTCCAGTACGGCCTGGTAGTAGCCGGGCGCATAGCCGAGCGAGGTGCGCCGGCCATCCGGGCCGGTCTCGTAGCGGACAATGCCGTGATCGGAGTGCGGATACTCCAGCAGGGTGATCGGCCGTCCCGCGCCGGAGAGGTCGATCAGCCGGCGGCGGGTGGCCTCCGGCGGCGCGACGGTGTCGTCCTCCGCCTGGATCCAGAGCATCGGGGTATCGAGGCTGCTCAGCACGGGTAGCGGATCGTAGTCCCATGACGGTCCGGCTTCGAGTTGCGGCGCCATGGCCAGGATCTGTTCGTTCGGCGCGTTCAGGAGCAGGCCGGTGAACTCCCCCTTGATGTCGGCGAACCAGGGTTCGGCGCGGTAGCGTGCACGAATGGCCTCCAGTCCCTCGAAGCCGACAGCGCCCTTCGAGGCGACGAAGGCACCGGTAACTTCGGTGATATCGCGCGCGTTTTCCAGCACGTCGGGTCCCCAACCTTTCGCCTTGAGATCCTGCATTACCTGATCGCTGTCCTCGGACAGAACGCCGTAGGCCAGGCCAAAGCCGACAATGACGAAATCGACCGGTGTTAGGCTGGCGGCGAGCGGCGCGATCCATCCCCCCTGGCTGGCACCGTGCAGCCCGATCCGGTCCGCCCGCGGGCCCGCCATCCGACGCGCTTCGACGACGGCCGCGGCCGCGTCGTCGGCGAGAACATGGAAGTCCTGGGTGTAGCTGCCTTCCGAGCCGCCCGACCCACGCTTGGCATAGACGAAGACGCCGACGCCGGACGCCGGAGCGAACCGCTGGAAGGCGTTGAAGTCGAGCGCATTCGCCCCTTCGGAGCCGTGCACCTCGATCATGATCGGAACGGGGCCGGTGCCGGGCGGCAGGATCAGCCGGCCGTTGAGACGGGTTCCGTTATGGCCGACGAAGGTCGTGTCCCGCGCATCCAGCGCGACCCTGGCACCCGACTGATCATCCACGGCGATCCGGCCCTCTTCGCAGGATCCGAGTTGGGGTTGCGGGCCCTCGACGCGACTCGTCCAGCCCAGGGTGCTGACCCAGCGACCTTCCGCATCAATGCGCATTCTGGCGCTGGACCCGTCGAGTTGGCGCCACCGCAATCCGCTGTCGACGATGGGGGCGACATCGATCCAGCGGCCATCGTCGAGACGGTAAAGTCCGACGTGGCACGCGACGGCGGGATCAGGGCGCGCATTCACGTCCGAGCCGGGGGACTGGGCCCATGCGGAGGAGGCGGCGACGGATGCAGCGGCGGCCAGGGTGGCGAGGAGCCAGGATTGCGACACAGGTATTCCGATCGAAGAGGTTGATGACCACCGGACACGAGCCAAAGGTGCCGTCGGTTTCGTCGAACGCCATTGCCGCCCGGGCGGCGGCTCGCTAGGCCCTGCTTCGCGAACGGTGCCACGATTGCGCAAACGGAGCGGCATGGCCGGTGAGGCGGGACAACTGATCGGAGCGGCGACAGCGCGGCGTTGGGTGGTCGACGTCGCCATATTGCTCGCGATCGGCCTGCTGATGGGGTTTCTGCGACCGTTCGATTCCGAGCTCGCGCCCATCCCGGGGCGCTACGTCTACTGGGTCATCTGCATCGTGGGTGTCGGCCTGATCGGGATCGGCGCGGATGCGGTGCTGGGCCGGCGTTTGCCGATGATGTGGTGGCGGGTGGCGGTGGTTTCCACGATCGTGACGCCGCCCGGAACCCTGCTGGTCCTGACCACCCAGCATCTTCTCTTCCGCCAGCCGTTCAACTGGCCGGACTATCTGGATCTGGTCTGGCAGGTGTTTCCGATCCTGCTGGCGGTGATGGTGGTCCGGTCGCTGGTGTGGCGCGGTCCGCCGGCGCGGATCGAGACGCGAACGGTCATTGCCCCGCCGCTGCCCGAGGCCGAGGCGACGTTCCGGAAACGGTTGTCGGCGAAACGGCGGACAGCCCGGCTGATCGCGATCGAGGCCCATGATCACTATCTGCGGGTCCACACTGACGCGGGGGTTGAGTTGATCGCCCTGCGTTTCAGCGATGCGCTGGAGGAACTGTCCCGCGCGCACGGCTGGCGCGTCCACCGGTCGTGGTGGGTGGCGGCGGACGCGGTCGAGGCGGTGCGCTGGCGGCGCGGCGCGGGCGAGGTCCATCTCTTCGGTGGTCTGACCGTGCCGGCGAGCCGGGCCCACCGACCCGTGCTGAAACAGGCCGGATGGTTCTAGCCGCGACCGCCGGGCCTTCCGTCCGCTCGAAGACCGGGGATGTCGGGCTGGATACGATCGACACTCTTTGCTTCACAGGCGGCGGGATGACCTCGCCCTGGACCCGGGATGGTCGTACATCCCGGACGGATCTTGAGAAGGAGGCGGACATGAAAGTCTGGAAACCGGGCCGGCGGGACCTGCTGGGTCTGGCCGTCGCCGCAGGAGCCGTCCCGGCCCTCGCCACGGCCCGCGAGACTGCCGTGGAGGTCGTCCCCCTCTGGCCCGGCGAGGCGCCGGGCGGCCAGGATGTCCGGGTCACCGAGGAAGTCGTCCTGCGGACGCCTGGCGGAGATCCCAACGACACCGCCTTCCTGCATGTGACCCGGCCCTGGCTGATGATGCGACGGCCCGCGGTCAGCAACGGGGCCGCCGTGCTGATCATTCCCGGCGGTGGTTTCCGGCGGGTGGCCGTCAGCCGGTCAGGCGGCGCGATCGACCAGTGGCTGGCCAGCCTGGGCTTCACCGCCTTTGTGATGAACTACCGCCTGCCCGCGGACGGCTGGGCCGCCGGACCCGACGCGCCGCTGCAGGACGCCCAGCGGGCCATCCGGCTGATCCGGGCGCGTGCGGCCGGGCTTGGGATCGATCCGGAGCGGATCACGGTGCTGGGCTTTTCAGCCGGCGGCCATGTGGCGGCCCGTCTCGGTACCCGCTTCGACCACGACACCTATGCGCCGATCGACGAGGCCGACACCCTGTCCACCCGGCCTTCGGCGACCGGCCTGTTCTTTCCGGTGGTGACCATGACCGCCCCGCATGCCCACGGCGGATCACTCGCGGAGCTTCTGGGCGTCGAACCGTCGGACGAGGCCCGCCGCGCGGCCTCGGCCGAGCAGCATGTGCCCCCCGGGACGCCGCCGACCTTCATCGCCGCAGCGGCCGATGACCCGGTCGTCCCGGTCGAGAACAGCCTGCTGATGTGGTCGGCCCTGCGGGCGCAGAAGATCCCGACCGAAATGCATCTGTTCGAAGTGGGAGGGCACAGTCTCGGTGGCTTCAATCCGCGCGATCCCGACGCGCTCTGGCCGGGGCTTCTGCTGTCGTTCCTGAAGCGTCACGGCATGGTGCCCGCGGGCTGACCCGCGCCTGTGATCCCCGACAGGCTTCAGAGCAGCCGGTTGTCTGACAGGTCCATGGCCACAGCATGGAGGCGTTCGCGCGACAGATCGCCGATCAGGACGAAGGACTGACCCCCGATCTCCCAAAAGGCGAGGGTTTCTCCCTCGCGCCGGACGACCACGGGCTGGACCACGCCGTCGCCGTCGGTCCGGGAGGAAAACAGGGACAACTCGCCGTTCTCGCCCGCGTCGATCAGCAACTGGGCGCTGGGACCGTCATCGGACGGGAAAACCTGGACGTCGATCAGCCGCCAGTCGGGGGGCAGCAAAGGCAGGCGGATGCGGATCGCGGTGCGGATGTCGCCGGGGGCCATCCACGGTGTCTGTGGCCTGGACGTCATTCCCGCCCGGACCAGACTGGCCTCATGCGACTGCACGGCGTCATCCAGATAGGCGGGGTCGCCCCCCGGCAGTATCCGTCCGAACGGCTGCGGGCTGGTGAGGCCCAGAACCGCCGCTGTCGCTATCACGGCGGCGACGGCGGCGACCCGCCTCCATGGCATCAGTCGGCGGGACGGCAACCGCCGGAGCAGGGCGGTCAGGGCCGGGGAGGGGGCGGGCGGACGATCGGACAGCACCAGCCGCAGGGCGGTGCGGTCCCGCAGATCGCGCATGACGCGGGCGGCCTCGGTCGGCCGTTCGGCCAGCCAGGCCTCGATCTCCAGCCGGCGGAGATCGTCGACCTGATCGTCGACGAAGGCCAGCAGGTCCTGCTCCTCGATGGGACGGTCAGACATCACGATCACTCACCAGTCTGAGAGGGGGGGCGGCCGGGACGGTGGTGACCCGGCGCAGGGTCTCGCGGGCCCGACTGAGACGGGACATGACCGTGCCGATCGGGATGCCCAGCATGGCCGCCGCCTCGACATAGGACGCCCCCTCGACCACGACGAGATGGAGCACGGCGCGCTGGTCCTCCGGCAGGCGTTCGAAGGCGCGCAGCGTCGCCCGCAGATCGACCACATGGTCCTGATCGGGTTCGGCCCGGGCGAAGGGGCTGTCGGCGTCCAGCGGGGTCGTCCGCCGCGACCGGTCCCGGCGCCAGCCGTCGATGAACAGATTGTGGGTGATGGTCAGCAGCCAGGACCGGTAGTCCCGGTCGGGCAGGAACCGGTCCCGCCGTTCGATGGCGCGCAACACGGCGTCCTGGACGAGATCGTCCGCGGCCACCGGGTCACGTGTCAGCGAGCGCGCGAAGCGCAGCATCGCGGGCAGGTGTTCGGCCAGTGAAGGGGTCGGTCCGGCGCTCATGAGTGACCCTACGGCTGTCCGCCACGATTTATTCCCTGCAGGCCGGAATAAACAGCGGGGCCACTGCGTAGGCCGCACATGAAACACAGTGTCCCTGCGTTCTCCGGGAAGGGCCCCGGGCCCCGCCTGCCGGTCTTCGTCCGGTCCGGGAGCGCCTCATGCCCCTGACGATGGGCTATGCCCCCGCCCATTTCAGCGCCCGTACCCATGCGCGGCCCGACTTTGCCTTCGGCAGTCTGGGCGGCCGGTTTGTGCTGATGGCCTTTCTGCCTGAGCCGGGCCCGGCCCGGGATTTCGCCGCCCGGGCTCTGGCCGCCGGCCATCATCTGTTCGACGACCTGACCTGGACGGCTTTCGGGGTGATCCGCGACGCTGCGGATTTCGAGCGCCAGACGCCGCTCCTGCCCGGCCTGCGCTATTTTCACGACCCTGAGGGCGCGATCGCCCGTCATTTTGCCCAGGAAGCCGGACCGGGCGTGACCGTACCGCAGTGGGTGCTGCTGGATCCGGCCCTGCGCATCCTGTCCAGCTGGCCGATCGACCAGGCCGAGGCCGCCTTCGCTGCGATACGCCACCATAACGATGTCGAGACCCACGCCGGGGTCCCCCAGCACGCGCCCGTCCTGATCGTGCCCCGCATCTTCGAGCCCGACTTCTGTCGCGAACTGATCGAGGTGTACCGGAGCGACGGCGGCAGGGTTTCCGGCGTGATGCGCGATGTCGGGGGCCGGACCATCGGTGTCGTCGACAACTTCAAGAAGCGTCGTGATGCCACCATCAACGACGAAGGCCTCAAGGGCCGCATCCAGAGCATGATCCGGGCGCGTCTGCTGCCGGAGATCGCCAGGGCCTTCATGTTCAGGGCGACCCGGATGGAGCGGTATATCGTCGCCCGCTACGACGCGTCGGACGGGGGATATTTCCGGGCGCACCGGGACAACACCACCCTGGCGACCGCGCATCGACAGTTCGCCTGTTCCATCAATCTGAACGCCGAGGCGTTCGACGGCGGGGACCTGCGGTTCCCCGAGTTCGGCAGACGGACCTACCGGCCGCCGACCGGCGGAGCCGTGATCTTCTCCTGCGCCCTCCTGCATGAGGCAACGCCGGTCACCCGGGGCTCGCGGTTCGCCTTCCTGCCGTTCTTCTACGATGACGCCTCGGCCGGGATCCGGGAGAAGAACCAGGCCTTCCTGGATCAGTCGCACACCGCACAGGCCACCGAGGCAGCCTGAAACGGGGTCAGGCCGCGCGGGTCTTGCGGGCGCGGGGTGCCGCCGTCGTGGTCGTCTCGGCGGTTGCGGCCGGTGTCAGGGCCATGTTCATGGCCATGCGCAGACGTTCGGGCTTGATCGGCTTTTCGACCACCGCCGCCATGCCGATCGACAGATAGTGTCTGGCGTCGTCGGGATCGGCATTGGCCGTGAGGGCCACAATGGGAATGTCGCGCTCGCTGCCGGGCAGGGCGCGGATGGCCTGGGTTGCCTGGACGCCGTCCATGCGGGGCATCTTGATGTCCATCAGGATCAGGTCGAACGGCCGCGCCTGGACGGCTTCCAGCGCCTCAAGCCCGTCCTCGACGGTTTCCGAACTGCAGCCGAACATCTCGCACAGGGCCTGGGCGACCACGCGGTTGGTGGCGTTGTCGTCCACGATCAGGATGTGGGGATTGGACTGAAGCTCGAGTTCGGCGAGGGGCGAGACGTTGGACACCGCTTCTGCCGCGACCTCCGACAGCGGGGCGGACACATCGAAGGCGAAGGTCGCGCCGCGGCCGGCGTTGTTCTCGGCCCAGATCCGACCGTGCATCCGGTCGACGATCTGGCGGCAGATGGACAGGCCCAGACCCGCGCCGTCCGGACCGGACCCATGGACGAAGGGCTCGAAGATCGCATCCACCCGGTCGGCGTCGACTCCGGGACCGTCGTCGCGGACCCGGGCTTCCATACGGACGACACCCTTGTCGGACCAGGCCTTCAGACTGGCCTCGACCACGCCGTTGCGGGCGAATTTAAGCGCATTGCCGATCAGGTTGTTGAACACCTGTTTGACGCGGACGCAGTCGAGGTCGGCCGTCAGTTCGGTGTCGCCCTCATAACTGACCAGTAGCCGGACGGAATCCTGGGACGCGCGGGGGGCCCACATATCCTCGATGTGGTCCATCAGGGCGCGCAGCGGCGTGGGGGTCGGGGCCAGCTCCAGCTCGCCGGCCTCGGCCCGCGACAGGTCCAGCGCGTCCTGGAGGATGCGCAGAAGGGTCTCGGAGGATTCCACGATGGTCTGGACGTGAACCTGGGCGGCCTCGTTCAGGGGCTGGCGCCGCAAGAGCTCCGCGACCGCCAGCACACCGTTCATCGGGGTGCGCAGCTCATGGCTCATGATGGCGAGGAACTGGCTCTTGGCACGGGCGGAGGCCAGGGCCTGGGTCTGGCTGTCGCTCAGGGCGCGGGTCTGTTCGGCCAGTTCGGCGTTCTGGCTGCGTTGCTGGTTGTTGACGGCCTGCAGCAGGGAGACGGCTGTGCCGACCCCGCGATAGCGGCCGTTCCGGGTGACGACGAAGCCGCGCATCATGGCCCCGGGGCCGCTGCGCACCAGAATGTCGCAAAAGGCGTCGATGCGGACGCCCGCCTCGACCACCGCCGGTTCGGGATCCATCACCATCGACACCGGGCGATGGGCATAGAGGGCATGACCGAAGGGGCCGGCGAATTTCAGCAGGAAGGCGTTGCGCTCGATGAGTCCAACGGGGCGATCGTTCTCGACCACCGGGATGACCAGGGTGTCCGGCTCGCGCTCAAATCGCGTGAAAATCTCGGCCGCCGTCACAGACGGCAAGACCGGGTCGGCGCGTTCCGTCAGAACCTCGATGGTCGGCATACTGGCCGATACTCCGTGCTACTGTCGGACATTAGGTCGCAACCGTTTGAATAATCGTTAAGGTGGAACTTTCGGGGTTGACGCCGCGTTTTGCGCGCCGCCTTCGGCTGGTGTAGGGAACGATTCTCCTTTCCCACTGCAGCACTGAAACCGATGCGCGCGGCCTCCGGCCGACCGCAGGACCGTCATGACCGATTCTCGACATCCCCTCGACCGCAGCGCCCTTGTCCTGTTCTCGGGCGGGCAGGACAGCGCCACCTGCCTGGCCTGGGCGCTGCACCGGTTCGCGCGCGTCGAGACCGTCGGCTTCGACTATGGACAGCGCCACGCGGTCGAGATGGAGGCCCGGCTGCGGGTGCGGGCGGGAATGGCGCAGGTGCTGCCCGGCCTCGCCGATCGGCTGGGGCCGGACCATGTCGTCGACCTGACCGGCTTCGGGGCCATCGGCGAGACCGCCATGACGACGGATCGCGCCATCGAGGTCGGGGCGCGGGGCCTGCCCAACACCTTCGTCCCCGGCCGTAACCTGATCTTCCTGACGGCGGCGGCGGCCCTGGCCGACCGGCGCGGGCTGGAGGTGCTGGTCGGCGGTATGTGCGAGACCGACTTCTCGGGCTACCCCGACTGCCGGCGTGACACGATCGACGCCATGGAGCGGGCGCTGGCCCTGGGTCTGGACCGGCCGTCGCCGATCGAGACGCCCCTGATGGCCCTGACCAAGAGCCAGACCTGGGCGCTGGCGCATGATCTGGGCGGGGATGCTCTCGTCGAACTGATCGTGGAGGAGTCGCACACCTGCTACCGGGGCGACCGGTCGCAGCGGCATGACTGGGGCTATGGCTGCGGCGACTGTCCGGCCTGCGAACTGCGCGCCGACGGCTGGCGCGACTGGGTGGCCAACCGGTGAGCTATGCGGTCAAGGAGGCCTTCCTGACGGTGCAGGGAGAGGGCGGTCAGGCCGGTCGCCCGGCCGTCTTCCTGCGCTTTGCCGGCTGCAACCTTTGGAGCGGGCGCGAACAGGACCGGGCCACGGCGGTCTGCAGCTTCTGCGACACCGATTTCGTCGGCACCGATGGGGATGGGGGCGGAAAGTTCGCCGATGCCCAGGCGCTGGCCGATCACATCGCCGCCCTGTGGATCGGCCGGCCGGGCGATCCGAAACTGGTGGTCTGCACCGGGGGCGAGCCCCTGCTGCAGCTGGATCAACCCCTGATCGCGGCCCTGCATGACCGCGGTTTCGACATCGCGGTCGAGACCAACGGCACCCTGCCGGTGCCGCCGGGCGTCGACTGGATCTGCGTCAGTCCCAAGGCCGCGGCCCCGGTGGTCCAGACGTCGGGCGCGGAGCTGAAGCTGGTCTATCCCCAGCCGCTGGCCATGCCGGACCGGTTCGAGGATCTGGATTTCGAGCGCTTCTGGCTGCAGCCGATGGACGGTCCGGATCAGGCGGCCAATACGGCCGCGGCCCTGGACTACTGCCTGCGCCATCCGAAATGGCGGCTCAGCGTCCAGACCCACAAATACATCGGCGTCCGCTGATCAGCAGCGCTGGCCGTTGGCGCGGCGCTGCTCGCAACGACGCTGTTCGCGTTCGTAGTCGCGCTGCTCGCGCTCGCGTTTGGCCCGGGTTTCCTCGTCCGAGGTGGTGACGGCGTCGAAACCGGCCCCGACAACCGCCC
Source organism: Caulobacteraceae bacterium (assembly GCA_019748095.1). Classification (GTDB taxonomy): domain Bacteria; phylum Pseudomonadota; class Alphaproteobacteria; order Caulobacterales; family Caulobacteraceae; genus Brevundimonas. The sequence goes on along the minus strand of JAIEQA010000138.1, from coordinate 17,647 downwards.
CCGTCGCCCTGGCTGTGCCGCCGACGACCGCGCCGGCTGTCCCGACCACGGCCCCGACCAGACAGCCCTGAAGCAGAAGCGATCCCGCAATCAGGGCGGACAGGACGGTGAGGCGGCGGGCGATCTGGGTCATGGCGGCCATCTAGCCGCAACAGGGTGAACGGAAAATGACCCATTTGTAAGCGGCGGCCGCCCGGACTGGCGGTTAGGGTCAGACTTTCCAAGGGGGCTGGGGCATGCAGATCATTCGAACTGCCGGCTGGGGTCTGGCGATTGTCGTGGCGACCTTCGCCGTGCATGAGGCGGCGCACGGGCTCATGGCGTTCGGTCTGGGCTATGACGTCTTCATCCGGGTCAACAGCGCGGGCCTCACCAGTGGCAGCTACAGCTCCGACCTCCACCGCAATCTGGTGGACGGTGCGGGGCCGGCGATCACCCTGGTGCAAGGCCTGTTCGGCCTGTGGCTGATCTCGCGGGGATCGGAGGTCGTGGGTTTCGCCACCGTCCTGGCCGCCTTCCTGATGCGGTTGCTGGCCGCAGGGGTCAGCGTCATGAACCCGAACGACGAGGCCCGCCTCGGTCTGTCGTGGGGGCTCGGTCCATGGCCCGTCCATGCCGCCGTCGTGGGGTTCCTGCTGGTTCTGACCGTTCTGGCGGTGCGCCGGGCCAGACCTTCGATCGGCACGGTGATCACGCTGTTGCTGGTCATGCAGGTTGGGGTCGCTGCCGTGGTCCTCGGCGAACCGTATTTGCCGACCCTGTATCTTTGACCTGACCGCGTCAGCCGATCTGGGCGCGGTGCCTCAGGAAGGCGTCGGCCAGAACGCAGGCCGCCATGGCCTCGACCACCGGGACCCCGCGCAGGGCCACGCACGGGTCATGCCGCCCGGTGGTGCGCAGGTCAGTCTCGGTGCCGTCGCGGGTGACGGTCCGCCGCGGCGTCAGGATCGACGAGGTCGGCTTGAACGCGATCCGCGCGGTCAGGGGTTGGCCAGTGGAGATTCCGCCCAGCACGCCGCCGGCGTGGTTGGACTGGAACGCGATCTCGCCATCCGGGCCCAGCCGCATCTCGTCGGCATTGTCCTCGCCCGACAGTTCGGCCGAGCCGAAGCCGGCCCCGATCTCGATGCCCTTGACCGCATTGATCGACATCATGGCGGCGGCCAGTTCTGCGTCCAGCTTGCCGTACAGGGGCGCGCCCCAGCCGGCGGGCACGCCCGTGACCTCCAGCGCCACGATGGCCCCGATCGACGACCCGGCCTTGCGCACCCCGTCCAGATATTTCTCCCAAGCCGGGACGACGTCGGCCGAGGCGACGAACAGGGGGTTGTCATAGACGGCGTCGAAATCCACCGCGTCGGGGGCGATCCGGTGGGGCCCCAGCTGGACGACGCCCGCGCGGATGACGATGCCCGGACCCAGCAACTTGCGCGCCACGGCTCCGGCCGCGACGCGGCTGGCGGTCTCGCGCGCCGAGGAGCGACCGCCGCCCCGGTGGTCCCTTACGCCGTATTTGACCTGATAGGTCATGTCCGCATGGCCCGGCCGATAGGCCCGGGCGATGTCGCCGTAGTCTTTCGACCGGGCGTCCTCATTGTCGATATGGATGGCGATCGGTGCGCCCGTGGTCACGGGCCCCGCGCCGTCGTCGAAGACCCCGGACAGGATGCGGGCGGTGTCGCTTTCTTTGCGCTGGGTGACGAAACGGCTACCGCCGGGCTTCCTGCGATCCAGCCACGGCTGCAGGTCGGCCTCGGTCAGGGACATCAGCGGCGGGCAGCCGTCGACGACACAGCCGATGGCCGGGCCGTGGCTCTCGCCCCAGGTGGTGACGCGGAAAAGATGGCCGAAGGTGTTGTGGGACATGTCAGTGGTGTAGTGCGGCGGCGCGGTCGAAGCGAATGGCCGCTTCGTTCAGGCGACGATCGCGGGTCCAGAGTTTGACGCCCGGCGACAGGACCGCCGCGGTCAACAGATGGGCATCGACCCAGCTGAGGCCCGATCCATAGAGTTTTCCCTGCTCAACCATCTGCATCACCTCGTCGTCGCTGACGGCGGGCGTCATGTGCAGGGCCTGCAGATACTCCATGGCCTCCGGACGGCGATACAGGTTCCCCATACAGAGCTCGCCCAGCACATAGGGATGCATCCGTACCCGCTCGTCGGACAGCATCTGTCGCATCAAGGGATCGGGCGACCGGAAATGGTCGGCCCAGATCGAGGTGTCCGCCAGCAGAGCGATCAATCTTCCTCGACGCTCCAGTGGCGCTTGCGCGGGGCCGGTTCAAAATCCGGCATGGTCCCTCCGAGAGCCGCAAGGCGTCTGGAGGCTTCGCCGGACACATAGTCCTTCAGGGCGAATCTGATGATGGCCGAAGGCTCTTCCAGCCCGCTGTAGCGGGCGGCCGCAGCCAGAAGCTCGTCGTCGATCGTGATGGTTGTGCGCATCGTCCTGACCTGCATCAACTGACGAACCAATGATGCACTTTTTGATGCGCTCCTGCAACCTCAGGCGGCCATCCGCCCCGGTGTCCAGACACGTGTGAACCGGGCCAGCAGGTCCTCGGCGGCCGAGGGCGCATCCCGCGATGGCTTCAGGGCCACGAACAGATGACCCTGCGCCCGGGCCCCCCGCGCCGGCAGGCCGAGGTCGCGTAGGCGCAGGCGGACCGGCGTATGCAGACCCGGGGTCACCCAGGCCGACCGCACGCCGGCGTGGGTGTCGATCTCGACCCGGCCTCCGTCGCACAGCAGGCGCAGGGGGACGCTCCAGTCCATGAACAGATCGTCGCCGAAGGCCGACAGGCCGTCCGTCGGCCGGATCAGGACCGGCAGATACAGGTCTCCACCCTCCGGGCCCGCGCCACGCAGGCGCAGATGCTCGCCCGTCCGCATCCCGGCCGGAGCGACGATGCGCAGGGTGCGGCCCCCGAGCCGGACCTCGACCCGCCCGCCGGCGATGGCCTGCTGTGGCGTCAGCACCACCACCGGCAGAGTCGCCGAAGCTTGCGCGGGGGCGGCGAGGGCGGCGGGCCGCTCGCCTGTGGACTGGATCAGGCGATAGGCGGCGATGACCCGGCGAAACCGTTCGGCGTCACCGCCGTCGGTGTCCGGCCGGGCCGTCTTGACCGCCAGACGAAAGGCCCGGGTCACGGCTTCCTGATCCATCGGCCCATGCAGGCCGAGGACGGCAAAGGCTTCGCTCAGGGTCGGGCCGGGTGAGGTCATGCGGCGAATAAGCCCGGCGCATGGTCAAGGACCGGTTAACCGTGCGGCCTGCGACGACCCTTGCTATAGCCAGCCCATGACACACGACGCCATTCCCCCCAGCCCGACCCGCGAGGAATATGCCCGCGACTATGCCGCCGCGCTCGCGGCCAATGGCGATGAGACGATCTTCGATCGTGCGGAGCCGGTTGGTCTGTTCGTCGAGTGGCTGACCGATGCCCGGGCGCATGAGCCGAACGACGCCAACGCCATGGCCCTGTCCACCGTGGACGCAGACGGCGCACCCGACAGCCGGATGGTGCTGCTGAAAGACGTCGATGGCACCGGTTTCACCTTCTATTCCAACCGCGAGAGCATGAAGGGCTTGCAACTGGCCGCCCATCCGGCGGCGGCGCTGCTGTTCCACTGGAAGACCCTGCGCCGCCAGGTCCGGATCCGCGGGACGGTGCAGCCCGTGACCGACGCCGAGGCCGACGCCTATTTCGCCAGCCGGGCGCGTGAAAGCCGCATCGGGGCCTGGGCCTCTGACCAGTCGCGTCCTCTGGACAGCCGTGCGGCGCTGGAGGCCGCAGTGGCCCGGGAAACCGCCCGGTTTGAGGGTCGTGAGGTCGATCGGCCGGAACGCTGGAGCGGCTGGCGGGTCACCCCGACGGTCATCGAATTCTGGCGCGATCGCCCGTTCCGGCTGCACGACCGGCTGCGGTTCACCCGCGACGGCGAAGGCTGGACGCGCGCGCGCCTTCAGCCCTGACCTTTCAGGTGCCGTAGCGGGCCATGAAGGTCTCGACCACTTCCTCCACGATGCACTCCATCGTGCGCTGGGTCTGCATTTCGTCACCGGTGACCAGCGGCATGAAGAACACCGGGTGTTCGATCATCCCCATCAGTTGACCCGCCGCCCAGGCGGCCTTGGGGAATTTCAGCTCGCCGCGTTCGGCCAGGACGATCAGGGCCCGGATCAGGGGCGCGCCGAAATCCTGACGGCCACGCTCGAAAAATCCCTCGGCGACCTCCCGGAATCGCGGGCGCTCGGCCATGACGAGCCGGAAGACCGAGCGGACGAAGCGGTCGCCCATGAAGTGGGCATAGGCGGTGGCGAAGGTGGTGACCTGCTCGCGGGCCGTTCCGCCGGCCATTCCCACCGTACGCATCTGGGCCTGGAAGTCGTCAGCGGCGTCGGCGATCACCGCGCTGAACAGATGACCCTTGGACGGGAAATAGCCGTACAGGGTCGCGGTCGACACCGACGCCGCGCGGGCGATCGGTTCGATCCGCGTCGCGGCATAGCCTTCGGACATGAAATAGCGCCTGGCCTCCCGAACGATGCTTGCCTGTCGGGGGTCTTCGGACTTTTTGGCCGGTTCGGGGGTGCTCTCGGGCACCGGTGTCATGGGCGAATTCATAAGATTCCCTCGTTACCCGATATGGTCAAGCCAGGGAAACCCCGTCAACCACGGTTAACGATGGCGCGCCTGCACCCCGGCCAGCAGGGGATGGGCCAGAAGGGGGGCGGCCAGCCGGACAATCGCTTCCGGATCGTCCAGACGCACGGCCGCTGTGGCGTCGGCCACGATGAAGTCGGCCCGGGTGCGGGAGGGCTCGGTCAGCCGCTCATGCCCTGGCCGGACCGTCTTCAGATACTGGTCGATGACCGAGGTCGCCGTCCGCCCGCGCTCGCTCTGGTCGCGCAGCAGGCGGCGGATGAAGCGGATGTCGGCCGGCGTGTCCACAAAGACCCGGATGTCGAAGAGGTCGGCCACAGCGGGCGTGCAGAGGACGTGGGTGCCTTCAACGATCACCACCTCCGCCGCCGGAATCCGTTCGCCCTCCGGCTCCCGCCCGTGGTGGATGAAGGAATAGACCGGGGCCATGACCGGCTTGCCCGCCTTCAGCCGCACCAGATCGGCCAGCAAAAGATCGTGATCGCGGGCCGCGACATCGTCGAAATCGAACGTCGCCGCGTCGAAGCCGGGCAGGGAGGCGGCGTCGCGATAGTAGGAATCCTCTCGCATGAGCACCGCTGTCCCGGCCGGAAGGACGGCGGCGACGGTCTCGGCGAGGGTCGACTTTCCCGAGCCGGAGCCGCCGGTGATCGCAATCAGTATGGGCATGCCGGGGCCTTTAGCCCCGGACCGGGCCGCTGGGAACCGCTGCCGCCTGTCAGCGGAAGAAACAGGTCAGGCCGGCATAAAGCGACTCGACCGCACCGGCCGCGCCTTCGGCGGTCAGGAAGCCGCCCACGTCCCCGGCCGAGAACTCGATCCCCAGGGTCGAATCGGGCGTCAGGGTGACGGTCCGGGCCGCGTCGAGCGCCGCCCGTGTCGTGCCCACACCCACACCGTCCACGGTCGTCAGGCCAGGCGATTCCAGGAACCAGCCGGCAAATTTCTCGTCCTGAAACAGCAGCTGCAGGCCGTCGTCATAGCGGGCGAACTGGGTCGGCCCCGCCCCGCATTCCGCATTGGTGCTCTGCTCCGGGGCCATGCCACCGGTGGCGGCGGTGACCGCCGCAATGACCGTCGCCTGGGGTGTGCCGAAGGGCAGGGCCCGGGCCGCTCCCGCGGCGTCAAAGATCCGCAGACCCTCGCCCTCGATGGCCAGGCCGCCTTCGGCCTGGACCGGGGCGGCCGGTTCGGCCACCGGTGCAGGGGCAGCCTGGGTCGCAGCCGCCTCGACCGCAGCGGGATCCGGGGTCCGGTCACAGGCCGCGATCAGGGCAACAGCGGTCAGGGCGAGTGTGGTGCGAGCGATGGGGCGCATGTCCGGCCATCCTGTGAGTGTGATCAGGGCCGATTACCAGAGGCCAGAACCCGGCCGGGTGCAAGGGCCGGTCCGCAGGCCGCCGGGGCCTCCCGGGCTGACCCTGCGTCACGTTGCTTATCGTCGCATACCTCGGCTAGCTTGGGATCAAGCCGCGCGACGAGCCGCGACAAAGAGGAAATGCGATGCTGGGTTTGATGCAGGACTGGCCCCTGACGGTCGACCGGATTCTGGACCATTCGAAGAACTGGCACGCCCATCGCGAGGTCGTGACCCGGTCCGTCGAGGGCCCCATCGTCCGCACCACCTATGGCGACATCCACAGCCGCGCCAAACGGGTGTCCAATGTGCTCAAGGCCTGGGACGTCAAGGTCGGCGACCGCGTCGCCACCCTGGCCTGGAACACCGGCCGCCATATCGAGGCCTGGTACGGCATCATGGGAATTGGCGCGGTCTGCCACACCCTGAATCCGCGGCTGTTCCCCGAGCAGCTGGTCTACATCATCAACCACGCCGAAGACCGGATCATCTTCGTCGATCTGACTTTCGTGCCCCTGCTGGAGGCCATCCTGCCGCATTGCCCGACGGTCGAGCGGGTCGTGGTCATGACCGACGAATGGCATATGCCGGCGACCAAGCTGCCGAAGGCGGAATGCTATGAGCCGCTGATCGCCCAGGCCTCTGAAGAGTGCGTCTGGGGCGGGTTCGACGAAAAGACCGCCTGCGGCCTGTGCTACACCTCGGGCACGACCGGGAACCCCAAGGGCGTCCTGTATTCGCACCGGTCCAACTTCATCCACACCCTGCTGGGCATGCAGGCGACCGTGCTGGGCCCGTCGCCCAAGGAAGTCATCCTGCCGGTGGTGCCGATGTTCCACGCCAACGCCTGGGGCATCGCCTTCGCCGGCCCGGCCTCGGGGGCCAAGCTGGTCATGCCGGGGGCCCGCATGGACGGGGCCGCCATCTATGAGCTGATCGAGAGCGAGGGCGTGACCTTCTCGGCCGCCGTGCCCACGGTGTGGCAACTGCTGCTGACCCATCTGCGCGAGAACAACCTCAAGATTCCGACCGTCAAGCGGGTGCTGATCGGCGGTTCGGCCGTGCCCGAAAGCCTGATCCGGGCCTTCCACGACGAACAGGGTATCGAGGTGCTGCAGGGCTGGGGCATGACCGAGACCTCGCCCATCGGCACCCTGTCCACCCTGACGCCCGAGCTGCTGGCCCTGCCGTACGACGAACAGATGAAGTGGCGGATCAAGCAGGGCGTGCCGCCGCTGGGCGTCGAGCTGAAGCTCAAGAACTACGCCGGTCAGGAAATGCCCCACGACGGCACCACCTACGGCCGCCTGATGGTGCGCGGCCCGACCATCGCCGGGGCCTATTTCAAGGACGAGGGCGGCGACATCCTCGACCACGAGGGCTTCTTCGACACCGGCGACGTCTCGACCATCGACGAGCACGGTTTCATGCAGATCACCGACCGGGCCAAGGACGTCATCAAGTCCGGTGGCGAGTGGATCAGCTCGATCGAAATCGAGAACATCGCCGTGGGGCACCCCAAGGTCGAACTGGCCGCCGTCATCGGCGCGGCCCATCCGAAATGGGACGAGCGCCCGGTCCTGATCGTCAAGCTCAAGCCCGGCGAGACCCAGGACAAACAGGAACACCTGGACTTCCTGGTCGGCAAGATCGCCAAATGGTGGATGCCCGACGACGTCGTCTTCGTGGACGACATCCCGCTGGGGGCCACGGGCAAGATCGACAAGAAGACCCTGCGCGAACGGCTCAAGGACTATCGCCTGCCCACCACCGCCGCGCCCGAAAAAGCCTGATCCATGGCCAGTGGACCGCGATCGCGACGCAAGACCGGGGGGCGGCGGGTCGCCGTCTCGGTCGCCCTCGCGGTCGCAGCCCCGTTGATCACCTTTGCGGCGGTCCTGCTGGAGCGAAACGGCCTCGTCTCGCCGGGGTTCGGGCTGGATGTCCTGACGCTGCAGGTCGCCCAGGTCGTGGCTTTTGCCGCCCTCGGTTTCGCGGCCCTTTCGCTGATGAGGTCCCTGTCCGATTTCCGTCGGCTGGGCCTGATCAGTATCGCCGTTCTGGTCGTGACCGCCGGCATCGTCGGGGCCTTCCGCTGGCAGGCATCGAGTATCGGCGTCCGGGGGCCGCTGGACGTCTCCACCGACCTGACGGAGGCCCCGGCCGTCCCGGGGGCCGTCGGCCCGCCGGTGACCTGTGCGGGGATGGTCGCCGTGCCGTCCCAGGTCACGGCCGGGCAGGCCACGGCTGCGCTTCACGCGGCCGGGTTCGCGATCACTGAAGCCCAGCTGTTCCGCTCACGCGGGGTGCGCGACGGCTTCTGGTTCGGGATGGAGCATGAGGCGGTGATCCGCATCCGCCCCGGCCGCACCGATGTCCGGGTCGTGGCTCGCTACGATCGCGCCGACGGTGGCGAGACCTGCCGCATCGCCAACCAGATCCTCGCCGGACTTCAACCCGCGACGTAGGCGCTGTCGAGGACGGGTGGGCCCCCGCCGTCCACCGCGACCCGGCCCTCGGTCTCCAGCTTGATCAGATGGGCCAGTACCGACAGGCTGGCGGCCGGCCACAGCGCCGGATCCACGGCGGCATACAGCCCCGGCACCATCGCCCCGATCGTCCGGTCCCCCGCCGTCACCCGCGCCAGAACCTGCGCCTCCCGCTCCAGCCGGTGGGCGCGCAGGGCCACAAGGAACGGCTCCGGCTCGGTCACCGGGGCCCCGTGGGTCGGCCACAGGGTCGAGAACCCCGCCGCGATCACGGCGTCCAGACTGCGCATATAGTCGGCCATGTCCCCGTCCGGCGGGGCCACGACACTGGTGGCCCAGCCCATCACATGGTCGCCGCTGAACAGGGCGTTCTCCTCCGCCAGGGCAAAGGCCATATGGTTCGAGGCATGGCCGGGTGTCGCCATGGCCGTCACGGTCCAGCCGTCGCCGGCGATGCGCTCGCCGCCGGTCAGGATCACGTCCGGCACGAACGCCTCGGCCTCATCCTCGTCCAGCCGGCCCGAGGCGTGGGTCTCGTGCGCCGGGGGCTGCATGGCCAGGATCGGCGGGGTGCCGACTGCGGCCGCGAAGGGGCGGGCGAGGGGGGCATGGTCCCGGTGGGTGTGGGTCACCAGCACATGGCTGACCCGGCGTCCCTCGACCGCCGCCAGCAGGGCCCCCAGATGCGCCTGGTCCAGCGGACCCGGATCGATCACGGCCACCTCGGCACCCGGCTCCGGCCGGCCGACGATATAGGTGCCGGTCCCGGTGAAGGTGAACGGCCCGGGGTTCTCGCAGATGACCCTCTGGATCAGCGGCGAGACCTGATCCCTGCGCCCCCAGGCGAAGTCGAAGTTGCGCACGAACGGGATCATCGCCGCACCGTACCGTGCCGTGGGCCGGCCCTGGCCCCGGCACAGGCCGCGCGGCCCGGTCCTTGCCTTAACGAAAGGTAAATCCGTCCCGGAGCGTTCGTCATGGCCCGCGCCATCATCTTCAGTGTCTCAAATCGGCTGCAGCCCGTCGCGGCGGCGCTTCTGTGTCTCATGGCGGCGCAACTGGTGCTGGCCTCGTGCGGCGATCCTGAACCGATTCCCTACATGGCCCGGACCACGGTCGTTCGCTAAGGCCGGATCGTTTGCGGTAGACCCTTTCGAGGGGCCACCGAACGCGTGAATCCGGCGCGCGCCTACAGCGGCAGCCGGCTCAGATCATAGCCGGCTCCAGCCGCCGCCGCCCTCAGCTCGTCCGGCTCCCCCCGCCCCAGCGCCCGCATCGCCAGGGCCCAGGCCACGGTCGAGCGTGTGCCGGAGCGGCAGAACATCAGGATGGACTCGTCGGTTCCCAGTGTTTTCAGGACGTCAGCGGTTGCCGAAACGGCCGCTGCGTCCGGCATGCCCGATACGGGAATATGGACAAAGCGCAGACCGGCTGCCGCCGCCGCCCCTGCCATGTCAGCCGCAGACGGTTGACCGGGCTCCTCACCGTCGGGACGATGGCTGACCAGCACCCTAACTCCGGCGCCGGCCAGATCGGCCAGACTGTCGGGGCTGACCTGCGGGGCGACGAGGATCCCGGGGGCGAGGATATGGGGGGTGGAGGTCATCGAGGTCCCTTGAAATGTGTTCAGCCGTGATAGGCCGCGAAGAAGGGGGCCAGGTGGTCTTCATAGCGCCGCCAGGCGTCACGCGACGTCGTATACAGCGGCTTTCGTACCTGGGCGAAACTGGCTGTTGTGACGGCGCGTTCAGTCTTGTGGAATTCGCTCAACCCCGCCTGGGGTGCCAGGCTGACATGATCCAGAATACGGGTGATCCAGGGTTCAATGTCACCAACCAGCGACTCATAGGGCACCGTCAGCACACGGTCTCCCAATAGCTCCGTCCAGTGTTCGCGCAGCCGGTCCTCCCCGCGGAAGTACCGGCCCATGTCCTCGAGCGACCAGCTCCAGTCCACACCCCGGGCGAACCGGGTCCGGAAACAGGACCACGCTACGGCCCCCGGTGACCGGCTGAGCCAGATGAACCGGGCGTCTGGCAGCACGTGACGGATCAAGCCGAGATAGCGACTGTGGTTGAGCGTCTTGTCAACGATCCGCCCCTCAGGGCCGAACCGCTGCTCCAGCATATCCAGATAGGCGTGACCGATCGCATCGAATCCCCTTGCTCCGCGAGAGGCGGCGAAGGCTTCGACCGCAGCGGGCGTGAAGCCCTGTATCGACATCGCTGCGGTACTGAACAGGTTGATCTCTGCGCCATCAGCCACCGCGTCATGGCTGACAAGAATCTGCTCCACGAGGGTCGTACCCGACCGCGGCAGGCCAAACACGAAGATCGGTCGGCTTGACGGAACCCCGGCACCCGGGAGGCGCGCGGCGAAATCCGCAGACCAGCCGCCGGCCACCTCATTCACGAAGGCGTCGGTCTCGGCCGCCCTGTATCCACGGCGCGATCGCATGATCTCGGCCCCGGCGGCATAGGCGGCGAAGGCCCTGTCCGTTTCGCCCAGATCGTCGTCCGCCTTGCCCAGCGCATAGAGCAGGACGCTGCGCGCCTCGGCCCCGTCTTCGCCCGGGGGCAGACGCTGCAACAGATCCGCCATCGCCGCATGGTCCGCATCGCCCGTGGCGAACGTCCTGGATTCGGCCAGCGCCTGCCACGACCACGCCATGGCCGACGAATCAGTGTGGAGCGCCATCGCGCGACGCAGGGCAGCGATGGACTCTTCGGTCTTGCCGACCTGGGCAAGGCAGGTGCCGAGGAAATGCCAGCCGGCCGAATTGTGCGGCTGGTCACGGGTGAGGGCCTCACCAACGTCGCAGGCATCCTCGACCCGTCCGTGATGGGCCAGCATCTGGCCGAGGGCGAGGCGGGGGCCGGGGTCAGCCGGATTGACACGGGCATGACGCTCCGCCGCCGTCAGGGCGACCGTGATCGCCCCGACGGTCGAGGCCAGTCTGGAGATCGCGCCCCATTTGGGTCCGAAATCGGCCCCGGCGTGGGCCGCCTCGGCAAGGTGAGCGGCTGCCGTATCCCGGTCACGGGCCTGAAAGGCGGCGAGAGCTGCGTTGACCCTGTCAGCAGGCGTCATGGGCACAGCAAGCTGGCCGGCCGATTTTGCGGAGGGCTTTTCCCCGAGCCGTGGGGGTCGGCCGTCCGGCCCGGTCTTCTTGACATGCGCGTCTCCAGATCGTGTCCAAATAGTGACATAAGGCAACACAATGGCATGGATTAGGCAAACTTATGGACACGCGGCCCGCGAAGATTACCATTGAGTCAGGAAGCCGCGACGCGTCGTCGCGCTCTGTCCCGCCTTGATCTCCTTCCGGCAAGACGTGGCATGAACCTGGAGCTAGTGCTTTGAAAATTGTAACTGTTCGCGGACGCCTGTTGGCCTCCACGATGATCGGCGGCGCGGCCCTGTTCGCTGCTGCTCTTGTGCCGTCGATGGCGCTGATGGCAGCGCCCGGCGTCGCCGTGGCCCAGGCCTCGGCAACCCAGGGTGCCCTGTCCGGCACGGTTCGCGACCAGGGCGGCAGCGCCGTCAGCGGCGTCGCCGTGACCGTCACCTCCAACACCCAGGGCTTCAGCCGCACGCTGACCTCGGACGCCGACGGCAACTTCCGCGCCGTCGCCCTGCCGCCCGGCAGCTATCAGGTCCAGATCGCCGCCACCGGCTTCGCCGCCTTCTCCGAATCCGTGAGCGTCGGCGTGGGCGGCACCACCTCGGCTGTCTTCACCCTTGGACGGGCCGCCGGAGCGGGCGCGACCAGCGTGGACGAGATCGTGGTCGTGGGCGTCCGCACCGCCGTTTCGGACTTTGACACCACCACCACGGGTCTGAGGGTGGATGTTGAGACCCTGTCGCGGAGTGTGCCGATCGCGCGCTCCAGCAACGCCCTTGCGCTTCTGGCGCCCGGCGTGACGGCCGGCGACGCGGCCTTTGGTGGGATCCCCTCGATCTCCGGGTCCTCGGCCGGTGAAAACACCTTCTTCGTCAACGGCCTGAACACCACAGATTTCGTCAGCTTCCTCGGCGGTGCCTCGGTCCCGTTCGAGTTCTATGAAACCTTCGAGACCAAGACCGGTGGCTACTCTTCCGAGTTCGGCCGCGGCACCGGCGGTGTGGTCAATGCGACGACCAAGTCGGGCGGCAATGAGTGGGAATTCGGCATCACGACCTACTGGGAGCCGGAAGGTCTGCGCAACTATGCGCCCAAGACCTATCTGGCCCTGAACCAGCTTGACGAGATCGAGAGCTGGGACGTGATCCTGGAGGCCGGTGGTCCGATCATCGAGGACCGCCTGTTCATCTACGGCCTGTACAATCAGCGCTACCGCGAGGCGTACAACCAGAACTCCTCGAACCTCGGCTTCCGAACCACCGACGAAAGCCCGGTCTACGGCGGCAAGGTCGACTTTATCATCGCCGACGGTCACCGCCTTGAGGGGACCTATTTCTCCGACGCCACCACGACCGACGTTGAACAGACGACCTTCTTTGCCGGCACCGCAGGCGGGTCGCGCAACGACGGCATCTATCAGAACGAGAATGGGGGCGACAACTGGATCGTCCGCTATACCGGTCAGTGGACCGACTGGCTGACGACCTCGCTGGCTTACGGCGAAACCAACAACAACTCCTCCTCGTCCTCATCCGAGGACATCAACCCGGTGATCACCGACATCACGGGCTTCGACTACAACAACGACGGCATCCTCGATGTCGCCAACGCCCTGAGCGCCCAGCGCGGCAACTGGCTGATCGGCTCGCCGGGCACCAATGACGACAAGCGCGAGATGCTGCGCTTCGACGTCGACGTCTATTTCGATCTGTTCGGTCGCCACCACATCCGTGCGGGGGTCGACAACGAAAACCTCTACGGGGCCCAGACGCTCTCGCGCTCGGGCCAGGGGTTCAACATCTGTCGCGCCGCTCCGATCAATACCGCGGCCGGCGCTGACGCCCTGGTTTGCTCGGGCACCCGCACCGGGGGTGTCTCCTATCGCTACCAGACGCCCTTCACGGCCGCGACGGCCGGTGCCCGCGCCGACCTGATCGGATCGCCGCGTCGGGTTCGCCTCGATGTCTACAACAACGACGGCAGCTGGGAGTCGACGCAGAACGCCTACTATATCCAGGACAGCTGGGAGGTCACCGACCGGCTGACCCTGAACCTCGGCGTGCGTTCGGAGAGCTTCGAGAACGCCAACATCGCCGGCGACGTTTTCGTCGACATCCAGGACCAGATCGCGCCCCGTATCGGTGCCACCTACGATGTGTTCGGCGACCGGAGGGCCAAGCTGTTCGGCTTCTACGGCCGTTACTTCCTGCCTGTCGCGGTCAACACCAACCAGCGTCTGGCCGGACGGGAGCTGTTCTTCCGCGACACCTACAATCTGAACACCACCAACGGTAATCTGGCGATCGACCGCAACCAGGACGGCATTCGCGACGACAACGACCAGCCGATCCTCGGTGGCCTGTTCTCGTCGGTGACTCTGGCCGACGGCACGACCAAGGCCACGAACACCCAGGTCGATGCCGAACTGGCTCCGATGTACGTGGACGAGTTCATCCTCGGCTACTCGCAACAGTTCAGCAATCGGTGGGGTGACTTCACCGCCAGCGTCACGGGCTCCTATCGTGATCTGGGCCGGGCCATTGACGACATCGCCATCGACAGCGCCCTGCAGGCCTATTGCGAACAGGCCGGAGGCGGCCTCAGCGCAGCCAGCTGCTATTCGGTCTGGTCGGGCTTCCACCAGTATGTGCTGGCCAACCCGGGTCAGGACGTCACCGTGACCCTGTCCGGGGCGGATCTGTCCCGGGCATCGGGCGGCCGGATCACCACCGATCGTCAGGTGACCCTGTCGGCGGCCGACCTGCGCTTTCCGGAACCCGTGCGCGAATATACCGCCGCCGAGTTCACCCTCGATCGCGCCTTCGACGGCGTCTGGGGCGGCCGGATCAGCTACGTCTGGTCCAAGAACGAAGGCAACTACGAGGGGGCCCTGAAGTCCGACAATGGCCAGGCTGACCCCGGCCTGACGCAGGATTATGATGTCCCGGGTCTGGCTGACGGTGCTTTCGGATATCTGCCGAACCACCGGGAGCACTCGTTCAAGGCCTATGGCAACTGGCAGGTCACCCCCGCCTTCGTCATCGGCGCGAACGCCATCATCCAGTCCCCCCGCCAGTTCGGCTGTCAGGGCGTTCACCCCGAGACCGATCCGGCGACTGACGACGATCTGTTCGCCGCCTTCTACGGCGCAGCCTCCTGGTACTGCGATCTGGATGGCAACGGGACCTCAGAGGAAACCCCGCGGGGTTCGGTGTTCGAGAGCGACTGGCTGACCCAGTTCGACCTCACCTTCGCCTACACGATCAGCGACCGCTGGGGCATTCCGGGTGAGGGCGTCACCCTTCGGGCCGATGTCTTCAACGTCTTCAACACCCAGCAGGCGCTCGACTTCAACGAGTTCGGGGAAATCGACATCGGTGCCTATCCGGGCCCGGGCCAGCGCGACCTGAATTATCGTCAGGTCACCGCCTACCAGACGCCCCGCTTCGTGCGTCTGAGTGCGTCGATCAAGTTCTAGACCTGACTCTGACCTGATGAGCTTGGGGGCGGCGGATCTTCGGGTCCGCCGCCCTTTTTCTTTGTGCCGGCGACGCCGCACAAAAACCATTGCGGCCCTTCACGCGTTGGACTTGTCTACTGACATTGCAGACGGACCTTTCCATGCGCCTTCGCCTCGCTGCCTCGCTCCTCGCCCTGACCCTCGGGGCTGCCACCCCCGGCCTCGCCCAGGACGGGCCCATCGCCACTGCCCGTGACGCCGGCGAAAGCGTCGAGGCGCGCAATGCGCGCGAGGCAATCGCCTATGAGACGCCCCTGCCGCGCGGAGCCCCGGAACAGGACTATCCGCTGGTGGCCTGGTGTGCGGCGCTGGTGGAGGGCCATATCGCGCTCGGCCGCACCCTGACCGGGGCCGATGATCTGGACCGCGACATCATCCGTCTGGGCGGGCTGGAGGCGGTCGATTTCCGTGATGCGCTGGCCGCCGGCCGGGCCCGCCAGACCCCCGCCACGCTGGAGGCGGCCCGCGTCGCCGAGGCCGAGGCCGCCGGCAAATGGGTGCCCCTGATGGCCCAGACCGACGAACGCGCCCGCAGCGAGGCCTTCGGCCTGTTCTTCGGCCTGCCCGGCCGCTGCGAACACGCCGCCCGCCGCGTCCGCGCCAACATCACCACCCCCCCCGTGACGCTCGACGCCGCCGGTCTGGACGAGGTGGGGGTGGCGAAGGAGTAGGGACCCTTCTCCCCTTGCGGGTCGACGAGGGATCGCATGCGATCCGAGGAGGGGTGGCCGAGCCCCCCGGTCCGATCTTCGATCGGCCGGAGGACAGGCTCCACGAGGTCGGATGAGGGGTGACTCCCGGTCTTGGACATGGGGGTTACGGAATCAGCGCGTCTGCGTCCCCGTACCCCTCATCCGCCCCTTCGGGGCACCTTCTCCCGCAAGGGGAGAAGGAAGCCCTTACGCCGCCGCCCCGCGCGCCACTTCCCCCGGCTCATAGTTCAGGATCGGGGCCAGCCAGCGTTCGCAGGTCTCCACGTCCCAGCCCTTCCTGCGCGCATAGTCCTCGACCTGGTCGCGGTCGATCTTGCCGACGCCGAAATAGTGGCTGTCCGGGTGTCCGAAATACAGGCCCGAGACGCTGGCCGGCGGCGTCATGGCATAGCTTTCGGTCAGGGCCATGCCGGCGTTGGTCTCCGCCTGCAGCAGCCGGAACAGGGTCGCCTTTTCCGTATGGTCCGGCTGGGCCGGATAGCCGGGGGCGGGGCGGATGCCCTGGTATGTCTCCGCGATCAGGTCGTCGGTCGTGGTCGCCTCATCGGCGGCATAGCCCCACAGTTCCGTCCGAACCTTTTTGTGCAGGGCCTCGGCGAAGGCCTCGGCCAGACGGTCGGCGAGGGCCGCGGCCATGATGGCGGAATAGTCGTCGCCCGCGTCCTTGAACCGCTTCGAGGTTTCCACCTCGCCGTGGCCCGTCGTGACGGCGAACGCCCCGATCCAGTCCTGCCCGTCCGGCGCGACAAAGTCCGACAGGGCCGAGTTGGGCTTGCCGTTCGACTTGGCGATCTGCTGGCGCAGGGTGTGGAACCGGGCGATCTCGGTCGTCCGGCTCTCGTCGGCGAACACCACCACGTCGTCCTGATCGGCATTGGCGGGCCAGAAGCCGACCACGCCCTTCGCCGTGAACCATTTCTCGTCGATGATCCGCTTCAGCATGGCCTGCGCATCCTTGAACAGGTCCTTCGCCGCCTCACCGACGATCTCGTCCTCCAGAATGTGCGGATAGCGCCCGATCAGCTCCCAGCTGGCGAAGAAGGGCGTCCAGTCGATGTGATCGGCCAGATCGGCCAGATCCCACGCCTCGAACGTGCGCGTGCCGATGAAGGACGGGGCCGACGGCCGTGGCGCGGTCCAGTCGATGGCGAACCGGTTCTCGCGCGCCTTGATCAGACTGGTGCGCGCCTTGACCTCCTGGCCCCGGGCGTACTGCTCGCGGATGCGGATATACTCATCCCGCGTAAGGGCCTCGTTCTTGCTCCGCTCGGTCTTCGACAGCAGGCCCGAGACCACGCCCACGGCGCGGCTGGCGTCCACCACATAGGTGGTCGAGCCCTTGCGATAGCCCGGCTCGATCTTCACCGCCGTATGGGTGCGGCTGGTTGTGGCTCCCCCGATCAGCAGGGGAATGTCGAACCCGCGCCGCTCCATCTCGCGCGCCACGAACACCATCTCGTCCAGCGACGGGGTGATCAGGCCCGACAGGCCGATGATATCGACGTTGTGCTCTTTCGCGGCGTCCAGGATCCTGTCGGCGGGCACCATGACGCCCAGGTCGATGACCTCATAGTTGTTACACTGAAGCACGACCCCGACGATGTTCTTGCCGATGTCGTGGACGTCGCCCTTGACCGTGGCCATCAGGATCCGGCCCGCCTGTTCCCTCGGCTTGCCGGCCTTCTCGGCCTCCATATAGGGCTCCAGCCAGGCCACGGCCTGTTTCATCACCCGCGCCGACTTCACCACCTGCGGCAGGAACATCTTGCCCGCG
>JAIEQA010000119.1 GCA_019748095.1 Caulobacteraceae bacterium | reverse complement strand
GTCGCCACCCTGATGCGGGTCTCGGGCATCCTGCCGCGCGAGATCGACCTCGGCCCCCTGCTGGTCGAGGCCAAGCGCCAGCTGCATGAGGAAGCCGACTATGAACGGGAGGCCGAACATCTGGCCCGGTTCGGCGCACTGCTGGCCGGAGACCCCGACTATGTCGTGCCAGCGCTCTATCCCGCCCTCACGCGACCCGACGTTCTGGCCATGGGCTATATTGAAGGGGTGCCCGTCGAATCCCTGACCGACCGGCCGCAGGCGGAGCGGGACCGGGTCGCGACCCTGTTGATCCAGCTGCTGCTGCGCGAGCTGTTCGAGTTCGGCCTGATGCAGACCGATCCCAATTTCGCCAACTACCGGCTGGATGCCCAGGGGCGGCTGGTGCTGCTGGATTTCGGCGCCACCCGGACCATTCCGAAGGACCTGGCCGAAGGCTATCGCGTCCTGATGCGTGCGGCCCTGGCCGACGACCGGGACGCGGCGATCGCGGCGGCCCAGGCGATCGGCTTCTTCGACGACCGGGCCACCAACAAGGACGCCGAGGGGCTGGCGGCGATGTTTGATCTGGCCCTGGCCCCCTTCCGGGGCGAAGGGGCGTTCGATTTCGGCGATACCTCGGTGACCATCAAACTGCGGGAGCGGGGCATGGATTTCGCCCAGGACCGTAGCGTCTGGCACGTGCCGCCGATCGACACCCTGTTCGTTCAGCGCAAACTGGGCGGGGTCTATCTGCTGGCCAGCCGGCTGAAAGCGCGGGTCGAGGTCCGGGCAATGCTGTGCCACTGGCTCTAGCGTCGCAGCGCCATAACGCCCACACGCAGGCCATGATGATCGCCGACCCCGCCGCCTTCATCCTGGCCAACACCCGGTTGCAGCCCGTGCCGCACACACCGGAGATCTCGCTGTGGCTGGCCGATGAGATCACGCCGATCTGGCGCATGACCGAGGAAGAGTTGGGCGAACTGGGCCTGCCGCCACCGTTCTGGGCCTTCGCCTGGTCCGGCGGTCAAGGGCTGGCGCGGTGGCTGCTGGACACACCGGCCGAAGTGGCCGGCCGGACCGTGCTGGATTTCGCCACAGGGTCGGGTCTGGTCGCGATCGCGGCGATGAAGGCCGGGGCCACCCAGGTGCTGGCCGCTGACATCGACCCCTTCTGTGCCGCAGCCGTCGCCCTGAACGCCGAAGCCAACGGCGTGGACGTGGCGTTCACCAATAACGATCTGCTGGACGGACCGCCGCCGGAGGTCGACGTCATCTGCGCCGGCGACGTCTGCTATGAGAAGCCGATGACCGACCGGGTCATGGACTGGCTGGGGGCCGCCCGGCGACAGGGATCGCGCATCCTGATCGGCGATCCGCACCGGACCTATTTCCGCAGCGAGGGCCTGATCCATCTGGCGGAATATCAGGTGCCCACCACGCGAGAGCTGGAGGATTTCGCCATCAAACGTTCGAGTGTCTGGGCCATAGGCTGACGCCGGGTACGGCTTCGCTTGGCGTGGAGGACGGCAGGCCCCATCTTGAGGCCATGACCCGCACATCGTTCCTTCTGGCCGCTCTCGCCGCCGTCACCGCTGCCGGGCCGGCGGCGGCCCAGGTCATGCCCTATCCCGGCCAACCCTACATCGGCGATCCGATGGCCGATGAGCTGCGCAACCGGATGGAAATCCAGCGCCAGGCCTCCGCCGAACAGGCCGCCTTTGCCCGGCAGCATGCGACCGAGGCCCGGCTGCGCGCACTGGAGATCGAGGCCGCCCGCCAGCCCGAGCCCTATATCCGCCGCGAGCTGCCCCTGCGGTCCCCTGAGCAGGAGCGACAGGCCCGCGAACAGGCGACCGCGCGACGCGAGGCGGTCGTGCAGGGCGTCGGCCAGATCGACGACTGGCTGGCACGCCCACCGCGCTGAACGCAGTGCATCCCTTCCCCTTTGACCGCGTTCCGGCCTAGCTTGAACACGACACGGGGGAGGATGGCCTATGCGCTGGCAAGGTGGACAACGGGGCGGGGGAGTTGAGGATCGCCGCGGCATGGGCGGCGGTGCGGTGGCCGGAGGCGGGATCGGCGTCGCCGTTCTGGCCCTGATCGGCTATTTCGTCTTCGGCATTGACCCGACGACCACCACCCAAATCGCCAGCCAGTTCGGCGCGGCCGGGTCCGCCGAGGAAGGCCGGCAGGGTACGCCCGAGGATCAGGCCGGGCTGTTCGTCGACATCGTCGGCCGCAACATCAACGACGTCTGGGCGACGAAGCTGGAGGGCTATGAGCCGCCGGCCAATATCGTGATCTACACCCAGGGCACCCAGACGGGCTGCGGCTATGGCGAGTCAGCCATGGGGCCATTCTACTGTCCGGCGGACCGGCAGGTGTATCTGGATCTGGCCTTTTGGGAGCAGATGGAGACCCAGCTGGGGGCTTCGGGGGCAGATTTCGCACGCGCCTATGTGCTGGCCCATGAGGTCGGTCATCACATCCAGACCCTGACCGGCGCGTCGGATCAGGTGCGCCGGGCTCAGCAGGCCGCCGGGTCGGAGGCCGAGGCCAACCGCTATTCCGTGGCTCTGGAGCTTCAGGCCGACTGCTATGCCGGGGTCTGGGCCGCCAACGCGGCCACCGTGTCCAATGGAGAGGTCGCGCTGGAGGCCGGCGATCTGGAAGAGGGGCTGCGTACGGCCTCGGCCATCGGCGACGACGCCCTGCAGCGCCGCTCGGGCGGGCAGGTCAGCCCCGAAAGCTTCACCCACGGCACCTCCGAACAGCGGATGCAGTGGCTGCAGCGCGGCTACCAGTCGGGCGACCCCGCCGCCTGCGATACGTTCGCCAACCTGTAGCCGGTGCTTGTTGCAGCGCACGCAGCGCGGCATGGTCATTTCGTGACGTCCTCCGCCCCGCCTGCCCCCGATGCCCTGACCCCGGCCGCCTGCCTGCGGGCGGCGCGTCGGATCGTCGTGAAGGTCGGCTCGTCTCTGGTGGTGGATGCAGAGCGCAAGGGACCAGCGGCCGGCTGGCTTGCCGGGCTGGCCCAGGACCTGTCCGGGTTGCGCAAGAGCGGGCGTCAGGTGGTCCTGGTGTCTTCCGGGGCCATCGCCCTGGGGCGGAACCGGCTGGGGCTGGAAAGGAATGCGCGGCTGGATGAGAAACAGGCCGCCGCCGCCGTGGGTCAGTCGCTGCTGATGCAGGCGTGGGAGGCGGCGCTGGCCGGTGCCGACCTGTTCCCGGCCCAGGTGCTGCTGACGCGTGACGACACCGAACGCCGTCGCCGCTGGCTGAATGCCCGGGCCACCATGGAGGCCCTGCTGAAGCTGGGGGCCGTGCCGGTGGTCAACGAGAACGATACGGTCGCGACCGAAGAGATCCGCTATGGCGACAACGACCGGCTGGCGGCGAGGACGGCACAGTTGGTGCGGGCCGACCTGCTGATCCTGCTGTCGGATGTGGACGGTCTGTACACGGCCGATCCCAGACGCGATCCGCACGCGCAACACCTGCCGCTGATCGCTAGCCTCGGCCCCGAGGTTCTGGCCATGGCCGGGGGTGCCAACACCGACGCCGACGTCGGAACGGGCGGGATGGCGACCAAGCTGGAGGCGGCCCGCATCGCCCGCTCCGCCGGGTGCGCCACCCTGATCGTATCGGGGCTGGTGAACCGTCCGCTCGCGGCGGTCGCGGCCGGGGCCCGGGCCAGTCTGATCACGGCACCCGGCACCCCCATGCAGGCCTACAAGTCCTGGATCGCCGGGAGCCTCGAGCCCGCCGGGGCCCTGACCGTGGATGACGGTGCCGCCGGTGCGCTGATGGATGGACGCAGTCTTCTGGCCTCGGGTGTCCGCACGGTCGAGGGCCGGTTCGACCGGGGCGACTGTGTGCGTGTGACCGGCACGGACGGGCGGAGCCTGGGCGTCGGGCTGGCGGCCTATGCGGCGGACGAGATGGAGCGGATCCGGGGCCGGCATTCCGGTGAGATCGAGACACTGGTGGGCTACAAGGGTCCCGGTGTCGCCATTCACCGCGACGATCTGGTGCTGAACCCATGAGCGAGCTGGAACACCGGATACAGGCGATGGGCGACCGGGCCCGGGCGGCGGCGGAGGCCGTCCGGCTGGCACCGGCGGATGTACGTTCGGCGGCGCTCTCGGCGATGGCGGAAGCGCTGCGGAACCGGGCCTCTGGCATCCTCGAGGCCAATGTTCGCGATATCGACCGGGGGCGGTCGAACGGCATGGCCGAGGCCCAGCTGGACCGGCTGGCCCTGACGCCCGCGCGGATCGCGGCCATGGCCGCGGCGGTGGACGAGGTCGCGGCCTTTCCCGACCCGCTGGGCGTCGAGACGGCCCGCTGGACCCGACCGAACGGCCTGGACTTTGCCCGGGTGCGGACGCCCCTGGGCGTTCTGGCCATCATCTATGAGAGCCGGCCCAATGTGACGGCCGACGCGGCCGCCCTCTGTCTCCGGTCCGGCAATGTCGCCATCCTGCGCTGCGGGTCGGACTGTCTGGACAGTGCGCTGGCCATTCATGCAGCGGTGGTCGAGGGGCTGGCGGCGGCAGGCCTGCCGGCCGATGCCGTCCAGCTGGTCGACACGCCGGACCGGGCCGCCGTCGGGGCACTGCTGACCGGGCTGGAGGGCACCATCGACCTGCTGATCCCGCGCGGCGGCAAGAGCCTTGTGGCGCGGGTCCAGGCCGAGGCCCGGGTGCCCGTGCTGGGGCATCTGGAGGGGATCAACCACACCTATCTGCACGCCTCGGCTGATCCGGACATGGCGACGGCAGTGGTTGTGAACGCCAAGATGCGTCGGGTGTCCGTGTGCGGATCGACCGAGACCCTGCTGGTCGACCGGGCTGGTGCGGCGCGGCTGTTGCCCCCGGTGGCAGAAGCCCTGATCGCGGCGGGCTGTGAACTGCGCGGCGATGACGAGGCCCGGGCGCTGGTGCCGGCCATGCGCCCCGCCACCGCGGCCGACTGGGGTCATGAGTTTCTGGCCCCCATCCTGGCCGTGCGGGTGGTCGGAGGACTGGACGAGGCACTGGAGCACATCCGCCGCCACGGCTCGGGCCATACGGATGCGATCGTGGCGGGGGATGCCGGGGTGGCGACCGCCTTCCTCGAAACCGTCGACAGCGCCATCGTGCTGTGGAATGCCTCGACCCAGTTCGCGGACGGGGGCGAATTCGGTTTCGGCGGCGAGATCGGCATCTCCACCTCGCGGCTGCATGCGCGCGGTCCGGTGGGGGCCGAGCAACTGACCAGCTACAAATATGTGGTGCGGGGCACGGGTCAGACCCGGCCCTGAGGCCCGATCGTCAGGTCCAGAGGACGCGAGGCGTGAAGGGCCCCACCCCCGAGGTCCAGCACCACGCGCCGCCCCGCGAACGCCTCCATACCCAGCAGGGCCGTCGGGAACCCGGGCAGGGCGACGTTCGCATAGATCGGGGTCTCGACATCGCGATACAGTTGATCACCCACCGTGATTGTCCGTGAGCGGACAATCTGCGATGCGATCGCACCACCGAGGACAATACTGGTGCCCTCCCGGGCCGGTCGGCCGTCGAGCAGACCGGCGCTTTCGGCGGCCTCCCGGGCGAGGGCCAGCAGGGCGGACGCGCCGGTATCGACCACGGCCACGATCGTCGCCCCCTCAACGGTGACTTCGGTGGACAGCGCCCCGCCCGATTGACGGACCGGGACGGCAAAGACCCCGGCCGGCAGGAGATGGGCGGCGCGGCTGAGAAACTTCAGCCGCCGCCCCCCGGTATCAATCTCGAGAATGGTCTCTCCGAGCAGGTCCTGACCGAGAATCAGGGGGGCCGAGAGGCCGTCCCGCATGGCCAGCGGCCCGAGTTCCAGGATGGCCGTTCGCAGGGCCGCGACCTGCATCCCACCGATGACGAGGTCGAGAGTCGTGCCTTTTCCCAACTGCGGCATCCCGCCGACGCCATAGGCAACGAGCGGGAGATCAAAGGCGCGGGTCAGGCCCAGGGTCTGGAACAGACCCCGATCAATGACGGAATACTGTGCCCCGGAATCCACGAGGGCCCGCACCCACTGACCGGCCACCCGGACATTCACGGTGGGCACCGAGGCGCGCGGCTCGGCATAGGGAAGCCAGCCGCTGGACCCGTCGGCAGCAAAGGAGACGCCTGGATCGCGCCACAGGACATTGTCCCGCAGCCACCAGGCCCCGGCAAGGCCACCGGCCAGCAGGGCGGCTCGGGTCAGGAAGCGGCGGCGGTTCATCCCGTGAAAATGGGGATGGCAGGTGCCCCTGTCGAGGCGCGTTCGCGTCGCGCTCAGACCTCGAAGCGCACGCCCTGGGCCAGCGGCAGGTCGGCGGAGAAATTCACCGTCTGGGTCTGGCGACGCATATAGGCCTTCCAGGCGTCCGAGCCGGACTCGCGGCCTCCGCCGGTCTCCTTCTCGCCCCCGAAGGCCCCGCCGATCTCGGCCCCCGACGGGCCGATGTTGACGTTGGCGATGCCGCAGTCCGAACCCCAGGCCGACAGAAAGGCCTCGGCCTCGCGCACACTGTCGGTGAAGACGCAGGAGGACAGGCCCTGAGGAACGGCGTTCTGCATTGCGACCGCTGCGTCGAAATCGCGCCAGGTCAGCACGTAGAGGATGGGGGCGAAGGTCTCGGACATCACCACCGCGCTCTGGGCCGGCATGCGGACGATGGCGGGGCGGACATAGGTTCCGTCACGGGTTCCCCCGACGACGATCTGCCCACCCTCCGCGACCGCCCGGACCAGGGTCGCGTCGAAGGCCTGGCCTGCAGCCTCATCGATCAGCGGACCCACCAGAATCCCGTCCTCGCGGGGATCGCCGACCGGCAGGGTTTCATAGGCCTTTGACAGGCGGGCGATCAGGGCCTCGGCCACATCCTCATGGACCAGCAGGCGGCGCAGGGTGGTGCAACGCTGGCCACAGGTGCCGACGGCCGAGAAGGCGATGGCGCGGACCGCCATGTCCATGTCGGCCGAGGGCGTCACGATCATGGCGTTGTTACCGCCCAGCTCCAGCAGGGAGCGGCCCAGACGCCCTGCGACCGTGGTGGCGACCGCCTTCCCCATCCGCGTCGAGCCCGTGGCAGACACCAGCGCCACACGGGGATCGGCGGCCAGGGCTTCTCCCACATCGCGGCCACCGACCAGAAGCTGAACCAGACCCTCGGGCGCATCCCCGAACCGGGCCAGCGCCCTCTGCATCACGGCGTGGGTGGCCAGGGCGGTCAGGGGCGTCTTCTCCGACGGCTTCCAGATCACCGGATCGCCGCAGACCAGGGCCAGCGCCGCATTCCAGGCCCAGACCGCAACCGGGAAGTTAAAGGCCGAGATGACCGCGACAGGCCCCAGCGGCTGCCAGGTCTCGCGCATATGATGGCCGGGGCGTTCGCTGGGCAGGGTCAGTCCGTACAGCTGTCGCGACAGACCGACGGCGAAGTCGCAGATGTCGATCATCTCCTGCACCTCGCCAAGACCCTCGGAGGTGATCTTGCCCGCCTCGAGCGTGACGAGCGCCGCGAGGTCAGATTTCGCGGCCCGGAGCTCCTCGCCCAGGAGACGAACCAGTTCGCCACGCCGCGGGGCGGGGACCCGTCGCCAGGGCTCGAAGGCAGTCACGGCTGTGGCCAGCGCGACCTCGATCGCCGCTGGATCGGCGATGCGGGCGGCCGGACCGACCGAGTCGTCAATGGGGGACCCGGTCCGCAGACCGGCGGGGTCGAAGGCGTTCGTCACGCCGAGGCGTGCGAGGATGGCGTGGGCGTGCTGGGCGGCTGTCATCGGGGCGGCTTAGCTGCAGACCGAGCCAAGCGAAAGGGCCGTCCCTCCCTGCGGAAAGACGGCCCTCGTTCAGCGCGGGCAGAGGCCTACCAGCGGTCGCGGCGCCCGCCGTCGCGGCGGTCCTCGCGCAGGTCCCGACGGATGCGGTCGAGGCGCTGCTCCAGATCACGCCGCTCCCAGCCGCTGAGGCCGTCGCGGCGATAGCGCCACTCAATCCGCTGGTACTCAGCCAGCTGCCAGCGCAGATTCTGGGCCTCCCGGCGACTGATCCGGCCATTGTAGGCGGCGCGGTCGATGCGGTCGGACAGGCGCGCCTGTTCGGCGTTGAGCCCGCCACCTCCGTACCCGCCACCATGGCCATAGCCGCCGCGGTCGTGGCCTCGTCCGTAGTCCTGGGCCAGCGTCGGGGTCGCGATCGCGACCGCCGACGCCGCCAGCAATGAAAGCAGGGCTTTCCTCGTCAGGGCGGTCGTCATGATCTTCTTCCTTCAACGCGGCCCGGGATCGGGCGGCGAGGACCAGAAGACCACGGTGAAGCTGACACGGTCCTGAGTCCGGTGTTGTCCTGCATTCAGCAACATGAATGGACACGGCCGAGGGCC
Organism: Caulobacteraceae bacterium; assembly: GCA_019748095.1. Classification (GTDB taxonomy): domain Bacteria; phylum Pseudomonadota; class Alphaproteobacteria; order Caulobacterales; family Caulobacteraceae; genus Brevundimonas. Next base: position 26,980 of record JAIEQA010000119.1, on the reverse strand, counting down.
TCAGGACGCCGGACAAGCTTCACATTCGCTTCACCCTGTCCCGAAACCACCCGTCAAGCACGGCGAGTGCAATTTGGCGCGTTAGCAGCGGGGAAGAGCATGGCGCGCGCGCAGTTCCAGAAGGGCCAGAAGGTCTGGGTCGAGTGCGTCGGTGCCTGGGCCCAGATCGAGAAGGTGCAGCCGGTCTGGGCCAAGGGCTTCGATGAACCGGTGCGCGTGACCTATGACGTCGGACTGGGTCGCGAGTTCCAGGCAGCCGAGCTGCTGCTGCCCGGCCAGGATGAGGCGGATGGCGACCTGGCCGGATGGCGTCTGTTGCGCGCGCGCAACAAATGGCAATCCGCTGACGATGTCCCCCACCATCCGGTGCCCGGAACCTATCCGGTCGTTGTCACCGACAAGGCCGACTGGGGCGGCTGGCGCGTCCCCGGTGCAGAGTATGATCGTGACCCGAACCGCATCGAATTCCAGGCCCGGCTGATCGTCGCGGCCCCCCGCCTTCTCGCTCTCGCGCAGCGCCTCGTGGACGTGGTCGCCGAGAACCCGGACGACGCCCCGCCGGAGACCCTGGCTCTGGGGCGTGAGGCCCGAGACATTCTGAAATCCATCAAGGAGGTTCTGGCTCATGCCCCGGAGGGCTCAGGCCCTGCGGGAACGGTCAAGGATTGAGGCTGCGTCGGAAAGCTTTCATTAACCAAACCTCGACAGGATTCGGCGACGCAGCCTAGATTCCCGCCTGTCGTCGAATCGCTTGTGTCTTGCCTGCCGCCCTGGCCGGGAACACGTCGATCATGTCCGGGAGAGCGCCTTGCGGGGCAGCGAGCGCCGCATCCAGCAGCCAGGACGCCGGTCTTCGGACCGCTCCCCGGGGCTGCCCGCATGGAGCCGGGTCGCGGTTCTGGCCCTGACCCTGTGTCTCGCCATCTATGTCGTTCTGTTCGCGCGCGAGACCACGCGACCCGCCCGCGAGGCCTCTGTCCTGAGGGCCGAGGCCCTGCAGCGTGATGCCGCCCTCGGGGCCGCGACCCTGGATGCCCGTCTCTCGCGGGCCGGACTGGGACTGGTCGCCGCCCGGGCGGCTCTGCAACAGGCCCCGGATCGTCCGCTGGATGCGGCCGAGGCGGCACGCAGGCTTGCACCGGACAGCGCTTTCGCCGTCTTCGACAGCACGGGACGCCTTCGGGCCGCAACCGGTGCCCCGGCCCGGGCTTTTCGCCCGCTGACGGACGCACAGGGGCCCGACCTGCGCCCGTCAGAGGATCGACAGGCGCTTCTGTCCGGTCCGGGTCCTGTCGTGGCCCGCACGCCGGTCGAGACCGGAACCGCCGGGCGGACACTGGTGGTCTCGGCGACCGAGGGGGTCCTTGCCGAGGGCCCGCCGACATCCCTGGTGCAGCGACTGGGCATCGACCTCGCCAGCCTGACCGGCGCGGACCGGCCGGTGACGGGACGGCCGCGCCCCGGACAGGCGGTGGAAGCCCTGTCCGCCCCGGTCGGTGATACCGGTCTGGTCGTGGTGGCCTGGCGGCCGAACGCCACCGGTGCGGCAGCGGTCATCAGCGACCTGTGGCTGCTCATCGCGCCTCTGGGCCTCGGGGTGCTGGTGCTCGGCCTGGCCCTGATGCAACGGTGGCGTCAGGCGCGGGCGGCCAGGGCGTGGGAGGAGACCGAGCAACGCTTCCGCGTCGCCGTGGAGGCGGCCCGCTGCGGGGTGTGGGAATGGGACCTTGCGGGCGACGAGGTGACCCTCTCGGATTTCATGGCTGAGCTTCTGGGGCTGGCCGAAGGCGGTCAGACCCCTGCCGAGACCGTCATGGCGCGCATTCATCCCCGCTATCGCGAACCGGTCGAACACGCCCTGCGCCAGGCGGCGACGCTGGGCACCTTCGAGGTCAGTTTTCCGGTTCCGCTCGAGGCCGGCGGCGTGCGCTGGATCAATGCGAGAGGTCAGGCCCGGGGCAGGCGCGGCGACGAGGGGTTCAGCGTCATTCTGGGCGTCGCCCTTGATGTGACCGAGGCGCGACGCGCGCGGGCCCAGGCCCAGTCTGCGGAGAACCGGCTGAGAGACGGAATCGAGAGTGTCTCGGACGCCTTTGTCCTGTTCGACAAGCATGGCCGTCTGGTCCTCTGGAACCAGGCCTTCAAGGACGCCTTCGGGTTCAGTGACGCGGCCGTCCGCAAGGGGGCCATGAAGGATGAGTTGAACCGGATCGCGTCGCTGGCCATCAGAACCGAAAGACCCTCTGCCGAGGGGCGCGCAGGCGCGCGGGAAGTCGAGCTGTACGACGGCCGTGTCCTTCAGCTGTCCGAACGGTTCACGGGCGACGGAGGCACCGTCGTCACCGCCGCTGATGTGACGGCCATCCGGCGCCAGGAAGTGGAGCGCCAGAAGGCGGCCGACTCCCTGAGCATCACGGTCGAACAGCTGGAGGCCAGTCAGGAGAAGCTGAGCCTTCTGGCGCGGAAATACGAGATCGCCATGACCCGGGCCGAAGCGGCCAACCAGGCCAAGTCGGAGTTCCTCGCCAATATGTCCCACGAGCTGCGGACGCCGCTGAACGCCATCAACGGCTTCTCCGAGATCATGGCCGGCGAGATGTTCGGCCCGCTCGGGGACAGGCGCTACAAGGGCTATGCGGCCGATATCCTGAAATCCGGTCAGCATCTGCTGAGCCTGATCAACGACATCCTCGACATGGCCAAGATCGAGGCCGGCAAGATGACGCTGCACTACGAACCCGTGTCATTGACGGAGCTTTGCGAGGAGGCCATCCGCCTGATGCGCGGCAAGGCCGAGGAGTCCGGTCTGACCCTTGTCCTGAATGCGCCGGCACTCCCCGAGATCGAGGCCGACTACCGGGGCCTGAAACAGGTGATGCTGAACCTGATTTCGAACGCGGTGAAATTCACCCCGGAAGGGGGCCGGATCACCGTGTCCGTTGACCGTCAGGGACAGGGCCGGGTGCGGATCGCGGTCACAGATACCGGGATCGGAATCGCCGCAGAAGATCTGGCACGCCTCGCCAATCCGTTCGAACAGGTCGAGGGCCAGCATTCCAAGACCACCCAGGGCACGGGGCTGGGCCTGTCACTCACAAAGGCCCTGATTGAACTGCATCACGGCCGGATGGTGATGGAAAGCGAACCCGGCCTGGGGACCACCGTCAGCTTTGATATTCCGGTCGCCAATCCCGAGGCGGAAGCCATCCCTCAGGCCCGCGCCGCCTGATCGTCGTCAGCGGGGCGCGGGGGACCGGTCACGACCCGCATCCCGCGCACCGCCGCCGCTGCGGGCATTCAGCATCTGTGCGACAACAGCCCGGTCGGCCGGCGCGAGGGTTCCGAGCAGGGTCAGGGCCTCGGTCTCGATCGTCTTGCGACCCCTGGCCTCGGCCAGACGGGACGCTTCGAGAAGGGCGGCAACGCGGGCCGGATCCCAGGGCTCAGCCGCTGCCGCCGTGACGGCATCCCTGCGAGCCTGACGGGCCTGCTGAAGGTCCGGACGGGCACGAAGCGACGCAGCTTTAAGGGCTTCCCGAACCGACTCGCGCGTGGCGGGATCCAGATCAGCGAGGATCTGGCGGGGTGTCATGCGGCCGCGATAGTCGGCCCGCTCTTGCCGGGGAGGTTGGGCCGGATCGCGACCGTTCAGCACGGTGTAGGCCGCGGTCGCCGCGAACAGGTTGACCGCTACCGAGACAGCAAGGGAGGCCCCCAGGATGATTGCGAGGGTGCGCGTGTTCAACTGAGCCACTCCGTATCGTCCAGAGCCGGTGCCACAGCCTCGTTGAGGACCTGATCCACCTGTTGCTCGACCGCCAGATTCCGGCTCAGCGTCACGCCGAAGACGACACCGGCGCACGCGGCGGCGACCCAGCCCGCGCCCCCGATCCAGAGCAGGCGACGCAGGCCCGGCCATGACGTTCGGGCCTTGAGGCCCACGCCCGCCGCCGAGGCGATGACCCGGTCGCGCAGGCTCGACGACACCGCCAGACGTGGCACCAGATCCAGGACGGCATCGGTCTGGCGCGCCTCGAACAGGGCCCGGGCCGCCGCGGTCGGATGGGCGTCGGCCCAGAGCTTTGCACTCATCGCTTCTGCGGCCGGCCAGCGACGCAGGTCACCGCCCCAGGCTTCGGCGAGGGCGACAAAACGGGCCTCGGTCATGGGTTGCGTCTTCATTCCGGATCTCCCTTTCCTGCCGCTTCAGCGCCCGGGGCCAGATCGGACAATGTGCGTCGAAGCGCACGCCGTCCCCGCGAGAGCAGACTTTCCAGCGCCTCGATACTGACTGCCATCAACCGGGCCGCCTCGATATTGGTCAGTTCCTGATAGTGACACAGCACGATGGCCTCGCGCTGGCGCTCCGGCAGGGCCTGAAGGGCCCGGTCCACGCGCACGCCCAGTTCCGCCGCCAGCAATCCCCGGTCGGGGGCCGGTCCGGGATCGGGTCGATCGGGCGGTGTCTCGGTGGGTATCTCGCGCCGACGCCGAAGGCGATCGTAGCACAGGTTCAGGGCCACCCGGTGAAGCCAGGTGTCGAAGCGGGCCTGACCCGGCCGCCAGCGTGGGGCCTGTTTCCAGGCGCGCAGCATGGCCTCCTGGGCGACGTCCTCGGCCTCGCCGGAATCGCCCAGCATCCGGTAGGCGAGCGTCAGCATGCGCGGCAGCTTGCGGGCCACCATGGCCTGGATCGCCGCAGCGTCCCCCTGCCCCACACGGCGCACCAGATCCTCGTCGGGATCGTCGACAGCAGCCAAGCGCTCCCCTTCCGGACAGACGGGACGGCCAAACAGACTCGACCGTCCCCATTGACCCTATTCCGAAGCGGTCGCTGAAGGCGACGGTTGATCGGCCGTGCGACGGGCCCGGCGCTGGTCCCGCATGTCCGTCCGGGCCGCGCGACGTTCCTCGGCGGTAATGAACCCGTCGCGATCGGCGTCGAGCCGATCGAACATGGCGCTGACCCGGGTCTGGGCCTCGGCGATGGAGACAGGCTCCGCCATCCCCGGGCGATCCCCGCGGCCACCACGATATCCGGCGCGGGGACCACCCCCGGCATGGCGTCCGCCGCGACCGGCACGCTCGCCCCGCATTCCATCGGCGGCGGCGAACTCCTCGCGGTCAAGCGTGCCGTTGCCGTCCTTGTCGAGCCTCTCGAACCGGGCCGAAACGCGCTGCGTCCGGCGGGTGTCGTGTGCGGACTGCCGTTCCTCCCGAGTGACCACGCCATCCCGATTGGCGTCGACCGCGGTCAGGCGGGCCAGCCGCCCATCAACAAACTCGCTGCGGCTGATGCGGCCATCGCTGTCCGCATCGACCCTCAGGCCCCGATCCGGGCGGGCCCCGGTCTGCGCCAGGACGGTTCCTGCGGTCAGTGTAGCCAGGGCGATTGCTGCGCCGGCGGCCAGAACAGTCGTTTTCATCTGCGTCTCCATGGGGTCAATGCAATGCACGCCCCGAAACCCCCTGCAGAGCCTCTAACGCGAGGGCCCGGCCGATCCGTCGCGCGGGGCCGGCAGAATGCGATCAAACGCCTTGCGGGCGGACCGGCGGGCCTGTTCCAGCCGTCGCCGAAGACGGGCAAAATCGCGCTCACCTGCAGCCTCGGCCAGACGGGCCCGGAAGGTCGCGGACTCCGCCTCTGGATCCCCCCGGTCGTCGAAAGCACAGGCCAGCAACTGGCTGAGAGCCTGATGCAGGGCCCAGCTGTCCCGAAGCGCCGCGTCGCCGGACAGTTGTTCGAGCGTGGACACGCCGAGCGGCTTGCTCCGGGCCGCCGCCTGCAGCTGGCGGAACTGACCCACAAATTCCGCGTCGACCAGCCCGCCGGGAATCAGTTTCAGATCCCAGAAGCCGTGCGCCTTGCGCTCGCGCTCCATCAGATCGCGCATCGCCCGGACCTCGGCCGCCACCTTCACCCCCGGCCGGGGCCGGCGCAGGGCCGCCTCGAGGGTCGCGGTCACCCGGGTGGCAAACTCCGGGTCACTGGCCCAGGCCACCCGGGCCCGGGTCAGGGCCATGAACTCCCACGTCTCCGCCTCACCCTCATAATAGCGCTGAAAGCCGGACAGGGGCACGGACACCGGCCCCTTCGACCCCGAGGGGCGCAATCGCATGTCGACCTCGTACAGGCCGCCCTCGGCGGTATGCGCCGACAGGGCCGAAATCAGCCGCTGGGTGAACCGGACATAGAAGGTGTCGGCCGACCAGCCCTTGCCTGCCGAGATCGCCTCGGGTGGAGCGTCATAGACCGTCATCAGGTCCAGATCGGACCCGGCGGTCATCTCGCCGGAACCGGCCTTGCCCAGCGCAATGACAGCGACCGCCCCCGGCATGGCCCCGGCCAGACGCGCGGTCTCGCGCAACGCCGCTGCCGACAGCGTGCGCATCACCGCATCGGCCAGGTTGGTGAACCCCTTGCCCGCCGCCTCCGGCCCGACGCGGCCGCTGAGCGTCTGCATGCCGATCCGGAAGGCCTGTTCGCGGTGCAGGCGACGGACCGCATTCATGGCCCCCTCGAAATCACCCGCAGCCTCGGCCTCCTCGGCCATCTGCTCGAACAGGCCGGTGTTGACCCCCAGTTCGGTCTCGAACCGCGCGTCCAGCATGGAATCGAGCGCAGCCGGATAGCGGCCGAGGGTGCGGGCCAGCCGCGGGGCGAAGGCCATGACCCCGACGATCCGCTGGAACAGTTCGGGCTGGTTCAGGAACAGGGCCTGGACCTGCACCCCGGCCGCAAGGCCTGCGAAGAAGACCGAAAACCGGCGGAAGGCTGCGTCCGCCGCACCCGTCTGCGCCAGGGCCGTCAGCAGGCGCGGGGCCAGGCGGGTGAACAGTTCGCGCCCCCGCACCGACCGCGTCGCCGGGATGCGGCCGTGATGCCAGGACCGGATCGTATCGGCGACCCCGGCGGGTTCGGAAAACCCCATCCGCTGCAGCGTGGCCAGGGTCTCCGGGTCGTTGTCGACGCCGGTGAACACCAGACTGCCGAAGGGCGAGGACAGTTCCTCCCCGCCCTCGAACAGGGCCCCATAGCGCTGGTTGACCCCCAGCAGCAGGGCCTCGACCCCGGCATCGAAGGCGGCCAGATCGCCCTGCCCGGCCAGGGCCGCAACGGCCGCACGGCGCACCGGATCGGCCGGCAGAATGTGGGTCTGTTCGTCCTCCAGCATCTGCACCCGGTGCTCGAGGCGGCGCAGCTCGATGTAGGCCGCCGTCATTTCGGCCGCGACGTCGGCGGGCAGGTGACCCCTGGCGACCAGGGCGGCGAGCGCCTCCACGGTCCGGGCGCTGCGCAGCGAGGGATCGCGACCGCCCAGAATCAGCTGCTGGGTCTGGGCATAGAACTCGATCTCACGGATGCCGCCGCGCCCGAGTTTCAGATTGGCCCCGGCGGCGTCCAGTCCCTCACCGGTCTTGTGGACGTGGATCTGTCGCTTGATCGACTGGATGTCGAGCACGGCCTGATAGTCGAGGCTGCGGCGCCAGACAAAGGGGGTGAGCGCCTGTAGGAACTCACCGGCCGCGCCGAAGTCACCGCATATGGCGCGCGCCTTGATGAAGGCCGCCCGCTCCCAGTTCTGGCCGACGGACTCATAGTAATCCAGCGCCATGGGCACAGCCACAACCGGCGGCGTGGACGAGGGATCGGGTCGCAGGCGCAGGTCGACGCGAAAGACATAGCCGTCGGCGGTGCGCTCGCTGAGCAGGCTGGCCACGCCCTGGGCCACCCGGTTCATCAGTCCCTGCGCTTCGGTTCCCCCGGCCAGAACGGGAGCCAGCCGCTCCGGGTCAAAGAACAGGCTGAGGTCGATGTCGGAGGAATAGTTCAGCTCGAACGCGCCGTGCTTGCCCATGGCGAGGCCGAACAGGCCGGGGATGGGGCCGCAGCTGTCGTCAGCGGCGGTCAGGAGCTTGCCGCGCCGGCGGAGGTCCTCGGCCACTCCGGAGAGGGCGGCGCGTGAGGCGACATCGGCGAACCGGCTCAGCGCGCCCGTGACCCGATCCAGATCCCAGACACCGCCCAGATCCGCGATGGCGGTCAGCAGATGCAGCTCGGCCTTCAGCCGCCGCAGCGGTGAGCGCATGTCGTCCGCCCCGCCGGTCAGGGCGATGGTGCGGGCGGCGATGTCCTCCAGCCGCGCATCGGCATCGCGGGCCAGGGTGTCGCGCAACACGTCGGGCCAGCGCCGGGCCAGGCCGAACAGATAGGGCGAGGCGGCGAACATGCCCTCCAGCGCCGGCCAGACCCCGTCCAGATCCTCGCCCCATCCACCGGCAACCGCGAGGTCGGACAGCCGCATGCGGGCACGCCCGGCGGCCTCCTGGTCCACGACCGGGCCAATCGGGCGGATCCGCCCCCCGAGAGCTGCCCCGTCGGCCATCATTCTGCGGCCGGCGGCAGCACCAGCGCCACGCGCAGGCCCGGTCCGGATCCGCCCCAGGCCCCCGGGCCGTCGTCCAGCTGGATCCGTCCGGCATGGGCCTCCATAACGGCACCCACCAGCGACAGGCCCAGCCCCGAGCCCGCCTCGGTGCGGCTGTTGTCCAGCCGCACAAACCGCTCGATGACCCGCTCGCGATCCTCTTCCGGCACGCCCGGGCCAGTGTCGGTGACCGAGTATTCGACCTCGCCCGACGAGCGCCGGCGCGCGCGCAGCATCACGGCCCCGCCCGGGGGCGTATACTTGATGGCATTGTCGATGACATTGGCCAGGGCCTGGGCGAGGAAGGGGCGCGCCCCGTCAATCATCAGACCCTTCTCGATCTCGGCCGAGAACTCCAGCCCCTTGTCCTCGGCGGCGGGCTCATAAAGTTCGGCCATGTCGGCGGCGAGGTCGGCGGCGTCAAACACCTCGGCGTCCGGCGCCCGGCCTGCCGCCGCCTGGAGCCGGGCGATGGCGAGGACGGTGTTGAAGGTCTTCAGCAGGGCGTCGGACTCCTCCAGTGCAACCTGCAGCGCATCCGTTCCGTCGACCCGGCCGCTCTCGGCGTCGATCAGGGCGACCTCCAGCCGGGCCCGCATCCGCGTCAGGGGCGAGCGCAGGTCGTGGGCGATGGCGTCGCCGGCATGGCGGATAGAGGCCATGGAGCCTTCCAGCCGGTCCAGCATGCGGTTGAGCCCCTGACCCAGTTCGTCCAGTTCGTCGCCGGAGTTCCGCACCGACACGCGGGACTTCAGATCACCTTCCTGCACGGACGCAACGACCGCGTTGAGCCGTCCCATTGATCGTTCCAGATTGCGGCTGATCAGCAGGCCGCCGCCGAGGCCGAGCAACAGCACCATGCCCATCGCCATCCACAACGCCTGGGTCAACCGCCCCAGATAGGCCTCGGCGTCGCCCATCGACTCTCCGACTATCAGGCCCTCGCCGCCCGCGAGCCTCACCTGGACAGCCCTCACCTGCGGCCGGATCACCCGACCATCGGCTTCGGTGTCGGTGAAGGTGAAGGTGGTCCATTCCTCGGTGGCCGACGGGGCGTCGAAAGGGGAGATATTGAGGCTGCCGGTCCCCAGGCTCCCGTCCTTGTTGATCAGCTGATAGATATAGGCGCTTCGGGTCAGGGTCCGATCGATCAATGCCACGTTCAGGGCATCGACGCCGCGGTTGTCGTACACGCCCAGCAGGGTCTTCAGCTCGCCGCGCACATCGGCCTCCGCGCGTGCCTCGGCCTCCTGGGCCGAGGCAATGTACACATAGGCCAGGATGGCGCTGGCCGCCGCCGCGAACAGGGCCAGAAACAGCAGCGTCAGCCGGAAGGGCGTGCGGCGGAAGAGGGAGGGAAGACGCATCGGGCCGGCCTAGGCCTCCAGCCGGTACCCCGCGCCGCGGACCGTCTGCAGCATCGCCTTGTCGAAGCCCTTGTCGATCTTGGAGCGCAGGCGGCTGATGTGGACGTCGATGACATTGGTCTGGGGGTCGAAATGGTATTCCCACACCTTCTCCAGCAGCATGGTGCGGGTCACCGACTGGCCGGCGTGGCGCATCAGGAACTCCAGCAGCTGGAATTCGCGCGGCTGAAGGTCGATCTCCGTCGTGCCCCGGAAGACGGTGCGGGCGATCAGGTTCATCTCCAGATCGCCAACCTTGAGCACGGTCTGGACCCCGCCGGTCTCGCGCCGCCGCGACAGGGCCTCGACCCGGGCCACCAGTTCGGCAAAGGCATAGGGCTTGACCAGATAGTCGTCGCCGCCGGCCTTCAGCCCCACGATCCGGTCCTCGACCTCGCCCATGGCCGACAGGAACAGGACCGGCGTCTGGTCGCCGTTCTTCCTCAGGGTCTCGACCATGCCGATGCCGTCCAGCCGGGGCATCATCCGGTCGACGACATAGACGTCATAGCCGCCGTTCTGGGCCTCCAGCAGGCCATAGGCCCCGTCGATGGCATGGGCCGCGATATGGCCCGCCTCGGTCAGGCCCCGCACCATCGCCTGGGCGGCTTCTGCATCGTCCTCGACCACAAGAATTTTCACAGGTCAGCCCCCTCGGAATCACAATCGCCGCCGACGGTATCCCATCGGCGGCGACTTAGGGAGTTAAGGCTTGTTCAGGCTACGGCCTATTCGGTCGTCGCGAGCGGCAGCACCACCGGCCGGTTGCCCGAAGCCGTGCGGATGAGCAGGACAATCCCGTCGCGCCCCGTTTCCTTCACCCGGGCCACGGCCGCCCGAAGGTCAGCAGCGGTGCGGACCGGACGCTGATCGGCCAGAACGATGACCATGCCGGGCTCGAAGCCTATACGGGCCGCGCGGGACCCCTGGGCTGCGGCGGTGATGACCAGACCGTTGACGGTCTCGGGCAGGCTGTAGCGCGTGCGCAGGGCCTCGGTGACCGGGGCTACGGTCAGGCCCTCGACCACCTCGCCGGCTGCTGCGGCCGGGCGATCGGGCGCGCTTTCCGGCTCATCGGGATTGCCGCCGTTCTGGGCAGCCTGAATGTCCGCCGGACGCGTGCCGGAGCGGACGTTGATGACCTGCTGGCGGCCCTCACGAATGATCTCGAGGCGAAGGTTGTCCCCCGGTGCAGCCTGACCGACGGCGCGGGTCAGCTCGGTCGACGAGGTGATCTTGCGGCCGTTGAGCGAGGTCACGATGTCGCCGATCTGGAGGCCGGCACGAGCCGCCGGTGCCCCGGCGGTGACATCGACGATGTAGGCGGCCTCAAAGTCCGGTGCGAAACCGTAGGCATCGCGCTCTTCGTCAGTGATTGTACTGATCGTGGCGCCGAGATAGCCGCGCTCGATCGCGCGACCGCTCATCAGGCGATCCGTGACCGACTTGGCGATGGACGCCGGAATGGCGAAGCCGATGCCGACCGAGCCGCCGGTGGGCGAGAAGATCGCCGAATTCACGCCGATCACCCGACCGTAGATGTCGAACGTAGGCCCGCCGGAGTTGCCCCGGTTGATGGCGGCGTCGATCTGCAGATAGTCGGTATAGGGCGTCGAGCTGTCGCCGATCTCACGCGCCCGGGCCGAAACGATGCCCGCCGTGGCGGTGCCGCCGAGGCCGAACGGGTTGCCGACCGCGATGACCCAGTCGCCGACGCGCGGCTCGGCCGTCTCCTCGAAGCTGACGAACTTGAAGTCCGAACCCTCGACCTTGATCACCGCCAGATCGGTGTCGGCGTCGCGGCCGACCAGGCGCGCCTCAAGCTCACGCCCGTCGGACAGCTTGACGGTGATCTTCGTGGCATTGGCCACAACGTGATTGTTGGTGACGATGAAACCGTTGGCCGAGATGAAGAAGCCGGAGCCGGCCCCCTGGGCGGTCGGTGCCTCTTCCTCTTCGCCGGCCTCGGGCTGGGGAGCCTGAAAGCCGAACCCGGGCGGGAAACCCGGAATGGGGATCATGCGGCCACGCGGACGCTCGACCCGGGTCTCCACATCGATCTGCACCACGGCCGGCGAGACCTGGTCGAAGATGTCGGCGAAGCTGAGCGGGGCCCCCTGCGGCGGGGCGAAGGCAAGGGCAGACGCACCGGCGGAAGGCACCAGCCGGCCGGACACCTCCTGGGCATTGGCCCCCGGCCAGTCGATCACACCCCCGGCGGTCGCGACAGCCGCGAATGTCAGGCCGACGGCGGCCCCGAGGATGAATTCCTTGCGCTTCAACATCTTTGTCCTGCGATCCTCACCGGGGTCCCTTCGGACCCGTTCGCTTCAAGATATAGGGCGGAGGGCGTCTTCGCCAACCGCTGCCTTGTGACGTTTGGCCCGGCTCAACGCCCGTCGTGAGGCGCGGATGCGTCAGCATCGGGGCCAATCCTGTCGGCCGCGAGAAGATCGGCCAGCCGACGTTCCTCGTCCGGCGACAGCGGCGGGGTCTCGACGCTCCCCCGTCGCGCCATGACGAACAGACCCGCGAGCCCGAGAAGCACCAGCAGGGCGGGCCCGAACCACAGCAGCCAGGTGCCCGTCCGCACCGGGGGGGTGAAGAGGACATAGTCGCCATAGCGGCGGACCAGATCGTCGCGCACGGCCTGATCGCTGGCCCCGCCGGCGATCTCCTCGCGGATCAGGCGACGCATGTCACCGGCAATCCCTGCGGGCGAATCGGCGATCGATTCATGCTGGCAGACGACGCAGCGCACGACCTCGAACAGGGCCTGTGCCCGGGCCTCCTGGCCGGGGGACTCCAGGGGCCGGTCCGGCAGGGCGGCAGGCTCCTGGGCCATCGCGGTCGAAGACAGAACAAGCGCTGCCAGCGCCGTCGCCGCAAAGGCCCCGAGGCCCTTCACGCCAGCGCCTTCTTGCGCCGCCCGACGGCCAGCCTGAGCCGCCGGTCCGACAGCGACAGCAGGCCGCCCAGAGCCATCAGGGTCGGCCCGAGGAAGATCAGCCGCGCCCAGGGATTGTGATAGACCCGGACTGTCCAGGCCTGGGCGGCTTCGGGCGTGGAGCGCCGCTCGCCCATGACCACATAGACATCGTCCAGCCCGCGGAAATCGAGTCCGACCTCGGTCGTGGTCTGACCGCCGGCGGGGAAGAAACGCCGCTCGGAGACGATCTGACGCGGCGGCGCGTCACCGGACGCCGAGGTCACGGTCAGCCGACCCTGTTCCGCCAGATAGTTCGGCCCCTCAATGATCTGCACGTCATCCAGGGTGACCACCCACGGCCCGGCACGGACCTCGCCCCCGATGGCCAGTGGGGCGGCCGCCTCGATCTTGAACTGGGTCTCGACCACAGCCCCCAGCACGAACACACCCAGACCGGCATGGGCCAGGGTCATGCCCCAGGCCCCCAGGGGCAGACCGCGGGCCCGCCGGCCGACCTCGGCGAGGGGGGCGCGGAACAGACGGACCCGTTCCACCACCTCGGCCAGGGACCCGAAGATCAGCCAGGCCCCGATCGCCAGACCGGCACCGGCAAACGCCTGCCGGGGCTCGAACGCCAGCCAGCCGGCGAAGCCACAGGCGATCGCCAGACCACCCGCCAGCGAAAGCCGCTGCATGGCCCCCAGCGCGTCGCCGCGCTTCCACGCCAGCAATGGGCCGGCCGGCAGGATCAGGAAGGCTACGGCCATCAGCGGGGTGTAGGTCAGGGCGAAATAGGGCGGACCCACAGAGATGGTGGCTCCCGTGGCCGCCTCGAGGATCAGGGGATACAGGGTCCCCAGCAGGACGGTGACGGCGGCCACGGTCAGGAACAGGTTATTCAGGACCAGCGCGCCCTCGCGGCTGACGGGCGCGAACAGTCCGCCCCCCTTCAGCTGCGGCGCACGCCAGGCGAACAGGGCAAAGGCCGAACCGGCGGCGATCCCGAGAATGGCCAGCAGCATCATGCCGCGCTCGGGGTCGACCGCGAAGGCATGAACGCTGGTCAGGACGCCGGAGCGGACAAGGAACGCGCCCAGCATCGAAAAGCTGAAGGCCAGCAGGGCGAGAAAGACGGTCCAGCCGGCCAGGGCCCCGCGCCGCTCGGTCACCACGGCCGAATGCAACAGGGCCGTCCCGGCCAGCCAGGGCAGGAAGCTGGCGTTCTCGACCGGGTCCCAGAACCACCAGCCACCCCAACCCAGTTCGTAATAGGCCCAGAAGCTGCCGAGGGTGATGCCGAGGGTCAGGAACACCCACGACGCCAGCGCCCACGGCCGAACCCAGCGCCCCCAGGCGGGCCAGAAGCCGGTGAAGGCCCGCCCCTCGATCAGGGCCGCGACCGCCAGGGAGAAGGTCACCGAGAAGCCGACATAGCCCAGATAAAGCAGGGGCGGATGGATCGCGAGGGCGGGATCCTGCAGCAGGGGATTGAGCGACGCCCCTTGCAAGGGCGCGGGATCAATCCGGGCAAAGGGGTTCGAGGTGAAGACGGCGAAAGCGAGAAACATCGTGTTCAGCGCGCCCTGAACGGCCACGGCCGAAGCCTTCAGCCCGAACGGCAGACCACGGGCCAGGGTCAGGACCGCGCCGAAGCTCGTCATGACCAGACACCACAGGACAAGCGAGCCCTCGTGGCTGCCCCAGGCCCCGGCGATCTTGTAGAGCATCGGTTTGTCGGTGTGGCTGTTGCGGGCCACGTTCGTCACCGAGAAGTCGGACGTGGCAAAGGCGAAGATCAGCACACCGAAGGCCAGCGCCGTCGCCAAGGCTGCAGCCACGGCTGCACCCTCCGCGCCTCCGGCCAGAAGCGGGCTACGTCGCCATCTTCCGATGGCTCCGAGACCCGTCTGAAGCCCCGAGAGCGCCAGGGCCAGAATCAGCGCGAACGCGCCAAACTCGATGATCATGAAACTGATGCGCCCGCCAGGTCGCGCGGCGGGGAACCCGCAGTCGGGGCGGCGCTGCCGTCCGGACGCCACTCGCCGCTGGCCTTGAGCCGGTCGGCAACCTCACGCGGCATATAGGTCTCGTCGTGCTTTGCCAGAACGGTATCGGCACGGAAGACCCGATCGGGGCCGAACCGCCCTTCGGCGACGATCCCCTGACCCTCACGGAACAGATCGGGCAGGTCGCCCTCAAACACGATCCGGCTGGTCGCGGCATTATCGGTCACGGCGAAGGCGACCGTGGTGCCCGTCTGGCTGACGCTGCCGGTCTCGACCAGACCGCCCAGCCGGATCACCCGGCCCGCCGGGGCGGCTTCCGGGGTCGCCTCGGACGGCGAGAAGAAGAAGGTCACGCTGTCCTGCATGGCCCACAGAGACAGACCCACAGCGAGCGCGAGGACCGGGGCGGCAGCCGCCACGACCCAGAGACGGCGGCGGGCCTTCGGCGATTTGGGGATCCAGCTCATCGGCGGACGCAGGCTCCTCTGCTGTGCGGTTCCCGCCGATATAAAGGGCTCAGGGCGGCGCTCCAACAGGTCATCCGGCCGCGCCCAACCGGGCCACCAGATCCGCCCGGCGCGGATCCGCAGGATCCAGCACGGCGATCAGCGGTGTCCACATCTCGCGGGCGCGGGCGGTATCGCCGCGGGTCAGGGCCGCCTCCCCCAGAAAATAGCGCGCACCCAGTTGATCCGGGTCGAGGGCGATAGCCCGGGTAAAGGCCGCCTCGGCGTCCGCGCCCACCTCCCCCTCGGCGGCACGGACCAGGCTTTCCCCGAGGCGGGCCCAGCTGACGGCGTCATTCTGATCCAGCGCCAGTGCCCTGCGGAAAGCCGACGCCGCGCCGATCGGGTCGCCGGCCTCGAACCGGGCGGCACCCAGCATCGTCAGGGCCATGCGGTTATCCGGCTCTCGCCGGACCGCCCGCGTCAGAACCGCCGCGATCTGCGGCGCATCGAGGGTCTCGGGCGACTCGGCCCAGTCATCCACGCGGCGTTCCCAGCTCTGGTCCGGGAGACCAGGCGCGCCGAAAACGAAATAGAGTCCCAGAGCCACCGCGCAGGTCGCAACCAGCGCGCCGAGGGTCAGGGTTCGATCCCGCCCCCCGACGACCGGGGGCGCGTCCACGGGCGGCGCGGTCAGCAGGCGGCGGGCCGCTTCCGCCCGCGCGGATGCGAGGGTGTCCTCATCCAGCAGTCCGCGCGCCTTCAACCGGTCCAGCTCGGCCAGTTCGGCGGCTCCGGTGTCGGATTCGGGTGCGATCGTGTCGGCACCCTGGCGGGCATGGCCCAGCACCAGCACTCCGGCGAGCGCCGTGATCAGGCCGGCAAGGGTCCAGAACACTATCATTCTGCCGGATTAGAGGATCAGGCCGCCTGATGCGAGGGCTGGATGGTCGCGGCACCCGCCGCGGTCGCACGGCGGCGTACATTGCGCGCCGCGTCCGCCGCATCGATCAGGAGCAGCAATCGGGCCAGCCGTTCAATATGCGCGAGCGCCCCCGCCCTGTCCTCGACCTCTCCGGCACCCAGGGCATCGGCAGTCTCGTCGACATAGGCCGTGATTCGCTCGGTGACCGATTGCACAAGCTTGTAGCGCTGCGACTCGCAGCCGAAGATCTTGGCTGCCGAGCGGAGCGTGCCAACCAGGGTCAGAAGCACCACCGCCGCCTCAAACGCCTCGTCCGCGACCGGCTGGTCCAGCGCGGGGGCGTCGCGCGTCATCCGGCCCACGGTGGGAACCCGCCGCATCGGCATGATCTTGTCGAGGGCCTTTTCAGTCGATCCCAGAACCCTGGCCAGGGTCTGGTTGACCCGGGTGCGAGCGTCCCGCGCCTGTTTGCCCCAGGCTCCCTCAGGGTCCAGCTGCAAGGTGGTGTCAAGCTCGGCCAGTGTCTCGGCACACCAGTTGATGTCGGACTGCAGGTCGGCGCGCGGCCGTTCAGCCTGGCCAGGCCGGAAGGCAGCGATGCGCGCCACCCGCGACTCCACCGCCTCGATCAAGCGATTGACGAAGCTGGCCATTTCGGATTCGGACAGAACGCCCTCCTTGGCCGCGCTTCGTGAGGACTGGACCACCAGCCGCAGAATGAGGTGGGCATTGGTCAGATGGGCGAACAGGACTTCCAGCATCCGCGGGCCGCCATCGGGGCCCATTTCCCCGCTGTCCCTCACCAGAAGGCGAAGCTCGGCAAGCTGGCCCTCCGTCGGCCGCTGAACGAGGGCCGGCAAGGCGAAGACAGCGCGTCTGGCCATCGCCGCGAGACCGAAACAGTGTTCCAGCTCAGCCAACCCTCCGGCACGCACCGCGTCATCGGTCGATCCCGGCGGCCAGATCACATCGGGCTGACCGCGGATCGCTGCGACGGCGGCCTCGCAAAGGCAGTCAGACACGGCCACCACCCGGGGATCATCCTCGACCCCGCGCACATCGTCCAGCATCGACAGCATGGTCTGTTCACGGCTGGAGGCCGCCTTCCAGAGCCGCGGCAGGACATGGGCGGGGAAGTCGAGGCCCGCGACACCGTCCGAACGCCGACGAAAAAGCGGGAGCAGCGGCGCAAAGGCCACGGCGCGGCGTCCACGATCAGTCGTTTCCTCTGCGAGCATCAGGCTGAGGTCGCGCGCCTTCTCGCCCGGCATCTGGGCTACCGCCGCAGACAGGGTTTTCAAGGTCCTGTCGGGCACACGCTCCAGCATCTGGGCGAGCACCGCGCGATGGGCGACCGACAATTCGGCCATGCCGTCCTCCGTCGACCGTCGAAGTGCGGCCTCCGGGAGGGTGAACGGTCGGGGTTAAGAATCCGGAAGCGACGCGCTCACTGCTCGGCAGCAGGCAACTCAAGGATCGCCTTGAGCCCCCCGAGCTCACTGGCGGCCAGGGTCAACCGACCGCCGTAGGCCCGGGTCAGATCATCCACGATCGACAAACCGAGGCCGGATCCCGGGGCATCCTCGTCCAGCCGGGCCCCCCGTTTCAACACGGCCTCGCGCTGGTCTTCAGGCAGACCGGGCCCGTCATCCTCGACCACGGCGATCATCTGTCCCAGCCCGCTGGACCCGGCCGAGACCCGCACCCGGCGCGTCGACCATTTGCAAGCGTTCTCCATCAGATTGCCGAGGATTTCCTGCAGGTCCTGGCGTTCCCCCAGAAAGGCCAGCTCGTCGGGGGCCCGCCAGTCGATCTCGACATCCTTCGACTGGAACACCCGCTCCAGCATGACGGCCAGCTCATCCACGACTTCAGCCACCGGAGTCCGCTCGCCCAGACCATGGGCGGCCCGGGCAGCGGCGCGGGCCCGGCGCAGGTGGTGATCGACCTGGCCCTTCATGATCTCGGACTGGCGTCGCACCACATCGGCCAGAAGGCCGGATTCGCTCCCGGCTTCAGCCAGCATGACCGACAGCGGCGTCTTCAGCGCATGGGCCAGATTGCCGACGTGGGTGCGTTGGCGATCCACGACTTCCTGATTGTGATCCAGCAGCCGGTTGACCTGTTCCGCCAAGGGCTGGATCTCGACGGGATATGCCCGCTCGATCCGGGCGGCCCGACCCTTGCGGACATTGGCGATCTCGACCTGAAGATCGAACAGGGGCCGCAGTCCGACCTGGACCTGCAGGAAGACGGCGATGACCAGACCGATCCCGAGGATCAGCAGGGCCGTCCAGGTGAAGGTTGCGAACTGACGCGTGTCGGCGTCGATCTCGGACCGGTCGATCCCGGCCATGAAGACAAAGGGCAAGTCCCGCCCGGGCAAGGACTTCATGCTCGCTGCGATCCTCAGCGGCTGGGCACCCTCGGGCAGTATTCCGGGGTCGTTGTAGGTCAGGGTGTCTCCAAAGGCCGCCTTCAGGCGCATCGGGAGTTCGGGATCGACAAACAGGCTTTCGCCCGCGAGGGACGGCGACCGGGCCAGAACGCGCACGCCGCCGCCGGCATCCACCTCCCCCACCATCCAGTATTTGCCCGAAAGGCCCCGCAGGGTCGGGGCGTCCTTGATCTCCGCGACCTGCAGGCCGGCGGGCGTCATCACGCTGGCGATCACCACATCATCGATGACCGCCCCCAGCTGGTTGCCCAGCCGGTTGAAGGCGCTCTCCTGATACTGGCGGGTCAGCATCCAGCCCGTCAGCATCAGCGCCACAATGATCCAGGCCGAGGCCAGCCAGATCAGCCGCCGCGTCAGGCTTCGGCTTGGCCGACCCAGCCAGCGACGCCATGCGGGCGCGGTGACCGCAGGCGTCTCGCTCACGCCGCCTCGGACTCGCCGGCCAGAGGGGTCAGACGATAGCCGAGCCCGCGCACGGTCTCGATCCGGTCGGGTCCGACCTTCTTGCGCAGCCGCCCGATGAAGACTTCGATGGTGTTGGAGTCGCGATCAAAGTCCTGATCGTACAGGTGCTCGACCAGCTCCGTCCGGCTGATCACCCGACCCTGATGCATCATCATGTAGTGCAACAACCGGTACTCCAGCGACGTGAGGCGCAAGGGCTCACCGGCGACCGTCGCCCGCGCAGCACGCGGATCAAGGCGCAGGCCACCGCAGGCGAGGGTGGCCGAAGCGATCCCCGCCGACCGGCGCAACAAGGCCCGCAGGCGCGCCAGCAATTCCTCGGTATGGAAGGGCTTGGTCAGATAGTCGTCGGCCCCGGCGTCAAAGCCCGACACCTTGTCCGACCAGGCCCCGCGCGCAGTCAGGATCAGCACCGGCGTGGTCTTGCCGTCACGCCGCCAGCGCTCAAGCACCGAAACGCCGTCGATCCGGGGCAGACCCAGATCCAGCACCACAACGTCATAGGGCTCGGTGTCACCCAGAAAATGGGCCTCCTCGCCATCGGCGGCGTGGTCCACCGCATAGCCGGCGTCGCCCAGCGCCTGTTTCAGTTGCCGCGACAGATCGGGATCGTCTTCAACAAGGAGCACGCGCATGGTGTGTTTCTGTCCGCTCAGCCGCCGCGCGAGTCGACGGCGATATCAATGATCCGTCCATCCCGCTCGAAGCGGAAGACATAGCTGTTACCGCGCATGCCCAGAGATCCGACGAACCGCGCGCCTCCCGCCCGTGACCGGGCGATGCCCTGGGCCTCGGCCTCGCTGATGCGGCGGGGCTCACGGCTGGCGGAAGGGCGTTCGCGCTCATCGTCCCGCGCACCACGGTCCTGCGCCACCGCACCCGTCAGGGGCACTGCGGCGATCAGGAAGGACAGGAAAAGAGCAGACAGGCGGGTCATGAGACGTGTTCTGGGCCAGCCGCTCTGAACGCGGGCTGAACACGCAGCTTAGAGAGGTTTCACTTCGGGGGGAAACGGGTCTCTCCCACCGGATGAACCGGACCTGACCCGGGCCGTTCAGGATCGCCTCATGGGCCATCTGCTCTTTGGGCCCACCGACGCCAGACCGGCGGCGCCGAGTCCCGAGCTTCGGGCGGCCACTGACACAGCTCCAACACCGGCCGTCCGCAGGGAGGTGGGCGCGATCCGCGAGGGTCGCGCCCCCTTTTCATGTCCCCTCAGAGCCTGAGGTGCCCGTCCATGATTGTGACGGCCTCGCCCCGGATGAGCACGCGCTCACCGGCTAGGACGGTCTCGAACCGCGCACCCCGGCCGGGGAAGGCCTGCAGGAAGCGTACGATCGGGCGGCCGAGTTTGTCGGCGAACAGGGGGGCGAGCCCACCCCGGGTCGACCCCGTGGCCGGATCCTCGTCGATGCCACAACCGGGCCCGAAGAACCGGTCCACGACATCCTGGTCCTCGCCGGGGTCCAGCGCCGCCACAATCACCTGACCCTGCTCCATCGCCCCCTCCCCGAAGGCCAGCAGGGCACCGACGTCCGGCCGGAGCGCCCGCACGGTCGCACCGTCTGCCATCACGGCGATCAGATACCGGCTGGCCCAGACCTCCAGCGGTTCGGCACCCAGGGCCTCGGCCAGACCGGGCGGCGTCCCGATCCGCGTCAGGGGATCGATCGGAAAGTCCAGCTCATAGCCCCGATCAAGCCTGCGCACGCTCAGAGGGCCGGACAAGGTGTCAAAGACCAGCGCATCGACCTCAAGACCCAGTTCCGCCCACAGCATATGGGCCGAGGCGAGCGTGGCGTGGCCGCACAGGGGCACCTCCGTCGTCGGGGTGAACCAGCGCAGATCGAAGCGGGCCGGATCGGCCGACCGGAGCAGGAAGGCCGTCTCCGACAGATTGTTCTCTGCCGCCAGCGCCTGCATCCAGTCGTCGGCCGGCCAGACCGCGAACGGCTCCACCACGGCGGCCGGATTGCCCATGAACGGGCGGTCGGCAAAGGCGTCGATGGTCCACTGGCGCATCATACTGTCTCCGGATGGACCACGGTCAGCTCCGGCCAGCGCGCCAGCGCCCGCTCGGTCACCCGCGCCCAGTCTTTCGCCACAGCCCGGTTGGGATTGGGCCTCAGGACAAGGTCGAACATGTCCTCCAGTCCCAGCGGCGCGGCGATGCTGATCGTGTCGTCGGGCTCCAGCCGGACACCGACGGCAAAGGCCGGAGCCACGAAGCGCCCCAGCGCTTCGTCGGTGCAAGCGATCGGATCATAGGGCTCACCGAAATGGGTCGGAAACCACAGCGGCACCCGGGCCTGGTTGCGGACCTCAACCGTGCTGGCAAACGGCTCGTCAAAAGCGGCGGCGACGCGTTTGATGACGATGTCCTCGGCATCCCAGGAGGTGTCCGGGTCGAAATAGCCGAGGTCAAAATCCTTGCGGCCATAGCCCGGCGGCCGCCCCGTCAGGGCATTCCACGCCGACTGATAGACCGCGCCCGAGAAGATCCGCCAATCCGGCAGGTCCAGACCCCGCACCGTCGTCAGCACATGCATCAGCCCGGCGTCGGCGCGGACGATCCCGACCAGTCGGGTCTCCAGATCGCTCATCGTCCGCCACGGTCCCGTGCATCCCGCAGGGGCCAGCCGTGATCCAACGGTCCGTGCCCCCCGCCAAGGCCGGGCGCGCGCCGGATGGCCTCGGACACATAGGCCCAGCCCTGCGCCACGGCGACCTCCAGCGGCTGACCCAGCGCCAGCCCGGCCGTGATCGCGCTGGCCAGGGTGCAGCCGGTCCCGTGGGTGCTGGTCGTCTCGATCCGCGGTCCCTCCAGCAGGGTCTCGCCCGAGGGCGTAACCAGCAGGTCGATCACCGTCTCGCCGGGCACATGCCCCCCTTTCATCAGCACCGCCCGGGCCCCCAGCGCCAGCAGCGCCTCCCCCGCACGACGCTGGCCGTCGAGGTCCGTGACCGTCAGACCGGTCAGGGCTTCGGCCTCCGGCGCATTGGGAGTCAGCAGGGCCGCGCGCGGGATCATCAGCGACCGCACCGCCTGTACCGCATCCGCGTCCAGCAGGGCCGCGCCCCCCTTGGCCACCATGACCGGATCCACCAAGGCGGGTGCGTCGGTCGTGTCGAGGATGGCGGCGACCCGCTCGACCACCTCGACCGACCCCAGCATGCCGGTCTTGATCGCATCGGCCCCGATGTCGTCCAGCACCGCGCGCGCCTGGGCCTCGATCAGGTCCAGCGGCAGCGGGTGCACACCGTGGACGCCCAGGGTGTTCTGCACCGTGATCGCGGTGATGGCCGTGGCGGCAAAGCCCCCCATGGCGGTCACGGCCTTGATGTCGCCCTGGATCCCCGCCCCGCCGCCGGAATCCGAGCCGGCGATGATCAGGACGCGCCCACGCGCTTGGGTCTCGGTCGATGTCATGCCGCTGGATGCGGCGCCGCGGCGCGATCGGCAAGCCGTCTCTTTTGCCCTACCCGCTACCGGCGAGACTGACCGTCTTCAGCCGTTGGTCAGGTTGGTCGGTCTGGCGATCTTGTTGGCTGAATTCTGATCGGTTTGGTCGGCGGAAATAATCGCCGCCTGGACCGCGAGCGCCTGAACGGTCTCGCGCACGTCATGGACCCGCACGATCGCCGCCCCGCGCCGCGCACCCTCCAGCGCCAGGGCGATGGACCCGCCCAGACGGTCGCCCGCCTCGGTCGCCGAGGGATCGATGTTGCGGATCATCCGCTTGCGGCTGGCTCCCAGCAGGACGGGAAAGCCCAGTCCCGCCAGACGCTCCAGCCCCGCGATCAGGGCCAGATTGTGCTCCATGGTCTTGCCGAAGCCGATGCCGGGATCCAGCGTGATCCGGCCCCTCGCCACACCCGCCGCCATCGCCGCCTCTGCCCGCGCCAGCAGATAGTCCCCGACCTCGGCCAGCACATCGCCATATCGCGGCTCGACCTGCATGCTGCGCGGCTCGCCCTGCATATGCATCAGGATCACCTCGCACCCCAGTGCGGCCGCGACGTCCGGCCCGTCGGGCGTGAAGGTCAGGGCGGTCACATCGTTCCAGACCGTTGCGCCGGCCGTAACCGCCGCCCGCGCGACCTCGGGCTTCATCGTGTCGATACTGATGGGGCCGTGCCAGCGGGCATGCACGGCCGCGATCACCGGGACGGTCCGCGCGATCTCCTCATCCGCGGGGACGGGCTCGGCACCCGGCCGGGTCGATTCCCCGCCGATGTCGAGGATGTCCGCCCCGTCCCCGATCAGCCGCATGGCCTGGGCCAGCCCGTCCTCGACGGTGGCGTGCAGACCGCCGTCGGAGAAGCTGTCGGGCGTGACATTGACGATCCCCATGACGCGGGGCCGCGTGGTCACGTCCGGCTGCCGATCAGACGGCCGAGCGCTTCGAGGTAGGCGGCGAAGGCCGCACGGCCGTCGGGCGTGATCGCGATCCGGGTCAGGGGCTTGTTGTCCTTGAAGCTCTTGTCGATGCTGACATAGCCCGCCTCCTCCAGCTTCTTCAAATGCACCGAGAGATTGCCCTGGGTCGCCTCCAGCACGGTCTTCAGCTCGGTGAAGTCTGCGGCCTCGACATCAGCCAGATAGACCATGATGCCCAGCCGCATGCGGCCGTGGATGACCTCGTCGATCCTGCCGAGATCGCCCAGCCCCATAGTCAGGCGGCCTTGGCCCGGGCTTCGCGCAGCATGATCCAGCCCGGCAGGGCGAACAGCAGGAACAGGGCGGC
Organism: Caulobacteraceae bacterium; assembly: GCA_019748095.1. Lineage (GTDB taxonomy): Bacteria > Pseudomonadota > Alphaproteobacteria > Caulobacterales > Caulobacteraceae > Brevundimonas. Next base: position 3,168 of record JAIEQA010000119.1, on the reverse strand, counting down.
CGTGCAGACATAAAGGTAGTCGTCCGGCTGGCGCACCAGCAGACCTAGGGCCACAGCAGTCAGCCAGCCGCCCGCCGACGTCGCCAGCATCCAGAGCTTCTTCTTGAGCCCCCAGGCGACCAGCCAGGCCGCCGCCTGCAGCCCGAACACCACCGCCGGATAGTAGAGCCAGAGAGCGAAATCGCCATCCCGCCACGCCCCGACGCCGAAGATGATGATCATGGCCAGGTTGACCATGCCAGCGCTGGAGAAGGCCGCGTTCAGCGTCCGCGTCGCCAGCGGCCCGTGGTTGCCGCCTCCGCTCTCGCGCATGTCGCGGATCGCAGCCCAGGCGATGAAACCGCATACCGCCACAGTGACCCCGATGACAAAGGCCAGATTGACCATTTCCGGCCAGCGGATGACGCCGAACATCTGGCCGATGTGGAACAGGCACTGAAACCCGTACAGCAAGCCGCCCGCCAGGTAGCAGGTGGCCAGGGTAATCGATGGCTTGCCGCCGCCCTCGACGATCGAGCGCAGGAAGGCGAGATCGGCTTCAGCGGACGGCTTCGTGGAGCTGGCAGGCATGGGGTGATTCTCAACTGCGACCGGCCCGCCCGGGGTGGACGAGCCGGTCGGTCTTGGCAAGCTATTCGGCCGCAACGGCCGCGACCGGCCCGGACTTGCGCCACGGCACACGCCGCCCATTCAGCCATGTCCCCATGAAGGTGTGCCGGATCAGCAGTTCATAGGTGATCAGGCAGACCGCGAAGACGCCCAGCGACACCCCGCCCAGCTTCAGCCACCAGGGCCCGGCCCAGTCCTGCACCCAGACCTGGGCCAGCATCACCAGCGGCAGGTGCAGGATGTAGACCCAGTAGGAGGCGTCGGCGAGATAACGCCGGATCACGCTGTGGCCCGACAGGAACCGCAGGCACAGCCCCATGGCCGCGAAGGCCGACGAATAGACCGCCAGCGCCGTGACCCAGGCCGCGACGGCCTTGTCCGCCGTCGGCTCGCCCATGGGCGCGATCACCGGTCCGCCGGCGAGGTAATAGCTGGCGATGCCCGTCCCTACCGCGACCGCCAGCGTCAGCGGCGACCAGGCGGCGATCCGGTCCAGCAGGTCGCGGCGGCGGTCGATCAGGAAACCGACACCGAACGCCAGGCCGAACCCGACCAGCGCCGTCGTGTTCGGGACCAGACCCGCGTCGGGCGTGGGGACCGAGAAGAAGGCGATCCATTTCGGGTCCAGCCACATCGCCAGAGCCAGCGGCACGGCCAGAATCACAGGTGTCCAAGGGCCGATCAGGACGCCGGTCACCCTGTCGACGACCCGACCCCAGCCGCCGCCCCTGTCCAGCAGGGCAAATGGGGCCCGCAGGATCAGGACCGCCGCATAGAACAGCGTCAGCACATACAGGAACCACAGGTGGGTCAGGGGGAAATTGGTCCAGTCATAGGTGGGCGGCGGCGGGGCGGGCGCGCCCGGGACGACCAGACAGTTCTTGTACGACGTCCAGATCAGGGCCCCGACGATCCCGACCATGACCGGAGACCAGAAGGCCGCCAGCGGGCCCGTGATCCGCGTGGCGCGATCCCTGGCGAACGCCAGCCAGCCCTTCCGGGCCAGCATCATGTGGGCGAACAGGCCGGCGATCAGGAAAAAGGCCGTCATCCGGAACAGATGAATGGCGAAGAACAGCCAGGCCGCGCCGATGGACGTACTGTCGTCGGCGACGATCCAGATCTGCTGCGGAAGAAAGGCCAGGCTGGCGTGCAGGACGACGCCCAGCAACAGGGCACCGGCCCGTAGCGCGTCCAGTCCATGCAGTCGGTCGGGTGCATAGATTTCGGAATGAGTCATCGAACCGTTCTCCTTTACAGACGGCGTTCGGGGGAATTCAGAGCCGCGAGAACGCGGCGGACGGCGTCAGCCACCACCTGTGGCTCATCCAGCGGAATCACATGACCGCTGTTCTCCGCGACGATCAGCACGCTGTTCGAGGACAGAGCCGCCAGATCCTCCTGACCCTGTTGATGGTTCAGGTCTGCCGCGTTCGGGGGGGACATCGTCCGCCCCCGGCGGACGACGATCAGCGGCACGTCACCCAGCACGCCCGGCGCAACCGGCGGGAGGGTTGCGGCATCCAACAGGGCAAGGGCCTCAAACTCGGCCTTCACCCCTCGCAGGACCTCCGGCGTGAACGCCATCTGCACTTCTGCGGATGTGCCCGCCGGCATGCCGATGACGGGAACGCCCGGCTGCGAAACAGCAATTGCTGCGTCGATCTGCGAGACGGTCGAGTCTCGGGCGGCTTCGAACTCGGGGAGATTTCGTTCCGAGGTGGCGTCCACCAGCACCAGACCCGCCACCTGATCGGGATAGGTGTTGGCGAAGGCCCGGATCAAAAGTCCGCCGAGCGAATGACCGACCAGCACATAGGGTCCCTCTACCTCCGCCGTCTGGAGCAGGGCGTGGAGATCCCGCGTTCGGTCCGGATAGGTCCAGCCTTCCGGCGCGGGGTCGCTCCAGCCCATCCCCGCGCGGTCATAGGTGCAGACCCGCGCGAAGCCGGCGATTGCATTCTGGGCTGCAGCCAGAGTGGAGTTGGCGGTGAACTGTGACAGCCCGGCCTCAAAGATCACCGCAGGGCCGACGTTCTCGCCCTTGCAGAAGAGGTGGAGCCGCCGGTCTGCGGCTACCTCAAACAGCTGACCCGGCGCAGCGGGACGGACATAGCCGCCCGGCCCGGCGGGACTCTGCTCAGGCGGGTTCTCGTTCGCCGCACTCCGGGCCGTCACTGGCCCGGCCAGACCGGACGCCAGAAGGCTCACCGCCAGAACTCCGGCCTTGAGTGCGGTCCAGCGCGGGGCATCGAGGCTGTGCAGCCGTTCCGGCCGGTTGATGCTGGTGGTCATGATGGTCCTCCCCTCGGGTCGGGAGACCGTTTCTCACAGACTTGTTTGAATTGCAAACTTGTTCACCAAAAAACACCCCGCCCCGGATATCCGGTGGCGGGGTGCTGAGGTCTAGTGAACCGTCGGGTGCTGGTCCGAAGCCACCACGGTGACGCCTTCCGACACCGGAGTCACCGGCACCGACACCGACGGGCCGGCGTTGGGGAAGTTGTTCTCGTCGCGGTTCGGGGCCGCGCCCTTCTCCAGCAGATCCTTGATCTCCTC
>JAIEQA010000091.1 GCA_019748095.1 Caulobacteraceae bacterium | reverse complement strand
GCCTTGACGGCGGCGACGCGCAGGCCACCGCGCAGCTTGTTGACAACGAGCGTGGCCAGGGCCTCGCCCTCGATGTCCTCGGCGATGATCAGCAGCGGACGGCCGCTTTGGACCACGGCTTCCAGGATCGGCAGCATGGCCTGCAGGCTCGACAGCTTCTTCTCGAACAGCAGGATGAGGGGCTCTTCAAGCTGAACCTCCATCTTGTCGGCGTTGGTGATGAAGTAGGGCGACAGGTAGCCGCGGTCGAACTGCATGCCCTCGACAACGTCCAGCTCGGTCTCGGCGGTCTTCGCCTCCTCAACCGTAATAACGCCCTCGTTGCCAACCTTCTCCATGGCTTTGGCGATCATGTCGCCAACTTCGGAGTCGCCGTTGGCCGAGATGGTGCCAACCTGGGCGATCTCGGAGTTGTTCGAGACTTTCTTGGAAGAGGCCTTGATGTCGGCGAGGACGGCGGTGACCGCCTTGTCGATGCCGCGCTTCAGATCCATCGGGTTCATGCCGGCGGCCACGGCCTTGAGGCCTTCCTGGACGATCGACTGGGCCAGGACGGTGGCGGTGGTGGTGCCGTCGCCGGCCTTGTCATTGGTCTTGGAGGCGACCTCGCGGATCATCTGGGCGCCCATGTTCTCGAAGGCGTCTTCCAGCTCGATCTCTTTTGCCACCGAGACGCCGTCCTTCGTCGAGCGCGGGGCGCCGAACGACTTCTGGATCACGACGTTGCGGCCCTTGGGGCCCAGGGTGACCTTGACCGCATTGGCCAGGATGTTGACGCCGCGAAGCATTTTTTCGCGGGCGTCGGTGGAGAACTGTACTTGTTTCGCAGCCATTTGATTTTTCTCGGAATTTCAGGTGGATGGACGAGAAGACTCTAACTTCAACATGCCCCTTGGGGCTGGAGCGCAGTCTTCAGGAAAGGACGCCGAGGACGTCGGATTCCTTCATGATAATAAGGTCTTCGCCTTCAAGCTTGACCTCGGTGCCCGACCATTTGCCGAACAGGATACGGTCGCCGGCCTTCAGCTCCAGGGCGTTGACCTTGCCGCTCTCGTCACGGACGCCGGGTCCGACGGAGACGACTTCGCCTTCCTGGGGCTTTTCCTTGGCCGTGTCGGGGATGATGATCCCGCCCTTGGTTTTGGATTCTTCTTCCACGCGCTTGACCAGCACGCGATCGCCGAGGGGACGAAACGCCATCTGTGTGTTCTCCAATGAACCATTCAAAGTGTCTGCGAAAGCGGTTCGGGGCGGGGCTTTGGCAGCCGCGCCGCCCGAGTGCTAACGCGAAGCTCAAGTAGGGACTGGCCTCACAAGCGTCAAGGCCGGGCCCCGCCGATGAACGGCGGATGAACGCTTTCCGGAGCGACCGTTCAGGTCCGGTGCGGCACCAATGGTTTCGCCAGTCGCAGTTCGGCCAAGGGGGTCGGGCGTGTCGCCGGGGGCCATTGGAGGCAAGACGTGACCCTGTTTCGAATGATGGTGGCGGGGGCCGCCGTACTGACCTTGAGTGCCGCCGCCCTGCCGGCTGCCGCCCAGTCCTATTCCGGAAGCCGCCACTATGACCGCAATGATGACGGCGATGCCGTGGCCGGCCTTGTCGTCGGCGCTTTGGTCGGCGGGATCGCGGGCGCAGTCATCGGCGACGGCGACAGCCGCTATGTGGCCGGCGGGGCCCTGGCCGGTGCGGCGCTGGGCGTGGCGGCGGCGAGCGATGATGGCCGAAACTATAATCGGGGGTATGGCGTCTCCAGCTACGGCTACAGCTATGGATCGCCTTACGGCTACAGCTATGGAACCCCGTACGTCAGCAGCTACCGGGTCGACTGCGACTACTGGCGCGACGGCCGCTGCTGGCGCAATCGCGGTCACTGGGAGCGCGAGAACGGGATCAACAGCCGCGACGGCTACAACCGCTATGAGCGGGGCATCCTGCGGGATGACCGGCGCGACTGGCGCTCGGATCGGCGGGGTCATCGATCCGACCGCCGGGACGACCGGAGGGATGACCGCCGAGACCGGCGCTGGCGCAATCATTGACGATCCAACGGGGCCCTCGGGCCCCGTTTCTACATCAAGCGGCTCATCAGGGCGGCGGTCGAGGGGTCGAGGGTGTCGGACGGGCCGCCGGCCGCGACGTCCGACAGGATGGCCTTCGCCAGCACCTTGCCCAGTTCGACGCCCCACTGATCGAAGCTGTTGATGTCCCAGATCACGCCCTCGACGAAGGTCTTGTGCTCGTACAGGGCCAGCAGGGCCCCGAGGGTGGCGGGCGTCAGACGGTCCATGACGATGGCGGTCGAGGGGCGATTGCCGGGGAAGGTCTTGTGCGCCGCCAGCCGGTCGGCCTCGGCGGAATCGGTGCCGGCCGCGATCAGTTCGGCCCGGGCCTGATCGGTTGTCTTGCCCAGCATCAGGGCCTGTCCCTGGGCCAGGGCGTTGGACCACAGAGGCGATTCCGGGGCGTCGGCATGGGTGCGGGCGACGATCACGAACTCGGCGGGGACGACCTGCGGACCCTGATGGATCTGCTGGAAGAAGGCGTGCTGGCCGTTGGTGCCGGGCTCGCCGAAGACGACCGGGCAGGTCGGGCGCGTGACCGGGGTTCCGTCGCGATGCACGCGCTTGCCGTTCGACTCCATCTCCAGCTGCTGCAGGAAGGACGGGAGGCGGCGGAGCGCATGGGCATAGGGGGCCACGGTCCGGGCGGGCCGGTTCAGGCCGTCTACGTTGTAGATCTGGGCCAGGGCCAGCAGGACCGGGGCGTTCTGTTCCAGCGGGGCTGAGACGAAATGGTCGTCCATGGCGGCGGCGCCGGCCAGCATGGCCTCGAACGCGTCCCAGCCGAGCGCAATGCCGCACGACAGGCTGACCGCCGACCACAGCGAATAGCGGCCCCCGACCCAGTCGCGGAAGGCAAAGGTGCGGCCGCAACCGAACTGGCCCGCCTTCTCCGGGGCGGCGGTGACGCCGATGAAATGCTTCGTCATCCCCTCGGTCGGCAGGGTGGCCGCCAGCCAGTCCCGGGCCGCGACGGCATTGGCGAGGGTCTCCTGGGTCGTGAAGGTCTTGGACACGACCACCACCAGGGTGGTCTCGGGGTCGAGGCCGGTCAGGGCCTCGGCCATGTCGCGCGGGTCGATATTGGCGACGAACCGCAGGTCGAGGACCGGGTCCAGCGGGCGCAGGGCGTCCCAGACCACCCGGGGGCCCAGATCCGATCCGCCGATGCCGACATGGACGATCGCCTTGAACCGCTTGCCCGTGGCCCCCGCCTCGGCCCCTGACCGAACGGCTTCGGCATAGGCCTTCATATCCGCCCGCACCGCATCGACCTCGGCCGAGACCGGTTCGCCCAGGGCGTGGAAATCGGCACCTGCGGCGGCGCGGAGTGCCGGGTGCAATACGGCCCGTCCCTCGGTCAGATTGACGGCCTCGCCCGCGAACAGGGCCGCCCGGCGTCCCCCGACGTCACAGGCGCGGGCCAGATCCAGACAGGCCTCGAAACCGGCGCGGCTCCAGCTCTGTTTCGACAGATCCAGATACAGGCCCGCGGCCTCGACGCTCATCCGCGCCAGCCGGTCAGGATCTGCAGCGAACTGATCCACGATACGGGTCTTGCCGTCGCGCGCGGCGGCGGCGTCAAAGGCGGTCCAGTGGCTGGTCATTGATCTTTTCCCCGGCAAGCAAGGTCTCGTTTACGGGTGAGGCCTAGACCGGTTCAATCGTGGATTCGCGAAAAGGCCTATTCCCATGTCCTGTGGCATCGCCCTCGCCGCCGCCCTGCTGTTGTCCAATCCGAACGTGGCCCTGTCCGCGGCCCAGCCGCCGGCGGTCGCCGGGGCCCCGGTCTCGGTGGCCGGCGAGCCCCTGTTCATCGACATCGTGGCCCGCTCCAGCGCCCTGAAGGCCGTGGTCGACGGCTGGAACGGCACGCCCTCCGACTTCGACGGCTTCAAGGTGCGGGCCGCCGAACTGGCCGCCCTGGACCTTCAGGCCCATCTGATCCTGAAGGAACGCGGCACGGACGGGGACCTGACCTGTATCCTGCGCGGCATCGCCGAGGACATCCCGGTGAAGGTTGAGGCGGTGGAGCGCGCTGTGACACCGCACGACCGGGCCACGGCGCTGGGCGAGCTGTCCTATCTGCTGAACGACAATGTCGAGGTCATCACCTCACCGCCGCAGCCTGCAGCCTGATTCAGGCCTTCGGTGGACCCGCCCTGCGGGTCCACCTCAAACGATCAAGCACCAGGCCTGATCAGGCCTCTTCTGGGTATTTGATCGAGCAGCCATAGGGGGGCGCAAAGGCGGTGCGCACCGGCCGTTCGGCAGCGACGTCCTCCAGCGCGGCGCGGACGAAACTGGTCGCCCCCTCCAGGTCCTCGACCTTGTTGGTGGGCCGGTCGTCGATGCCGCCGGCAAACAGAATCCGCCCCTCGCCGTCGATCACCCGCATGTCGGGCGTGGTGAGCGCGCCATAGGCCTTGCCGACCGTCCCGTCGGGATCGAGCAGCAGATGGGTCGAGGCAGCGTTGTTGCGGGCCTTCCACGCCCGGGCTTCCTCGCCCTCGACATAGCCCTGCTTGCCCGGGGCCGAGGAGATGATGGTCAGCCAGACGACGCCGTCGGCCGTGGCGTCGCGCTGCAGGGCCTGCATGGCCCCGGTGTAGTGTTTCTGGACATAGGGGCAGCCCTCATTGGACCATTCGATCACGACGGTCTTGCCGCGGAAGTCGGCCAGCGAACGCTGGACGCCCTCGGCATCCATGAGGGTGAAGGCCGGGGCCAGGCCGGGCGTGGTGGCCGAGGTGGCCGCCGGGGTGGCCGAGGCTCCAGTCGCGGGGGCCGGGGCCTCGGCCTGCTGGCAGGCGGACAGGGTCAGAAGAACGGCGGCGGTCATGAGGGACAGGCGGATCATGGTCGTCTCCTTCGGGTTCGGGTTCGGGTTCGGGGGCGGGTTCAGGGGCGGGAAGTCTGGATGGCGTCGATGACCAGCCCCTCGGTCAACAGCTGGGGCAGGATGCGGGGCGTGTCGGAGCCGGGGGTGTAGATCAGATAAAGCGGCACGCCGGAGCGACCGTGGCGTTCCAGCTCAAGAGTGATGGCGTCGTCGCGGCGCGTCCAGTCGCCGACCAGATAGACGGCGTTCGCGGCCTCGAGGGCGGTGGCGACGCGTGGCGAGGACAGGGCCGCGCGCTCATTGATCTTGCAGGTGACGCACCAGTCGGCGGTGAAGTTGACCAGAACTGGCCGGCCCTGTGCCTGCGCGGCCGCCACAGCCTCCGTCGACCAGGCGGCCGACGACAGGGCTGCGGCGGAGGCGTCAGCCCCCACAGCCCCGGCAGGCGAGCGGACGGCGAAAACGACCAGCGCCGTTCCCAGCGCGAGGGCAAGCGCCCCGGTGACCGCCGGCGCGACGCCCTTGCGGTCGATCGCGCGATCGGCCTGGGCGAGACCGAACAGCCACAGGGCGAAGGCGACGGTCAGGGCGGACGCCAGCAGCAGGGCGAGGCCCTCGGCCCCGACCTGACGCGAGAAGACCCAGACCAGCCAGAGGGCCGTGCCATACATGGGGAAGGCCAGCACGCCCTTGAGCCTGTCCATCCACGGGCCGGGCCGGGGCAGCCGGCGCAGCAGGGCGGGCGACAGGCTGACCGCCAGATACGGCAGGGCCAGCCCCAGCCCCAGCATCAGGAACACCGCCAGGGCCATGGGTGCGGGCATCAGCAGGGCGACACCCAGGGCCACGGCCATGAAGGGGGCGGTGCAGGGGGCGGCCACGACCACGGCCAGCACGCCGGTGAAGAAGGCTCCGACGCCTCCGGGCAGGCGCGACAGGGGGCCGGTCCCGGCCAGACCCTGAACCCCCGCCCCGACATGGAAGACGCCGGACAGGTTCAGCCCCACCGCCAGCATCAGGAGTGCGAGAGCGGCGATAACCGCCGGGGACTGGAGCTGGAAGCCCCAGCCGATGGCCTGTCCCCCGGCGCGCAGGGCCAGCAGCAGGCCGGCCAGGATCAGGAAGCTGACCAGCACGCCGCCCAGGAAGGCGAGGCCGTCGCGCCGCGCCTCTGCCGGATCATGGGCAGACGCGGTCAGGGCTGCGGCCTTCATCGCAAGGATCGGGAAGACGCATGGCATCAGGTTCAGGATCAGGCCGCCCAGCAGGGCGAAGACCATGGCCCGGGCGAAGGCGCTCCATCCGGTCGGGGCGGCGGCGACGGGGTCGTCCGCAGGCCTGAGCGCACCGCCGCCGGTGGTGCCGGGCAGGACCGGCCCAACGGTGGCCTCGACCTCCCAGGCCCCGTCCTCGGTCACCAGAACTCCGGCGACGGGCCCGGTCAGGCCGGCGGTCGTCGCCTTGCCACCGGCGGCGAGGGTCAGGGTCAGGCCATCGGGACCGCTCTCGCCCGGCTGGGGCGCGGCATGGGCAATGACGCCCGGCTCGAACGGGAAGAAGGCGGCCTGGGCCGGAGCGGAACCCGCGAGAGGGCCGCCAGCGAAAGACAGGGTCAATGCCCCGCCCTCGAGCGCGTAGCGAGCGGTGATCCCGGCCGGACGCGGGGCCGTCTCGACGATGCGCTGGATGGCCGGGCCATGGGTCGGTTCCAGCGGAGCCGCCCCCGCCCGGACCGTCAGGTCCAGGGTCAGGGTCAGCTCGTCCGGCACGCACATCTCGTCGCTGCACACCAGGAACAGGGCGCGCACGCTGAGCGGCAGGACGGTCCCCGGCCGGGCGTCGGCGGGGATGTCGACCGGGACCGGCAGATAGACCGTGCCGGAATAGCCGTAGTTCATCAGTGACTGCAGCCGCTGGCGCTCGGGCACCGGCCAGACGATGTCGCCGGCGCGGACGCTGGCCGGCAGGGTCCAGTTCAGGGTGGTGGCCCCGCCGGAATCGCCGGGATTGCGCCAGTAGGTGTGCCAGCCCGGCTGGATCGCCTGACGCACGGCGACGAGGGCGGTCGAGCCGGGCGCGACCCAGGCGCTCATCGGCACCAGTTCGGCCTCGATCCGCTCGGTGCGCTGGATGGCGGCGTCGCTGACCGGCAGGCGGCTGATCGCGGGGGACGCTGCCGCCGGAGCGACGAGGAGCAGCAGGCCGGCAAGAAGGAGGATGAGTCGGGGCATCAGGCACTCGATGACGGACGCCTGATCTCTAGCGGGCTTCCGCGCCCGGCACCACGGTCGCGCGGTCGCGGACCGCTTCGGGCTCCGGGGAATTCAGGAAAGCCGGGTCTAGCCGATGGCCGCGGTGATCGTGGCCATGGCGCGGTTGAACAGGCCGGTCGAGTTGCCGGCGAAGAGCTGGACGGCACCGACGATCGCCAGGAAGATCATGGCGAGGATCAGCCCGTACTCGATTGCGGTGGCCCCGCCCTCGTCCCTGATCCAGCGGTGAAACAGCGTCTTCATCGAACCTTTCCGGGCCCGTTCACAAAAGGTCGCGCAACCAGGCCACCAGAGGCGCGTCGGCGGGTGGCATGGGATAGTCCGAGAGACGCTCGGGCTTTACCCAGGCCAGAGCGGCATGCTCACGCTGAACGACCACGCCAGACCAGCGGCGACACAGATACAGTGGCATCAAGAGGTGAAACGAATCGTAAGCGTGGCTGGCGAAGACAAAGGGGGCCAGACAGGATTCGGTTACACTGATTCCCAGCTCCTCGTGCAGCTCCCGGATCAGGGCCGCCTCGGGGCGCTCGCCGGGTTCGACCTTGCCGCCCGGAAACTCCCACAGACCGGCGAGGGCCTTCCCTTCGGGGCGTTTGGCGATCAGGATGCGGCCGTCGGCATCGATCAGGGCGACAGCGACCACGAGGACGACAGGCAGGGCAGGGTCGGGCATGTCTGCCCTTAGCGTCCCGCGCAACCGCTCTGCAATCATTGGTCACACAGTGTTGCCCCGGCGGCCTTGCGGACCCGGACCGCAATCGGGCAAGCTGTTTTGCTTTCGTTCCGCCGACGCCCGGCGGCTTTCATGGCTCAAGAGAGCGCACGCGTGGTCATGGCCCCTTCGTCCCTGTCAGACACCCTCTCGAGTCCTGAAGTCCAGGCGTTCGCCAGCGGGTTTCCGGTTCTGGTCCTGCATCTGACCGTGACGTTCGGCCTGCTGGGCGTGGGGGCCGTGGTCTATGCCCTGCTGACACCGTGGAAAGAGATCACCCTGATCCGTCAGGGTAATTCCGCCGCGAGTGTGGCCTTTGGCGGTGTGGTGCTGGGGCTGGCCATCCCCCTGGCCGTGTCCATGTCGGTCTCGACCTCGAGCCGGGACATCCTTCTGTGGGGGGTCGCCACCCTCGTCCTGCAGCTTCTGGCCTTCCGGATCGTGGACCTCGTCCTGACCGGCCTGCCGCAGCGTATCCAGGAGGGAGAGATTTCGGCCGCAGTCCTGCTGGTGTCGGCCAAGCTGGCGACGGCGCTCATCCTTGCCGCCGCCCTGACCGGCTGAGCCGGGCGGCCATGCGGTTTCCCCGTCCTCCGGACTGGCTCATCTATTCCAGCGTGGTCCTTGTCCTCGTCCTCGGGTCGCTGAGCCGACGCGAGAACGCCGACGCGCCCCCGGCCCCGCCCCCGCCGGACGCGCTCGAGGGGGCCCTGCTGGGGCCCGTCACGCCGTTCGACCCGGCCGTGACGGTCACCACGCCCGATCTCCCGTTCCAGCCGGCGGCCGGTACGGCCTTCTCGATCGCCGGCGAGGGGCGCTGGCTGACCGCGCGCCATGTGGTGGAGGGGTGTCGCCGGCCCGCGCTGGTCGTGGGCGGGGGCCGGGCCGTGGCGGCGGACGTGCGCCTGTCCCCCCGTGCCGATATCGCCCTGCTGATCACCGCCGGGGGGCCCCCGGCCCTGCCCGTGACCACCACGACACCGCTCAGGGTCGGGCAGCGGGCCTTCCATGCGGGGTTTCCCCAGGGCCGGCCCGGAGAGGTGACCTCCCGTCTTCTGGGGCGGGAGACGCTCAAGGTGCGGGGGCGCGGCGCACGCGACGAGCCTGTTCTCGCCTGGGCCGAAGTCGGACGGACGCTCGGGCTGGAGGGGACCCTGGCCGGGCTTTCCGGGGCTCCGACGCTGGACCGGCGCGGCCGGGTGGTCGCCCTGACCATTGCCGAGGCCCCGCGACGGGGGCGAATCTACACGACCGCCCCCGATACCCTGGGCCCGGCGATCCGGGGCGAGCAGCCGGCGAACGAGCCCCTGTTCGGTGAGCCGGTCACGATCGACAACTACGGCCGCGTCGCCGACGACATGCGCCGGGACCTGCGGATCGCCCAGGTCGTCTGCCTCAGCGCCTGACCGGACCGCATGATCCTGCCTGTCGATCCGCACCTGTATCTGGTTTTTCTCGGCGTCATGGCCGTGCTGGCGGTCACGCCGGGTCCGGCCAACCTGTTTGCGATCGCTACCGGCGTCGAGCGCGGTCGTCGCGCCGTCCTGCTGGCGGTGCTGGGCATGAACCTGGCCACCCTGGTGTGGTTTGGCGCAGCCGCCCTGGGTCTGGGCGCGCTTGTGGCCGCCTTTCCGGCCGTGTTCCGCTGGCTGGCCGTGGCGGGGGCCGCCTATGTCGCCTGGCTCGGCCTGTCGGCCCTGTGGAAGGTGGCGCGCCCGGCGTCCGCAGCGCCCGGGATCGCTGCGCCGCGAATCCAGCCGCGCCGGCCGGCCTTCGTCGACGGCTTTCTGGTGCAGATCGCCAATCCCAAGGCGGTCCTGTTCTTTACCGCCGTCCTGCCCCCCTTCCTGGACCCGGGCCGGCCCGCGGCGCCACAGCTGGGCCTCTTTGCTGTGGCCGTAATCGGCATGGACGTTCTGACCATGAGTGCCTACGGTCTGGGTGGGGCCGCCCTCGCGGAGCAAATGGACCAGCCACGTTTCGCGCGGATCTTCGGACTCGTCGTCGGGGGCCTCCTTCTATCGGCCGCCGTTCTGATTGTTATGCGATTATAGAGGCTTGTGATCTGCGGAACCTTCGTCGTTCATGTGCCGTTCAGTTAGGCTAACCCATCTTTCGCTCTTCTTCCGGAGCCATCCATGAAACCGTCCATCAAAGCCTGTCTGGTGGTTGCCGCCGCCCTGACCCTGTCGGCCTGCGCCACCTCCACCGCCTATGCCCCGGCCGGATTCAACGGCCAGCGCGGCGGCTATGCCGAGCAGCGGCTTGAGCGCGATCGTTACAGCATCAGCTTCTCGGGCAATTCCGTCACCTCGCGCGAGCAGGTGGAGATGTCGCTGCTGCTCCGCGCCGCCGAGCTGACGACGGAGAACGGCTACGACTGGTTCTCGACCGTGAACCGGGCCACCGACCGCGATACCCGGTTCCAGTCGGTCGGTGATCCCTTTTACAACCGCTACGGGCCCTATTGGGGGCCGTCGTGGCGCTATTACGGTTTTGGTCGCTGGAGCCGCTGGAACGATCCCTTCTGGGGCCGTTCCGACTTCGACGTCCGTCAGGTGGACCGCTATGAGGCGACCGCCGAGATCGTGATGGGCCGTGGGCCCAAGCCGGCCGGGGACGCCAATGCGTTCGATGCCCGCGAAGTGATCGCCAATCTCTCCGGCCGGGTGACCCGGCCGCAATAGGCCCGTGGAGCGGAGGGGTCAGTCCGACCCTTCCGCCGCCGGGGGCTCGATGGATCCTGCCGCAACAGTGCCGGGCGGTGAGATATAGTCGGCCATCGCATCGAATTCGCTGAGGAAGATCGCCCGCAGGGGGTCGGTCTCCATGATGACTTCGTGTTTGGCCCCTTCGACCTCGACATAACGGCCGCGGCCAAGGCGTTTGGCTGCCCAGCGATTGGTCTGTTTCCACACCCGGTCATCCTCGCCCGACTGGACGATGGTGCAGGGGATGGTGACGGATTTCAGGGCCTTCAGTTTGAGGGAGCGTTCACCGGCGTCGATGCCGAAGGCCAGCCAGCCCCAGGTCGGTCCGCCGACCGCCAGGTGCGGACAGGCGTAGAGTTGCTGTCGCCACATCTCGTAGCGGCCTTCATCGGAGGTGAGCGCGTCCTTCTCGAAGGTGTGGTCGAAGGGGTCATCGGGTTCGTCCAGAACGAAATCACCGGCCTTGCCGTGGCGGACGTTCCAGCGGACCGCGAGCTTGACCGACCACATCGAACGCTTGCCGGTCTTGATCCGCAGCATCGGGCTGGACAGGACCGCGCCCGCGAAACGGGTCTCGCCCGCCTCGAGGCTGAGCAGGTTCAGCACTCCGCCCATGGAATGGCCGACCATCATCCACGGCCGGGGCGCACGGTTTTCGAAGGCCTCCAGCAGGCGGGAGTAGTCGTCCAGAAACTCCTCGACGGCCCGGGCATGCCCCTTCAGGCGATCCGGCAACAGCCGCGCGGACAGACCCTGGCCGCGCCAGTCGTGGGCCAGGACGCACCAGCCGCGCGCCAGAAGATTGCCGATCAGTTCGAAATATTTCTCGATCGGTTCGCTGCGACCGGGGCTGAGCACGACGGTGCCGCGCGGCGGCTGCGCCACCAGGCTCGAGGGGGTCCAGAAGGCGGCCCGCAGGCGAAGCCCGCCGGCCCCGCGGAACCATTCGCCCTCGCCTCCGGGTGGGGCAGAGGCACCGGGCACGCCCATCAGGGGCGCATTGGCGGCGAAGGCAGCGGCGCGGTTCACTCGGGTTTCCTGAACTTCAAGGTCATGCGATCGCTTTCGCCGATCGCGCGGTATTTGGCAGAGTCGAACGTCGGGTCGGGAGCCTCGCCCTGGGGGGCCGTCAGCAGCCGCGGCGCCAGGGTTTCCACACCGAAAGGATGATCCTTGGTGTCCTCGGGATTGGCACTGATCTCGGACGCGGCGACGAAGATGAACCCGGCTTCTGCGGCCAGCTGTTTGACGAAGGCTTCCTGGACGTAGCCGTTGGCCGCCGCCGGATCCTGGTCCTCGTCCGGGGCCAGCCGGTGCTGTTCGATCCCGAGGATCCCGCCGGGCTTCAGGGCCGCCCAGGCGTCGGCAAAGGCCTTCTCGGCGATGCCGGCCGCCATCCAGGCGTGGATGTTGCGCATGAACAGGGCCATGTCGGCCGTCCCGGCCGGGGCCACCGGTCCGGTCGTGGCACCGAACTGGCTGAAGTTGACCTCGCCATACAGTTTTCGGTCCGAACCGAACCGGCGCTCGAAATTCGCGTTGAGCGCGGCCTGGGCCGGGTCGGCCCCGGGCCCGGCGGCGAAGCCGGCCGCGTAGTAGGTTCCTTCGCCCTTGTTCAGATAGGGGGCCAGGATCTCCGTGTACCATCCGCTTCCGGGCCAGAAGTCGACCACGGTCATGGTCGGCTGAAGGCCGAAGAACCTCAGGGTTTCAAGCGGGTGGCGGAAGGCGTCGCGCGTCTGGTCGGCGGCCCGCCATGAACCGGCGATCGCCCATTCCAGCGAGCCTTCCGGAGGACCGGCCGGGGCCCCGGGCTCGACGACCTCGGCATCATTACGGCCGCACCCCGCAAGGGCGGTGATGGCAGTCATGCCGGCCAGCAGCGCCCGACGGGAGGGACGGGTCCACGCGGCCGGATTCGGGTCCTGTCTCACTGTTTCCCGTCCCGCCGTCGCCACGAAAACCTGACTGCTCCGCACCCGGCCCGGATAGAGGGGTTCGCCCGGGCCGTCAAAGCCTCGACCCTCAGGCCGGCTTGCGGAACCGCAGGGTCATCCGGTCGCTCTCGCCGATCGCATCATATTCGGCCCGCTCCGCCTCCGTGAGCGGGGTCGTGCGGCCCGTGGTGGCCCCCTGGGCCGGAGCGCTGGTGCGCACCGGTGGCAGGGTCCAGACGCCGAACGGGTGATCGCGATCATCCCGGGGATTGGCATTCAGCTCGCTGCGTGCGTCGAGCACGAACCCGGCGGCCTCGGCGGCCTTGATGACATGGCTTTCCGACACATAGCCCGTCGGAGCGGTCTGGTCGGGGTTCAGGCCCTCGGCCGCGCGATGCTGTTCGACGGCGAGCACCCCGCCGGGCTTCAGGGCCTTGAAAAAGGCCTGCATGAAGGGCTCGGTGCGACCGGCACGGTGCCAGTTGTGGAAGGCGCGGGCGACCAGAACCATGTCGGCGGTTCCGTCCTCGACGACCATGCTCTCGACCGGATTGCTGACCGGCACATAGCGGCCCCCGGTGGCGGCGGCATAGGGTTGCAGGATCGCCGTCCACCAGCCGCCCCGACCGGGCGAGATCTCGACGACGGTCTGGCCCGGGGTCAGGCCCCAGAAAGTCAGGGTTTCATAGGGGTGCCGATAGCGGTCACGCGCCACATCCGTAGCCGGACGGGTCGTGGAAGCGATTGCGGCCTGGAGTACGGTGTCTTCCTGCAGGACCGGCGGGGTCGCCGAAGCCTGACGTGTGTCGGCCCGCGCCTCGCTGGCCTCTGTCGAGGCCTGGCAGGCCGTGGCGACTGTCGCCATCAGAGCGAGGGTACCGAGAAAGGCGAGTTTCGAGGCGCGCATGGTCAGCTCCGGAAAATGACAAGGTTACCACCACCTTACGGACGGGGCGGGCCGGGGCAAGTGAAGATCCCGCAACCGGGGGGGACTTGACGCCGCAAGTCAGGCTCCCAACTTCCTGATCAGGGAGTGCCGGTTCCGGGCTCCCTCGACCCGCACGGAGCCTTTCGGGGGCCGGACGGGCCGAACCCATCGCCATCCCGGGTCCCAAAGCGCGGGGTGGCTCAATCTTGCTGATGATCAGGAGATCGACATGCGTACCATCGACTTCACCCCCCTGTACCGCTCCGCCGTGGGTTTTGACCGTCTGGCCGGCCTGCTGGAAAGCGCCGCGCGCACCGGCCAGGAAACCGGCTGGCCGCCTTACAATATCGAGACGACGGGCGAGAACGCCTACCGGATCGAGATCGCCGTCGCCGGCTTCAAGCCCGACGAGTTGACCCTTGAGGTCAAGGAGAACCTGCTGACGGTTACAGGCCGCAAGACGGCCAATGACGATGCCGGTGCCAACCGGACCTATCTGCACCGTGGCCTGGCCGAGCGCGACTTCGAGCGCCGGTTCCAGCTGGCCGACTATGTGGTGGTCACCGACGCCGGCCTCGACAACGGCCTGCTGGCCATCAACCTGAAGCGCGAACTTCCGGAGGCCTTGAAGCCGCGCCGGATCGAGATCGCGACCGGTGCCGCCGCCAAGCCCCTGATCGAGGGCAAGGCGGCCTGATCGACCCCTGCGGGCGATACGTCGGGAAAGGGCGGCGGTGACGCCGCCCTTTCTTTTATGGGGCTCAGACTGTCAGCAGGCCCTGTTCGGCCAGGGCGTCCGCCAGTTCGCCCGGAGCGGTCCACAAACGCGTATAGCCGGCCTCGCCCAGACGTTTGAGTTCCGTCACCAGATCGGCCCGGGCCGAGGCGGCCAGTCGGGCGTCGAAGCCTGCGCCGTCATCGCTGATCCGGACCATGGGGCGGCCGGTTTCGAGCCGGTGCAAAAAGCCTTCGCACAATACGCCGGCCTCATCCTTCATCAGGCCGGTCTCGACCTGAAGGCCCGCCTGCCGCAGCCGTTCCGTGCCCCGGCCCGAGGCGAAGGGGGAGGGGTCGAGGGCGGCCACCACCACCCGGGCGACGCCGGCCTCCGCCAGCACATGGGCACACGACGCCCGGCCCGAGGACCGTGCGCCGCAGGGTTCGAGCGTGACATAGGCGGTCGCGCCGGACAGGTCGGTGCCGGCGGCAGGGACGGCCTGCTCCTCGGCATGGGGCCGTCCCCCCGGGGCCGTGGCCGCCTCGGACAGGATCACGCCATCGCGCACGATCACACAGCCCACGGCCGGGTTCGGCCAGGTCTCGCCCATGCGGGCCAGCGCCAGATCGATGGCGCGGCGCATGAAGGCGGCGTCGTCGCTCACGCGGCGACCGGCAGGGGCTGGGCGCGGGCGGCGTCCAGATAGCGGGCGGCGACCGGCTTGAGGTCCGCGTCCAGATCGATCTCCAGCGGGTTTCCGGTCGGGATCTCGACCCCGACGATCTGATCGTCCGGCACGGCGAACAGGTGTTTGACGATCGCCCGCAGGGAGTTGCCGTGGGCGGCGACCAGCACATCGTCGCCGGCCTGCAGCCGGGGCGCGATGGCTTCGTTCCAGTAGGGCAGGACCCGTTCGAGGGTCAGTTTCAGGCTTTCGGTGTCGGGGATGGTCTGGCCGGCGTAGCGGGGATCGGCGGTGAAATCCCATTCGCTGCCCGGTTCGAGCGGCGGCGGCGGTATGTCATAGCTGCGGCGCCAGACCTTCACCTGGTCCTCGCCGTGCTTCAGCGCGGTCTCGGCCTTGTCGAGGCCGGTCAGGCCGCCATAGTGGCGCTCGTTCAGCCGCCAGTCCTCGACCACGGGAACGTCGGTCAGGCCCGCAGTCTGCAGGGCCAGGGCACCGGTCCGCTTCGCCCGGGTCAGGACCGAGGTGAACAGGACGGCGGGCCTGAACCCGGCCCCGGCCATCAGGGTGCCGCTGTGCCGGGCCTGGGCCTCGCCCTCGGCGGTCAGGTCGACGTCGACCCAGCCGGTGAAGCGGTTTTCCAGATTCCACTGGCTCTGGCCGTGGCGCAGCAGGATGAGGCGGGGCATGGGCACAGACTCTCTCGAAGACGGCCTTCCGGGGTAGGGCGAGGCTCCGCGAGGGTCAAGCGCCGCAGGCGGCCGCCCGGATCAGGTCGATGGCGAGGCCCTGTCCCTGCCAGACCTCGCCAAAGACCGTCTCGCCGTCGCTGGAATAGACGCTCAGCGCCAGGCCGAGGTCGGGCAGAAGGAAGTTGCGGACCTGCACCCCGCCGATCTCGCCATAGCGCTCGACCAGTCGGGTCTGGCCGAGGCATCCGCCCAGATCCGGCGTATAGGCCCAGACGCCGAGGGCCGCGAACCCGGCCGCAGGGTCGCCCTTCCACATCTCGGCGCGGGAGGCGGGGGAGATCAGGGCCCCTTCCATCAGGGCGGTGTTGATCCGCAGCAGATCCTGCACCGTCCCGTAGAGCCCGCCCCCCGGGCCCCAGGCGGCCGGATCGATCCGGGGCTCGGGCCTGCCGTCGACGCGCGCCTCGGACCGCGGACCCGACGGCACGGTGACCGGACCGAGGGCCAGCGGCTGGACCAGCCGGGTCCTGACGAGATCGGCATAGGTCTGGCCGCTCACCGCCTCGAGCACAGCCCCCAGCACCCAGTAGTCGCAGTTGTTGTAGGCAAAGTCCGTGCCCGGATTGGCGCGCGGCGTCGCCTCGCACACCGGACGCCAATCCCCGGCCCGCTGATAGAAGTCGGGCATGCCGTCCCCGTCCAGATCGGGGGTCGTATCCGGACTGGCCAGCCCCGAGGTGTGGGTCAGGAGCTGCCGGATCGTGATCCGGTCGCCGTTCACGGGCCAGTCGGGCAGATGGTCCGAGACGGGGGCGTCCAGCGCCATCCGGCCCTCGTCTACCTGCTGCAGCACCAGCAGGGTGGTGACCATCTTGGAGACGGAGGCCCAGCGCCAGACCTCGTCCGCCTCGTGGTCGCCGCGGGCCCCGACCGCGATCTCTCCCGCCCGCGACACGCCGAACACGCCGCTGTAGGCACCGGATGCGGCCAGCCGGGTCCGCATGGCCTCCAGACCCTCGGCCGCCGTCTGGGCCTGCGCCACGGGGACGGCTGTCAGCAGGGTTGCAGCCAAGGTCGCTGCGACAAGGGCTTTCATGGTTGTACTCCGGCTCGGCATCCCGTCCGGTGGCAGCCATAACACGGGTCGCGTGTTGTTGTCCGTCAGGGAACCTGCGGCTATACGGCCGCCTGTCAGGACCTCCCCCTTGAAGGACATTTCCATGCAGAAGCCCCGTCAGGACCTGGTCCCGAACACGTTCGAGTTCGAGACGATCGCTCTGGTGAAGCCCACGGGGTTTCGCGAATACGACGCCCGCTGGATCCTGGAGAAGGAGATCAATCTTCTGGGCATCCAGGCCCTGGGTCTGGCCCTGGCCACCTATGTGCATGAGACGGGGGTGCAGCCGCGCATCGTCGTCGGCCATGATTTCCGCTCCTATTCGCTGACGGTCAAACAGGCCCTGATCCTGGGCCTGCTGGAAGGCGGGATGGAGGTGCTGGACATCGGTCTGGCCCTGTCACCCATGGCCTATTTCGGCCAGTTCGCGCTTGAAGCGCCCTGCGTGGCCATGGTCACCGCCAGCCACAACGAGAATGGCTGGACCGGGGTCAAGATGGGGACCAATCCGCCCGTCACCTTCGGCCCCGACGAGATCGGCCGGCTGAAGGAGATCGTCCTGTCGGGGACCGGCGTGGCCCGGCCCGGCGGGCGGCTGGAGCGGGTCGAGGACTTCCGCGAGCAGTACCTTCAGGAAGTGGTCGGCGACATCAAACTCAGCCGTCCGCTCAAGGTGGTCTGCGCCACCGGCAACGGCACGGCCGGGGCCTTTGCGCCGGAGGCCCTGCGCCGCATGGGGGCCGAGGTCATCGAGATGGATGTCGAGCTCGACTGGACCTTCCCGAAGTACAATCCCAATCCCGAGGACCACGCCATGCTGATGCAGATGGCGCAGCGGGTGCGCGAGACCGGGGCCGATCTGGCCCTGGGCTTTGACGGTGACGGCGACCGCTGCGGCGTGGTGGACAATACCGGCGAGGAGATCTTCGCCGACAAGATCGGCCTGTTGCTGGCCCGCGACCTGTCGGCCCTGCACGCCAATGCCACCTTCGTTGTCGATGTGAAATCGACCGGCCTGTACAAGACCGACGCCGTGCTGGCCGCCAATGGCGCGACCACGGTCTACTGGAAGACCGGCCACTCCTATATCAAGCGCAAGACCGCCGAACTGGGGGCGCTCGCCGGGTTCGAGAAGTCGGGCCACTTCTTCCTCGCCAAGCCCATTGGCCGCGGATACGACGACGGCCTGGTGGCGGCGGCGGCGGTGCTGCAGATGATGGACCGCAACCCGGGCAAGAGCCTGTTTGACCTCAAGTCTTCCCTGCCGGACGCCTGGACCAGCCTGACGATGTCGCCGCATTGCGACGACGAGATCAAGTACGACATTCTTGCCAAACTGGTCGCCGAATACGAGGCGCTGGGAGCCGAAGGCGGCTCGATCCTGGGCCGGAAGATCGTCGAGGTCATCACCGTCAACGGCGCACGGGTGCATCTGGAGGACGGGTCGTGGGTGCTGGTCCGGGCCTCCTCGAACAAGCCGGAACTGGTGGTCGTGGTCGAGTCGATGCGCTCGGCCGACGACATGCGCGACCTGTTCCACAAGGAGGTGAAGCCCCGTCTGGCACGCCACCCGGAAATCGGGGCCTATAATCAGGAGATCTGAGGTCCGGGCCGGTTTGACCCCGTTCCGGCACCGGTGCATCTGGCGCGGCTACGGCGGGGAGGCAGCGTGACAGCAGACATCGACAGGGTCGCCATCGTCGGCGGGGGCTTTTCCGGGACCATGCTGGCGGCCCGTCTGGCCGAGCGGGGCCTGGCCTCGGTCCTGATCAACCGGACCGGGGATTTCGGGCTGGGCGTCGCCTATGCGACCCCGTTCGACGGTCATCTGCTGAATGTCCGTTCCGGCCGGATGAGCGCCCTGGCCGAACAACCCGATCACTTCGTCCGCTGGCTGGCGGTCCACCACCCCGCTCTGGCCGATCCCGACGGGTTCGCGCCGCGCCGGCTGTATGGTCTCTATGTCCGCGAGCGGCTTGAGGCGGTCGAGGCCGCCTGCCCGGGCCGTATCCAAAGGGTCGTGGGGCACGTCACCACGATCGAACCCGACGGCGTGCGGCTGGCCGACGGGACGGCGATCGCAGCACGGGCCGTGGTCCTGGCCACGGGCAATCCGGCGCCCCGCACGGCGGAGGCCGGGGGCTCACACCGCATTCTGCCCGACCCCTGGGCCCCCGGGGCGCTGGACGCCATCGGGACCACCGAGGATCTCCTGATCGTCGGCACCGGCCTGACCATGGTCGATATGGTGCTGAGGCTCGAGGCCGGGGGTTGGCATGGCCGGGCGACGGCCCTGTCACGACGCGGCCTGATGCCCCGGGCCCATGGCGAACGGCCGGACCCGGCCCTGACTCCGTCACAGGCCCTGATGTCGGCCCCCCTGTCGCAGCGGCTGGGCGAGGCGCGACGGCTGGCGCGGGCCCACGGCTGGCGCGAGGTCATGGAGGGACTGCGGCCTATCACAGCCTCGCTCTGGGCGGCAGCTGATCTGCACACGCGCCGCCGGATCGTCCGGCACCTGCGGCCGTACTGGGACGTCCATCGCCACCGGCTGGCTCCCCGGATCGCGGCCGTCATGGACCGGCTGGTGGACGAAGGGCGTCTGACCGTGGTGGCCGGCCGGGTCCGTGACATCTCCGCCGATGATCAGGCTGTGCGGCTGGACTGGCGTCCACGTCAGGGCCCGGCGCAAGCGCCCCTGACGGCGGGCTGGCTGATCGACTGTACCGGCCCGGGCCATGCGCCGGAGGCGGACCCCCTGACCGGCCCCTTGCTGGCCGGCGGCCGGGCGCGGCTGGACGCGCTGAAACGGGGTCTGGATCTGGATCGGGACGGCCGGGTTCTGGATGCGGATGGCCGGCCCGACCCGGCGCTGTTCGTGCTTGGCCCCCCGGCCCGGGCCGCCTTCTGGGAGACGATCGCCGTGCCGGATATCCGAAAGCGGATCGAGGACGTGGTGACCCAGATCGTTGACGAACCTTCCGCGGTCTCAACCTAACCCGTGGCGGCGCTTTCCTGTGTCGCCTCCGGACGCCCCGCCCCCCAGACCGAGACGGCCGTCAGCAGGCCGACCATATTGATCGGCTTGGCCAGACAGTCGTCGATGCCCACGGCGGCATAGGTGGCGAGTTGTTCGGGCAGGGTGTTGGCGGTGACGGCGATGATCGGGACCGAACCCCGGGCACCCGGCAGGGCCCGGATGCGGCGGGAGGCCTCGACCCCGTCCATCACCGGCATGGCGATGTCCATCAGGATGAGGGCGTAGTCCCCCTGTTCAACCGCGGTCAGGCCCTGAAGCCCGTCGTCGGCGGTGTCGCACCGGACTCCCTGGGTGGCCAGGATCGTCGCCACGAGGGTCCGGTTGTTCTCGTTGTCGTCGACGTAGAGGACGGCAGGCCCGTTGTCCGGATCACGTGCGGCGGGCGCATCGGCCACCGACGGAGCGATGGACTGCACCACGGTCGCCGGTCCTTCCGGGATGATCACATCCTGATCCGACACGATGATCATCTCATTGACCAGCGTTAGGAGCCGCTGGCCGGCCTCATGGATGCGGCTCGCCTGGTCCAGGGTGCGCTCCGGCAGGGTGTCGTGGACCATAACCTCGGCGAAGCCGAGGATGGCGTTCAGCGGGGTGCGCAGTTCGTGTGACATGTCGGACAGGAACTGCTGTCGCGCCTCGGCCATGGCGGCCTTCTGTTCGGCGGCGGTGCGGGCCTGTTCGGCCTCGATCCGGTCGGTGACGTCCTGTTCGCTGAGCAGCAGGCCGGTCTCGCCGGTCACGGGGTCCGGCACCGGGGTCAGGACCAGATGGTGCCAGCGGATCCCGTGGGCCGTGCGGATCTCGCAGACCTCGGACACGTGGTCGCCGCCCAGGGCCCGGGCGCGCAAGGCGTCGGCCACGTCGGGCCGCACCAGCCGGTCGGCGAAGGCCAGCGTCTCGCTGCCATAGGCGGTGAAGGCGGCGGGGTTGCAGAACAGGGCCCCGCCACCCTGATGGAACAGGGAGATGAGGGTGGGGGCATAGCGCAACGCCTCGACGGCGCGACGCTCGGCCGGCTCGACCTCGACCGGGGCCGCCTCGAACAGCAGCACCGGCCTGCCGTCATCGAGCGCGACGGTCGAGATCGTCGCCTGGACCGTGACCGGCTGGCCGTTCGGATAGAAGGTCCACTGTTCGGAGACGGTGTCGCCGGAGGCCGTGACCTGGACCAGCCGGTTGGTCCGGGCCTGGACCGCCGGAGACAGGTTGGAGAAATCGCGGGCGAGCAGGGCCTCCAGTGTGTCCGACCCCCACAGGGCCAGGGCGGGCGTATTGGCATAGACCCCCCGGCCGGCCACCGGATCGAACATCCAAACAGGTCGACGAAGCCGGTTCCAGGCGAGGAACAGGGACGCGTCGTCCGGGGCAGGGGTCTTGGGCTGCATGTCCCCAGACTTGTCAGACCGTTCTGAAATTTCGCTTAAATCCGGGCGTGTCCGGTCAGCTGGCGGCCTTCACGGCGGCCGAGACCTCGGCGACCACATGTCTGACCAGCGCCCCGTCGTCGCCCTCGGCCATCACGCGGATCAGTTTCTCGGTGCCGGAGGGGCGGACCAGCAGCCGGCCCGAACCGTTCAGCGCGGCCTCGCCCTCGGCGATGGCCGCCTTGACCGCCGCATCCTCCAGCGGCCGGCCACCGGTGAAGCGCACATTCTGCAGCAGTTGGGGCACGGGCTCGAACTGGCGGGCCAGCTCGCTCATCGGCCTGCCGCTCTCGACCATCACCGCCAGGACCTGAAGCGCCGCCATCAGGCCGTCGCCGGTGGTGGCGTGGTCGTGCAGGATCAGGTGGCCGGACTGTTCGCCGCCCAGATTGAACCCGCCCTCGCGCATCCGCTCCATGACATAGCGGTCGCCGACCTTTGTGCGTTCCAGTGTCAGGCCGTCGGCCTTCAGGACCCGCTCCAGCCCGAGGTTGGACATGACTGTGGCGACCACGCCGCCGCCCTTCAGCAGGCCTCGCCGGGCCCAGTCGCGGCCGATCAGGGCCATGATCTGGTCGCCGTCCACGACCTTGCCCGTCTCGTCGCAGATGATCAGCCGGTCGGCGTCACCGTCCAGCGCGATACCGATGTCGGCCCGGTACTGTTTGACGGCGGCGGCCAGGGTTTCCGGATGGGTCGAGCCGCAGTCGGCGTTGATATTGGTGCCATTGGGCGAAACGCCGACCGGACAGACCTCGGCCCCCAGTTCGTACAGGGTCGTCGGGGCGACCTTGTAGCCGGCCCCGTTGGCGCAATCGACGGCGATGCGCAGCCCGGCCAGCGACAGGTGGCGGGGGAAGGCGGCCTTGGCGATCTCGATATAGCGGGCCTGGGCGTCATCGATCCGCTTGACCCGGCCCAGACTGCCCGACGGGGCCAGACCCTCATTGAGGCCGTCGTCCATCATGGATTCGATCTTCAGCTCGGTCTCGTCCGACAGCTTGTAGCCATCGGGTCCGAACAGCTTGATGCCGTTGTCGGCATAGTCGTTGTGGGAGGCCGAGATCATGACCCCCAGATCGGCCCGCATCGACCGGGTCATCATCGCCACGCCGGGCGTCGGCAGGGGGCCGAAGGTCAGGACGTCCATGCCGACCGAGGCGAAACCTGCCACCAGCGCCGGCTCAATCATGTATCCGCTCAGGCGGGTGTCCTTGCCGATCACCACCAGATGGCGGCGGTCATCGCCCGACATGAACAGCTTGCCCGCCGCCAGTCCGACCCGCAGGGCGACCTCGGCCGTCATGGGGCTGACATTGGCGCGGCCACGAATGCCGTCGGTCCCGAAATATTTGCGCTCGCCCATCGTGCGGCCCTTTGCCGAAATCATCCGAAACGCCTTTTTAGGTGCTGGCGTCTTAAGGCCGTCCTAGAGCAGACGAGCAACGCCGTCATCCTCGGGCTGGACGGGATTACGGAGACCACCATGTGCGGCATCATCGGCGTTACCGGCACCGGGCCGGCGGTTCCCCGGCTGATCGACAGCCTGAAGCGGCTGGAATACCGCGGCTATGACTCCGCCGGGGTCGCGGCAATGGTTGACGGCCGGATCGAGCGCCGTCGTGCGCGGGGCAAGATCCGCGAGCTGGAAGCGGTGCTGGCCGCCGAGCCGCTGAACGCCACCGTCGGCATCGGCCACACCCGCTGGGCCACCCACGGGGCCCCGACCACGCCCAATGCCCATCCCCACAAGGCCGGGCGCGTGGCGCTGGTCCACAACGGCATCATCGAGAATTTCGCCGAGCTGAAGGCCGGGCTGGAGGCCGAGGGCCGGGTGTTCGAAAGCCAGACCGACACCGAGGTGGTCGCCCATCTGCTGGATCACCAGCTGGACGCCGGCAAGACCCCGCTGGAAGCGTTCAAGGCCACCCTGGACCGGCTGACCGGGGCCTATGCCCTGGCCGTGCTGATCGAGGGCGAGGACGATCTGATCCTGGGCGCCCGCAGGGGGTCTCCGCTGGTGGTCGGCTGGGGTGAGGGCGAGATGTATCTGGGCTCGGACGCCCTGGCGGTCGGCCCCTTCACCCAGTCGATCAGCTATCTGGAAGAGGGCGATTATGTCGCCGTGACCCGGTCGGGCGCGACCATGTTCGACGTCTCGGGTGCGCCCGTCGAAAGGCCGGTGGTCCAGGTCTCGGCCTCCTCGGCCATGGTCGAGAAGGGGGCCTATCGCCACTTCATGGAAAAGGAGATCCATGAACAGCCCGACAGCGTCCAGCACACCCTGTCCCACTATCTGGATCTGGTCAGCGGCAAGGCGAAGGTCCAGACGCTGGAGGCCGGGGCGATCGATTTCGCCGCCATCGACCGGATCCAGATCGTCGCCTGCGGCACCGCCTTCTATGCCGGCCAGATCGGCCGCTATGCGTTCGAGAAACTGGCCGGCCTGCCCTGCGACGTCGAGATCGCCTCGGAGTTCCGCTACCGCTCCCCGGCCGTGACGCCGGGCACCCTGGCGGTCGCCGTCAGCCAGTCGGGCGAGACCGCCGACACCCTGGCCAGCCTGACCTGGTGCAAGGCGCGCGGCCTGAAGACCGCCGCCGTGGTCAATGTGCATTCCTCGTCCATGGCGCGTGAGGCCGATGTGCTGTGGCCGACCCATGCCGGGCCGGAAATCGGCGTGGCCTCGACCAAGGCCTTCACCGCCCAGGTCTCGGCCCTGCTGGCCCTGGCCGTGGCGGCCGGTGTGGCGCGCGGAAAGATCGGCGGCCAGACCGAGGGCGAGCTGGTCAAGGCCCTGTTCGAGGCCCCCCGGCTGATCGCCGAGGCCCTGCAGATGGACGCCGACATCCGGGCGGTGGCCCAGGACCTGTCGAAGGCGACCGACGTCCTGTTCCTGGGGCGCGGAGCGATGTTCCCGCTGGCCATGGAAGGCGCGCTGAAGCTGAAGGAGATCAGCTATATCCACGCCGAGGGCTATGCCGCGGGCGAGCTGAAGCACGGGCCGATCGCCCTGATCGACGAGGCGACCCCGACGATCGCCCTGGCCCCGCTGGACGAGGTGTTCGAAAAGACCGCCTCCAACCTGCAGGAGGTGGCCGCGCGCGGCGGGCCGGTGATCATGATCGCGCCGCGGACCGCGCCTGATCTGCACGGCGCGGGCATCCGCCGGATCCATGCGCCGGACTGCCATCCCCTGATTGCGCCGCTGGTCTATGCAGTCCCGGTCCAGCTGCTGGCCTATTACACCGCCGTGCAGAAGGGCACGGATGTGGACCAGCCCCGCAACCTGGCCAAATCCGTCACGGTGGAGTGAATTTCGCGCTCTGCGGGCTTCGAAACCCCGCGGCATGCGCTAGGGTCGTCGCCGCTGTCAGGGGATCCACATATGACCACGTCGCCGTCCCGCGTCCGTAAGGCCGTGCTGCCTGTTGCCGGCCTCGGCACCCGCATCCTGCCCGCGGCCAAGACCACGCCCAAGAACATGCTGAACGTGTTCGACCGGCCGATCCTGGCCCATATCGTCGAGGAGGCGCGGGCGTCGGGCATCGAGCACATCATCTTTGTGGTCGGGCGCGGCCAGGGGGCGATCGAGGACTATTTCGACCATGCGGTCGAGATGGAGAGCATCCTGAAGGCCAAGGGCAAGGACGCGATCCTGGAGCTGGTTCTGGCCGACCTGCCGAAGCCCGGCGAGATGAGTTTCGTGCGCCAGATGGCCCCGCTGGGGCTGGGTCACGCTGTCTTCTGTGCCCGGGACCTGATCGGCGACGAGCCCTTTGCCGTCATGCTGCCCGACATGCTGATGAAGGCCGGGACGCCGGCGCTGAAACAGGCCATCGACGCCCATGGCCGGACCGGCGGTCCGGTCGTGGTGGTGGAGCCCGCGCCGGAGGGCGAGACCCACAAATACGGCATCGTGGCGCTGGACGGGCGCGAGGGGCGGCTGAACCGGATGACGGGCATGGTCGAGAAGCCGCCACTCGGCACCGAACCGTCCAACCTGTTCATCTCGGGTCGCTACATCCTGACGCCGGACATCTTCCCCCTGCTGGCCGACCAGCAGACCGGGGCGGGCGGGGAGATCCAGCTGACCGACGCCATGGCCCGGCTGATGGCCGTGCGGGACTTCCACGCCCTGGAATACGAGGGCGCAACCTATGACTGCGGCGATCCGGTGGGTCTGTTGCGGGCCAATGTCGCCTATGCCCTGGACCACCCCGGGCTGGGCGCAGAAGCGCGGGCGGCGATCACGCCCCTGCTGTAGACTTGCGTCAACGGCTCCGCTTTGCCCCCATGCCCGGCATCGGCTAGGCAAGGGGTCAGGGACGGAGAAAAAAGACAATGAAGGTTCTGGTTCTGGGCGGCGACGGCTTCTGCGGCTGGCCCACGGCGCTGCATCTGTCGGCGCGCGGCTGGGACGTCACGATCGTCGACAACCTCAGCCGCCGCAACATCGACAATGAGCTTGAGGTCCAGTCCCTGACCCCGATCCGGTCGATGGGCGAGCGGATTGCGGCCTGGAAAGAGGTGTCCGGTCGCGAGATCAGCTTCGTCAATCTGACGGTGGGCAAGGAATTCGACCGGCTGGTCGCCCTGATCCGCGAGGTCCGGCCCGACAGTGTGGTCCATTTCGCCGAGCAGCGGGCGGCCCCCTATTCCATGAAATCGGCGCGCCACAAGCTCTACACCGTCGACAACAACATCAACGCCACCAACCACCTGCTGGCCGCGATCGTCGAAAGCGGTCTGGACGTCCACCTGGCTCATCTGGGGACCATGGGCGTGTACGGTTACACCACGGCAGGGCTGCGCATCCCCGAAGGCTATCTGAAGGTCACGGTCGACACCGACTTCGGCCCGACCGAGCAGGAGATCCTGTTCCCGCCGAACCCGGGGTCGATCTATCACATGACCAAGACCCAGGACGCCCTGCTGTTCCAGTTCTACGCCAAGAATGACGGGGTGCGGATCACCGACCTTCACCAGGGCATCGTCTGGGGGGCCCAGACCGAGGAGACCCGTCAGGACGAGCGGCTGATCAACCGGTTCGACTATGACGGCGACTACGGCACGGTGTTGAACCGGTTCCTGATGCAGGGGGCGCTGGGATATCCCCTGACGGTGCATGGGACGGGCGGCCAGACACGGGCCTTCATCCATATCCAGGACACGGTGCGGTGCGTCGAGCTGGCACTGAAGAACCCGCCGAAAGCGGGCGAACGGGTCAAGATCCTGAACCAGATGACCGAGAGCCGTCGCGTCCGGGACCTGGCCGCCATGGTCGCCACCATGACCGGGGCCGAGGTTCACAATGTGCCCAATCCGCGTCAGGAGGCCGACGAGAACGAGCTGGTGGTGGCCAATGACCAGTTCCGCGACCTGGGGCTGAAGCCGATCACCCTGGCCGAGGGGCTGATGGCCGACGTCACCGACATCGCCCGCCGCTACGCCGACCGGGCGGACCGGTCCAAGATCCCCTGCGTTTCGGCCTGGAATGACCGGCGCGCCGAGGCGCTGCGCGCGCCCGAGCCGGTCCCTGCGTCCGAACCTGCGCCGGCCCCGGTCCGCGCGGCGGCGCGAGCGCTCTGAGCGCCCCCATGGCCAGTCGACGGCTGCTGGTCTTCGGGGCCGGCTATCTGGGGCAGGCGACGGCGCGCCGGGCGATGGCGACGGGTTGGCGCGTCGCCGCCACCTCCCGCGACCCGGGCCGGAGGGCGGAGCTGGAGGTTGCCGGGATCGATCCCGTCGATCCGTCCGACCCGAAGGCCCTCGCGCAGTCGGTCGCCGGAGCGACGGCCGTTCTGGTCACCGCTCCGCCCGAGCCATCAGGCTGTCCGGGGGCCCGGGCCCTGCTGCCCGCCCTGACGGCGTCCGGCGCTTTTCCCGACTGGATCGGCTATGTCTCCTCCACGGCCGTCTATGGCGACCGCGACGGTGGCTGGGTATGCGAGGACGATGCGCTGAACGCCGCCAGCCTGGAGGGCGCGCGCCGCGTCCGTGCCGAGGCCGACTGGCGTGACGCGGGCCTCGGCATGGGTCTGACCGTGCAGATCTTCCGTTTGCCGGGCATCTATGGCCCCGGCCGGTCGGTGGTCGACCGGCTGCGCGATGGCTCGGCGCGGATCGTTCGCAAGCCCGGCCAGATCTTCAACCGCGTCCATGTCGAGGACGCGGTCTCCGGCCTGTTCGCCTCGATCGACTGGCCACGGCCCGGCGGGATCTACAACCTGACCGACGACGAACCCTCGCCCGCCGATGTGGTCATGGCCGGGGCGGCCGGGCGGATGGGTCTGCCGCTTCCGCCGGAGGTCGACTGGACCGACCCGTCTGTGTCCGAGGCCATGCGGCGCTTCTATCTGGACAGCAAACGCATCTCGAACGCCCGCGCCAAGGCCGAATTGGGCTGGCGACCGGCCTTCCCGACCTGGCGCGAGGGACTGGAGGCCATCCTCGCGGACGGCTAACCCACCCGGGGCGTCTTCAGCCGGCGCTTGTTGGCGTGAGTGTCGGGCGCGGTGCCCAGGGCCTCGGGGATCTCGCCCTTGAAATAGAAGCGCTGCCAGGCCTCCTTGGCCGCGTCCGGGTCACCCGAGGCCAGGCGGGTGTTGAAGTCGGTGCGCTGGCGGTTCCAGGCCTCGAACTGGCCCTTCATCACCGGATTGGACTCCAGCGTCCGGATCACCGGCTGGACCGCCTCCATCTTGCGGTGCTCGACCAGGTTGATGAAGCAGAAGGGTTCGCCGCGTTCGAATTTGATCCGTCCCGGCCGGGTGAAGATCCAGTTCATGGTGAAGGGGAAGGGCAGCCAGTCGGTCTCGATCAGCCCGACCAGGGGCTGGATCCCGTCCTTCACATGGTTGGGCGACCCCGAACAGATCATCCCCCAGCCCGGCGGGGTGCGGAACAGATACTGCGGATGCATCGTCAGGACCCCGCGCGAGAAGTGCGAGGTGACGAAATGGTCCAGCTCGGGCTGGGGCCGCTCCGGTGTGATGGTGATGTCGGACTGCTGTGGCCCGCCGTTCCATTCGGCCGTGAAGGTGAAGGGACACAGGATCTCCCACCCCGTCGTATTGGCCATGGTCAGGGGCAGGCAGCGATAGGGGTGCCGGCTGACGAAGGCGTCCATCCAGTTCCGCGACTGGCGTCCCGGCACCATGTCCGGCGGCCGGGACGACATGGGATAGCATTCCAGTTCCAAGGCGAGGCATCCTTCGGGTATCGAACTGCGACACTCCTAGCCCGGCCACCCATGACCGCTCAACCGCCGCCTCCGCCGCTGTTCGACCGCGACCGCCTGCTGGCCTGGATGGCCGGGCAGGGGATCGACCAGATCACCCACGATCACCCCGCCGTGTTCCGGGTCGAGGAGGGGCTGGAGCTGAAGGCCGCCCTGCCCGGGGCCCACACCAAGAACCTGTTCCTGAAGGACAAGAAGGCACAGCTCTGGCTGATCTCGGCGCAACAGGACACGGTGATCGACCTCAAGGGGGCCCCGAAAATTATCGGGTCGGACCGGCTGTCGTTCGGCAATGAGGGGCTGATGTGGGAGACCCTGGGGGTGAGACCCGGCTCGGTCACGGCGCTGGGCCTGATCAATGACATCGACCGACGGGTCCGTTTCGTTCTGGATCGCAGGCTGTGGGAGGCCGACATCGTCAACTTCCACCCCCTGACCAATACGGCGACGACGGCGCTGGAGCAGGCGGCCTTCCGGCGGTTTCTCGCCGAAATCGGCCGCGAACCGATGGTGACGAATTTCTCCTTTTGACGCTCTCCTTCCCCCGAGGGCGCGCGAGAAGCGCCAGGCCGCCTTGCCTCTTCCCTGCCCCGCGACCATCTGAGACCTTCCGCGTTACCCTCGACTGAAGCAGAGACCGCCCATGAGCCTCGCCGACCCCACCGCCTCCGCCGACGACCTGATCAAGGACGGGTCCGACGCGGGCTTTATGGCCGATGTCATTGCCCAGTCGAAGATCCAGCCCGTGATCGTCGATTTCTGGGCCACCTGGTGTGGCCCGTGCCGGACGCTGACCCCGGCGCTGGAGAAACAGGTCCGCGCGGCGGCCGGAGCCGTTAAACTGGTCAAGATCGACGTCGACAAGAACCCGGCCTATGCGGGACAGCTGCGCGTCCAGTCGATCCCGACCGTCTATGCCTTCGTCGACGGCCAGCCGGTCGACGGCTTCCAGGGCGCGGTGCCCGAGAGCCAGATCAAGGCCTTCATCGAGAAACTGTCCGGCGGTCCGGCCGTCAATACCGACGTCGAACAGCTGCTGGCCCTCGGCGAGGAGTCGCTGGGTCTCGACGATCTGGGCGGAGCGGCCCAGGCCTTCGCCCATGTCCTGACCATGGAGCCCGAGAACGAGACCGCCATCGCCGGCATGGCGCGGGTCTATCTGGCCGGGGACGATGTCGAGCAGGCGCGCCAGACCCTCGCCATGGCCCCGGCCGATTCGAAGAACGCCGCCGTGATCAGCCTGCGCGCCCAGATGGCCCTGGCCTCCGCAGCCCCGACCGGGGAGGCGGCCGCGCTGGAGGCCCGGGTCAGGGCCGATCCGTCCGATCATCAGGCGCGCTACGACCTGTCGCTGGTCCAGGCGGCCGCTGGCGACCTACAGGGCGCGGTGACCAGTCTGCTGGACATCGTCCAGGCGGACCGCGAATGGAACGATCAGGCCGCACGCAAACAGTTGCTGGTGGTGTTCGAGGCGGCGGGCCTGTCGTCCGACATTGCAAAAGACGGCCGGCGTCGGCTGTCCTCCATCCTGTTCGCCTAGGAGACGGACCGATGGCCCAGGGCTATGTGAAGGCCGTCGACCTGCCGCAGGTGATCCCGGTGTTTCCCCTGCCGGGGTCCATCCTGCTGCCGCGTGGCCAGCTGCCGCTGAACATCTTCGAGCCCCGCTATCTGAACATGATCGACGACGCCATGGCGGGCGAGCGGGTTCTGGGCATGATCCAGCCGGTCGGAGGCCCTCGCCGCCTGCCCAGCCTGTCGGCCGTGGGCTGTGCCGGGCGGATCACCAGTTTCGCCGAAACCTCGGACGGTCGCTATCTGGTGACCCTGACCGGGATCGCGCGGTTTCGGGTGGCCTCGGAGCTGCCGACCCCGACACCCTACCGACAGGTGCGGGCGACCTTTGCCCCCTTCGAGGCCGATCTGGTGGCCCCGACCGGCGGGGAGGGGTTCGATCGCGAAATCTTCCTGGGCGCGCTGCGGGCCTATCTGGAGCGTCGCCAGCTGGAGATCGACTGGGAGACGGCCGAGGCCGCGCCGCAGGAGGCCCTGATCAACAGCCTGTCCATGGCCCTGCCGTTCGAGGCGGCCGAGAAACAGGCCCTGCTGGAGGCCCTGACGTTGAACGACCGCATCGCCGTGCTGACGGCCCTGATGCGGATCGACGCGGCCGAACCCGGCGACGGCGACTCGCCCACGCCGATGCAGTAGGTGGGGCGCTAACGCTCACGACACGGTCGTTCGCTGCTTGAGCGCGACCCAGGGGAAACGGAACCATGTCCGACACCTTCAACACCCCGTCCTCCGTCGACCCGCGCCTGCTGGAGGTACTGGTCTGCCCCGTGACCCGGGGGCGGCTGGACTATGACCGCTCAGCCGGTGAGTTGATCTCGAAGGGGGCCAAACTGGCCTATCCGATCCGCGACGGCGTGCCGATCATGCTGCCCGAGGAAGCCCGCCGGCTGGACTGACCGGCGGGCCCTTCGGGACCTTGCGCCCTACTGCAGGGCGGCGCTGTCGAGGTTCAGGGCCGTCAGCGGGATGACCTCGACCTGGGGGTATTTCGCCCGGAGCGCCTCGATGAAGGTCGAGGCGTCGCCGACGATGACCAGGCTGGCCCGGTCAACCGGCAGATGTTGGGCAAAGGCCGCCTGGACCGCCGCCCCGTCGATAGCCTCGACCTTGCCGACATAGGCCGACAGTTCGCTCATCGGCAGGTCATAGAGGGCAAGGCCGGCAACGAGGCCGCCGAGACCGTCGACGGTCTCCAGCGAGTTGCCGAAGGCCCCGGTCAGGATGGCCTGACGGGTCGTCAGTTCCTGGTCGGTGGGCCGGGTCGTCGAAAGGCGGGCGATCTCGGCCAGGATCAGGTCGGCGACCTCGACCGCCGCGTCATTGCGGGTCTGGGCGCTGGCGCTGAACAGGCCATCCTCGCGGCGGACGCCGAGCGACGAGCGGGTGCCGTAGCTGAGGCCGCGCTTGATGCGGATCTCCTGATTCAGGCGCGAGGTGAAGCTGCCGCCCAGCAGGGTGTTGCCGAGCGTCAAAGGGAAGTAGTCGGCGTCGGTGCGTGAGACGCCGCGCAGGGCCACGGTGACCGCCGCCTGACCGGCTCCCGGCTGGTCGATGACGACCACGCGGGGCGGCAGGGGGCTTCCGGCCGGGGCCGAAGCGGTGTCCGTCGCGGACCCGGCGGCGCGCCAGTCGCCGAAGGCCGATTGGGCCAGGGCCCGGGCCTCGGCCTGTGTGATCGCGCCCGAGAATACCAGGGTGGCGTCGGACGGACGGTAGAGCCGCTGGTGGAAGGCGGCGACGTCCTCACGCGTCAGGGCCGGCAGGCTGGTCAGGGTGCCGCTGCCGGGTGCGCCATAGGCGGCGTCGCCATAGATGACCCGGGCCGCCGCCTGGGCCGCCACCGGGCCGGGGGTGGCGAGGCTGACACGCAGGCTGTCGAGGGTCTGGTCACGCTGGCGCTCCAGCTCCTCGGACGCGAAGGCGGGATTGCGGACCAGATCGGCCATCAGGGCCACGGCCTGGGGGAAGACATTGGCCGGGGCATTGGCATAGACATTCGAGAAGTCGGGCCCGGATCCGGCCCCCAGGCTGGCCCCCAGTTGCTCGATCTCGGTGGCGATCTGCGGGGCGGTCCGGGTGGCGGTGCCCTGGGTCAGGAGGGCGGCGGTCATGGCGGCCAGACCCGCCTTGCCTGCGGGCTCATCGGCCGAGCCGGCGTCGAAGTTAAGGCGGGCCGAGACCAGCGGCAGGCCGGTCTTCTCGACCACCAGCACGCGCAGGCCGTTGTCGAGGGTGAAGTCGGCCACCGCAGGGGTTGCGGGCGAGACCGGCTCGGTGGTGTCCGGCATGCGGGCGCGTTGGGCCTCTGGCAACAGCTCGAAGATCTGACCCACGGGGGCCAGGTCGGCGACGGTGACCGGGGCGGTCACGCCGGTGGCCTGCTGCGAGACCGGATTGGCCTCGTCGGCGTTCAGGTAGCGGATGGTGACCGACCGCTGCGGCGTCAGATAGCGATTGGCGACGCGCTGGATGTCGGCGGCGGTCACGGCCTGGAGCGCGGCCAGCTCGCGGTCGGCGACGGCGGCATCGCCGGTGTTGATCAGGGCGAAGCCCAGGACATTGGCGCGGTCCTCGATGGTCTCGCGGCTGCGCAGGGCATTGGCCACCAGTTCGTTTCTGGCCTCGGCCAGCTCGGCCTCGGTGACCGGCGTGTCGCGGAAGCGGGCGATCTCGGCCTGAATGGCGGCAATGCCGGTCTCCGGCGTCTCGCCCCCGGCCATGATGGCATAGGCGGACAGGCTGCCGACCGTGCGGGCGAAGTCGGGCCGCGAGGCGGCCTGGGCGGCGATCTGCTGTTCATAGACCAGCGACCGGTACATCCGCGAGCTCTCGCCGGTCGACAGGATGCCATCCAGCACCGTCAGGGGGATCCGGTCGGGATGGTCATAGGCCACGGTCGGCCAGGCCAGGACCACGGCCGGCAGCGGCACATTGGGGGCGTGGAAGGTAACCTCGCGCGGACCGGTCGGCTCGGGCTCGACCACCGTGCTGTCCGGCAGGGGGCGGTCCGGATTGGCGATGGGCCCGAAATAGCGGTCGATCCAGCCGTCCAGCTGGGCCGGCTCGAAATTGCCCGAGACGATCAGGAAGGCGTTGTCCGGCCGGTAGTAGGTGGCGTGGAACCGGCGCACATCCTCGATGGTGGCGGCGTCCAGATCCTCGATCGAGCCGATGGTCGAGCGGCGATAGGGGCTGTCCTGATAGATGGTCGCGGGCACGAACAGGCTGAACAGCCGGCCGTAGGGCTGGGCCAGGACGCCCTGGCGGTACTCTTCCTTGACGACGTCGCGCTCGCTCTCGAACACGGCTTCATTGACCACCAGCGAGGACAGCCGGCTGGCCTCGGCGAAGATCAGGCGCTCCAGATGGTTGGCGGGGATGGTCTGGAAATAGGCAGTGACGTCGTCGGAGGTGAAGGCGTTGTTGTTGCCGCCCACATCCTCGGTCAGCCGGTCGAAGGTCTCGTCCGGGAAGTCCTTGGTGGCCTTGAACATCAGATGTTCGAACAGGTGGGCAAAGCCCGACCGGCCCTCGGGGTCGTCGACCGAGCCGACCCGGTACCAGACCTGGACCGTCACATTGGAGGTCGAGGTGTCGCGCGCCGTATAGACCTCGAGCCCGTTGGCCAGGGTGCGTTTGGCAAAGCCCAGCGGGGGCACGGCCACGGCGCTGGCCGGGGCGGCCGGGGCCTGGGCCAGCACCGGCGCGGCGGCCAGCAGGGCGAGGGCGGCGACCGCCGACAACAGACGCGATTTCATGGGCTCGGGCTCCGGGGTGGTTTCGGGCACCGTATCAGGGCGGGGAGGCGCTGTAAGTTACAGCGGTGTAATGTCGGGTCGCCCCTCCCCTACCGCCCGAACACCTCGACACCGATCTCGCCGTCGGGGGTCAGCCAGGCGCGCTTCATGCCCTGGCTGTTGAAGGGGTCGGCGCGGTGGCCGGCCGCGTCCAGGGCGATCAGGCCGCCGTCGCCGCCCAGCGCACCGATCCCGGCGATCACCGCCGCCCCGGCCTCGGCGATCGTGGCCCCCGCCTCGACCCGCCAGTCCATCTGGGCCGCCGCCGCCGTGCGGATGAAATATTCGCCCTGACCGGTGCAGGACACCGCCACCCGGTCGGTGGCCCAGACCCCGGCTCCGGGGATGGGGGTGTCCCCGACCCGGCCCGGCATTTTTCCGAACACGCCCCCGGTCGAGGTCGCGGCCGCCAGCCGGCCCTCGCGGTCCAGCACGCAGCAGCCGACCGTGCCGTGGGCGAGCGCGGGTCCCTGTCCGGGGGGATGGTTGTCCTCGCCCTGCCCCGCCCGGGTGAACCAGGCTTCCGGATCGCTGATGGGCTCCAGCCCCTGTTCGCCCGCGAACCGCGCCGCCCCGGCCCCCGCCAGCAGGACGTGGGGGGTCTGGTCCATGACCGCCCGGGCGGCGCGGATCGGGTTGCGATAGCCCTGGAAGGCGGCCACGGCCCCGGCCCGGCGGGTCGCCCCGTCCATCAGGCTGGCGTCCAGCTCATAGTCTCCGGCCAGATTGGGCGAGGCCCCGCGCCCGGCGACATACAGGCCGGAGTCTTCCAGCAGCACCGTGGTCTCGACCGCGACGTCGAGGGCGGAGACCCCGTCCATCAGCCGGTCGCGCATGGCCTCGACCACGCCGCGCATATGGTCGATCTCGCGGCTGTAGTCGCGGCTGCGACGCGCGCCGGCGCCGCCGTGCAGGATGAGGGCGGGGGCGGGCATGGCGTCTCCTGAATCGTTCGGCCTCTTTCATTCGGGCCGGCGCCTGATTAGCGTCCCCCCGAGCCGCGCGCCACAGTCCAGCCGGAGCAGGGCGCGCTCCTTCCACCCACCTGACAGGGCGGTCTCAAGCCGCGCGAACGCGCGACAGACCGCCCGAGCGAAGCGAGACCCAAAGAATGCGCGCAGTGCTTTCCAAGACCGTCGGCGGTCCCTCGTCCCTTGTGGTGGAGGAGGTTCTGGATCCGACGCCGAAGGCCGGCGAGGTGGTGATCGAGGTCAAGGCCGTGGGGGTCAACTTCCCCGACACCCTGATCATCGAGGACAAATATCAGTTCAAACCCGAGCGGCCCTTCTCGCCCGGCGGCGAGATCGCCGGCGTGGTCGAGGCGGTCGG
>JAIEQA010000046.1 GCA_019748095.1 Caulobacteraceae bacterium | reverse complement strand
AGCACCTCCTGCAGGCCGATGATGTCGGGGGCCTCGGCCCGGATCGCCGCGATCAGCAAGGGCAGGCGGGCGGGCCAATCGCCCCGATCATGCCAGATGTTGAAGCAGACGAGGGAAAGTTGAGGCGGGCGGCCGGGGGCGGGTGGCGTGGCGCAGGCGGCCATCGGCGCGGCGGCCAGTCCGGTCAGAAGGGTACGACGGTCGATCATGGTGTTTTCCATAGCAGCGCCCTTATGGGTCGGCTGCGCCCACCTTGCCAAGGTTACACCGGGCGATCCGCATCCGCAGACCTGAGCCTGCGCCTCCTGTTGTCAGAAGGCGCAGGCTCCGGTCTGGAACGAGAGGGGATATCCCGATGCAAGACGTCTGGCCGACTGAGGCCGCCGGACGAAGGCCTCAGCCGATCCGGAGCGCGGTCCTGCCGGGACGTCTGAGCCAGATGACCGCCGCAACAACCAGCCCGATGGCGGCCAGGCTCAGCAGGGAAAACACGGGGCGGACCGCGAACCAGGCCACGGCGATCACCACCACGCCGACCGCCACCCCACCGATCGTGGCCAGGGTCCCGGTACCGAAGCGGACGACCGCGCCCAGCGGTGGCAGGACGTCGGCCAGGGTCGGCAAGGGTGCGAGGATCAGGCCGAAGCCGACGATCAGGCCGACCACACCACCAAGGCGCAGGAGCCAGGTGAGGAGCTGGTTGCCGTCCCTCGCCTGCTGAAGCATCTCCTGCGCGGTCGCCATCCCCGGCGTCACGAGGAAGATCTCTGCCCCGCTGCGCGTGGTGAACGGGGCCAGCGCGCCGCCGCTCTGGGCCGCCACCACGCTGACGGACCCGGCCGGTGCCGCCGTATAGCGGATGCGGATATCGCCCACCGCCGGGCGAGCCGGGTCCAGCCCGACATAGAGGGCGTCGGCCTCGACCCGAACCGGGCGGGACAGGGCCGTCGACAGGGTCCGCGCGTCCTCCGGGCTCACCACGACCGGGATGGACGGCTGGAAGGCGTCGAGAAGCCGCCGGTCCGCGCGATAGGCACCCACCTGACCCTCTTCAGCGGATACCAGGGTGTCAGCCAGCAGCGGGGCCGGGTTCTCATGTCCCTGGGGCGTGTGGAACTGCGCCGAGTCCTCCGGCGTGGACGACCATTCGCGCGCGTAGCTGTAGGTCGTGACCGTCTCCTCGCCACCGCCCAGCTTGGTCCGCGTCTCGCTGCTGCGGGTCTCGCTCCACTGATAAAGTTCGACCGACCGCTTGAGGCTGACACCCTCGGCGCTGACGCCACTCAGGGCGTCAGTGCGCTGCCCCTCGACCCTCAACAGGCCCGAGAGATGAACCAGCCGCCCCTCATTGGCAGGATCTATCGCGGCCAGGGGGGCCGGGACGACCATGCCTGCGCCCTCGCTGAGGCCGCGCATCTGCGCGATCGAACGGGCCTCGTTCCAGCCCAGAACGGCGATACCGAGGGCCGCGAGGACGAGGCCGGTGAGCATTCCGGTAAAGGCCGAGCCGATGCGCTGAAACCACGACCGGTGGGTCGTCCGGGTGATCCGGTCAGGTGACATGAGAGAGGTCCTGTATTCTGTAAACAAGCCGAAAGGCCGCCGCCGCAGGTGCGGCGGCGGCGTTCCGGTGCTGGTGGGTTGGTCAGGGGGTTTCGGTGATCAGCAGGCGGGCCGAGGCCGTGCTGCCGGAACTGAACGTGCCCACCCAGACGTCATAGGTGCCGCTCTGGGGCCGGTCGAACCGGACCTGTGCATCACCGTCGCCATAGCTGTCGTCGTCGCAATACCACCGGCCGTCAGGCCCGTTGATGATCAGCGTGGTATCCGCACTGGACCGGGTCCGGAAAACCAGCGGGAACGACCCGGCCGAATAGGTCACCTCGAAATCCGGGGCCGCGGCGATATATCCGGTGCATGAACCGGGCAGATTGCCCCCGTTGATGCTTCCGCCCGCCTGGACGTTGACGGTATAGGGATCGGGCGTGAACCCGGCGCTCAGACGAACCTCGCCATAGCTGGCGGTAAGGCTTGCGTCCTGCGCGGCGGCAGAGCCTGCGAGGCAGGCGAGGGCGAGAGCGGTTGCCGTAGCGACCCGTTTCATGGTGGCTGTCTTTCCTGTTGTGGCGCCGTGCGCCCTGAATGGCTGTCGAGCGCCCGTCGCCCTTGTGGCCGGCCTGTCCTGACGCTTCGCAGCTTGACCATTCGCTTGCCGCCCCGACAGCACCATGGATATGGTGGTGGCGGCCACTCGAGATTGCGGCGACCCTGGCGACGGACAAAAGATCTGACGGCGGGCTGCGGCTCACACTGGATCGCCGGGGGGGCGGCATGACAGACAGACCTGCGTCGACCGGTCAGCCGGCGACATGGCTGGACCGAAGACTCTCGGTCCTTTTGCCCGGCCTGTCGCTGCGTCTGCGCGACCTGATCGGCTTTCTGGTGGTGATCGTCCTTGTGCAGGCGGCCTTCTGGGGCTTTTACGCCTCGCCGCTCTGGCCCAAGCCGGCCACCCCCGACCTCGACCGCATCGCCTTTACCGAAACAACGCTGGCCCGCCTGCCCAAGCCGACGGCCGTCGCGGCGGCGCAGGCGCGGTATCAGCCGGTCGAACTGCCCCATACCGAATGCTGCGAGCCGGTCTATCTGGCGCTGAAGCTGCGCTTCGATCTGGCCGCGGTGCCCGCAGAGGGTCTGGGTCTCGCCGCCTATCAGCAGGTCGACAACTTCGTCGTTCAGGTCAACGGTTCGACCATCTCCTCGCGGGGCGAGATGACCTTTCCCGACCAATCCTTCGAGGGACAGCGGCCGTTGGTCGAACGCATCCCGGCGGGTCTGCTGAAGGTCGGGGCCAACGAACTGCTGTTCATCACCGTCCGGCAGGGAATGCCTTACAGTGACCTGGTCGCACCGATCCTCGGCCCCTGGACCGCGGTCGCTCACTGGGCCGAGGAGCGGATGTGGCGGACCGTCGATTACCGCCAGCTGTCCGGTCTGACCACGGCCATCATCGGCCTGTTCGCCCTGATGCTGGCGTTCCGCGCCCCCGAAAACCGCTTTGCCCTCTGGCTGGCCCTGCTGGGCGGGGCCTGGACGGCCTATGTCCTGTATGGCCTCGTTCTGGACCCGCCGTTCGGCGGCCTGATGCGATTGTGGCTGTTCTTCGTGGTCAATGCCCTGACCGCCATCAGCCTTGCGGGATTGATCGACGCCTGGACGGAGCGGCCCTGGCCCCGGTTCCAGCTGGTCCTGATCGGCGTCTTCCTTGCGTTCGTGAGCTTCTGTGCGGTCTGGCTTTGGACCCGTCCCATGCCCGGGGGCTACGACGCCCCGGCCCTGGCCTGGGTCTGGTTGTCGGTCGCACTCGGCGTCGCGGTGGTGGTCCGGCTGATCTGGCATTTCGCCACGACGCCGGAGCCCCGGCGGCTGGAAGCGGCCCTGCTCGCCATCTGCGCCACCTGCGTGGTGATGGACGCGATCGGGGAACATTTCGGACTGACGCCGGGGGGCTTTCTGCTCGATTCCACGCCGCTCCTGTTGCTGGCACTGGTGGCCGCCTTCCTCCAGCGCAATTTCACCCTGTTCCGCTCTGCGGTCAGCCTCAACGCCCTGCTGGCGGACAGGCTTGCCGTGCGTGAAGCCGAGCTGGAAAGCGCCCATGCGCGCGAGCGCGAACTGGTCCGCAGCCAGGCCCACGACGACGAACGCCGACGCATCATGCGCGATATGCACGACGGTCTGGGAAGCCAGTTGATGAGCATGCTGCTGGCCGCGCGACGGGGCAAGGCCGAGCCCGCAGCCGTGGCCGAAGGGCTGCAGGCGGTTATCGACGAGATGCGGCTGATGATCGATTCCATGGACTCGGTCGGCGAGAGCCTGGCCTCTGCCCTGACGACGTTCCAGGACCGCGTGCGTCCCCGCATCGAGGAGGCCGGGTTCGTTCTGGTCTGGAGCAGCCTGGTCGATACCCGCCTGCCCGACTATCCCCCGCGTGTCGTGCTGCAGGTGTTCCGCATCCTGCAGGAGGCGGTGACCAACGCCCTGAAACACTCCGGCGGCGACCGCATCGAGATCGTCGTCGCCCCGGGGGCAGAGGACGATACCGTGCGCCTGACGGTCAGCGACAACGGCCGGGGACTGGCCGCACGGGGGCCGTCGGGCCATGGCCTGCGCAACATGCAGAGCCGCGCCGCGCTCGTCGGAGCGACGGTCGAGATCCAGGACGCCGGGGCCGGCACCCATGTCGTGCTGATCCTGCGGCTGCCCCGGAAGGACCCATGATCGACGCCGAACCACCACGCCGCATCGCCATTCTGGAGGATGACCCCCACGTGATGGCGCATTTCGTGGACATCATCTCGGCCTCACCGACGCTCGAGATCTGCGCCACCGCCGGCACCATTGCCGAGGCCCGTGCGATGATCCCGCTCGACCCCGATCTGGTCCTCTCCGACATCGGCCTGCCCGACGGCAGCGGTCTGGACTTCATCCCCGAGCTGAAGGCCGGGTCGCGCTGCAAGACTTTGGTCGTGACGGCCTTCGGTGATCGGGACACGGTCGTGACCGCGCTCAGCGCCGGGGCCGACGGCTATCTGCTCAAGGACAGTTCATCCGAAGTCATCCTCGAGGGGATCCACGTCACCCTGATGGACGGGGCCCCCATCAGCGCGTCCGCAGCCGTCTATCTGCTCGACCGCCTGCGCCAGCGTGAGCCCGATCCGGTCGTGCGGATCGAACCCGGGCTGGAGCATCTGACCCCCCGGGAGATCGAGCTGCTCCAGGTCTTTGCGCGCGGCCAGAGCTACAAGGAGGCCGCGCGGTCGCTGGGCATCTCGCCGCTCACCGTCGGCAACCATGTGAAGGCCATCTATCGAAAGCTGGAGGTCAACTCCCGCGGCGAGGCCGTCTATGCCGCCATGAGACGGGGCGATCTGCAGGTCTGATCCCCCCCGGCTGCGGGAGCCCGAAACATCACGCACCCCGGCTGCACGCCGCGCACCGGCCTGCCAGCCCGGCCCGATTGCATGAACTCGAGGATCAATAGACGAGAGTTGATCGAAACGGCACCGGACGCAAATCTTCGTCAGAACGGATACGACCGCAGGATCCCTTCAAACCGATATCGCCCAAAGAAAGGAAGAAGAAATACTCATGCGTGTTTTCGATACACAGCGACTGGCAACGGGCCTGCTCATGCTGGTGATCCTGGCTTCCTGTAGCGATGCGCCCCAATCAGACAACGGAGCACAAGGCCAGACTCTCGCG
Source organism: Caulobacteraceae bacterium (assembly GCA_019748095.1). Taxonomy (GTDB): domain Bacteria; phylum Pseudomonadota; class Alphaproteobacteria; order Caulobacterales; family Caulobacteraceae; genus Brevundimonas. The sequence goes on along the minus strand of JAIEQA010000046.1, from coordinate 27,559 downwards.
GCTTCCCGGGAGGCCTCGGACGGGGCACAGACGAACGCCGCGCCCGATGCATTCTCCGACGAGATTGATCCCTCTGATCAACGTCTGAACAGTCCCGGTGCCGGACGCGACCTGACCCTCGCGGTCAAGGACGACCCGGCGGCCATGGACGCGCTGGTCGGTTCATGGGCGGGATCGACAGAGAGCTGCAACAGTGGCGAGGCCATAGGCTTCTTCCCCGATGGCACCTACGGCCTCGAGGGCGAGGGCGGCCGATGGGTTCTCGCGGGCGACGTCCTGAGGTTTGAATCCGTCAAGATTTTCGAGATGGGGGTGGAGGGCGAGGTCCCCGCAAAGAAAAGCCCGGTCAGACTGACGGCTATCGATGCAACACGCATGAGGTGGCAACTCGCCGACGGCTCGCAGACCGATTTCGTGCGTTGCCCGCCCAATCCCTGACCGGCTGTGCTGCAGGTTGTTCGTCTTTGATCCGCCCGTGATCTGCACCCCGCAAACCGGATCACTGTCCCTGGCGCAGGCGTCCGTGCAATTGATGCCGGAGCCAGTCACTGTAGGCTCACGGGCCTCCGGTGAGCCGACAAGGACTGGCGGGCGACACACACCGGGCCTTTGTCCGGGCCCTGTTGCGGCACCTGATGTGCGGCGGGGGCCCGGGGGAAAGAGAACACGGACGGGATGACCATGGGGATATGGGACCGGCATGTGATGCCGCGGCTGGTCAGCTGCGCCTGCGCCAGCAAACCGGTCATGAAGCAGCGTCAGAAAGTGGTGCCGACCGCCTTCGGCGAGGTGCTGGAGCTCGGCATCGGCGGCGGTCTCAACCTGCGCTTCTACGACCCGTCCCGGGTCCGGAGCGTGGTGGGCGTCGATCCCTCCGAGGCGCTGCGCCAGCGGGCCCTGGCTGCGCCCCGGCCGGAGGGCCTCAGGGTCGAGGTCCATGAGGGCATCGCCGAGGCCCTGCCTTTCGAGACCGGCAGCTTCGACTGCGTGGTCTGTACCTTCACCCTGTGTTCGGTGCAGTCGCCGGAGGACGCGCTTGCGGAGGCGAGGCGGGTGCTGCGGCCCGGCGGCCGCTTCCTTTTCGCCGAGCACGGCCTTGCGCCGGACGCCGGAGTGGCAACCTGGCAGCGGCGCGTCGAGCCGGTCTGGAAGGCCATGGCCGGCGGTTGCCATCTGAGCCGCCCGATCACCAATGCCATCGCTCGCGCGGGGTTCGTCATCGACCATTCTCAAGGGATCTACCTGCCCGGAACGCCCCGCATTCTGGGCTGGAGCGAATGGGGCGAGGCCAGGGTCTGAGCCTTCCGGCAGTCTGCCCCGAGAGACCTGAACCGCTCTCATGCTCCGGAGCACCCGAAGCGGGAGTGTTCGGCGGATCACCTGCTGCAATACCGCCCGGTCCAGAGCCACGTGCGCTGCCAGATCACGACGGATTCTCTTCATACTTCGCGTTCTAGGCTCCTGAGGTCATCGTACGACACCGGGGTCGGGGGACAGCCGTGAGCGAACACAGCCTATTTACCAGAGCCAGACGCCTTGCCCTGCCGGTGGCACTGCTCGTTGGCCTGGCTTCGTGCGGCGGCGGCGGAGGTGGTGGAGAAGGCAATAGTGGTGGCGGCGGTGGTCCGACGCCGCCCCCGGCGGCCGTGATCTCCGACGCCGAGGCCGCCAAGTTCCTGACCCAGGCCACGTTCGGCCCGACCGATGCAGAGATCGAGGCGGTCAAGGCGCAGGGCTATGGTGCCTGGATCAACGCCCAGATCGCCCTGCCCTCGGCCTCGCACCAGGTCTATGTCGAGAACCGCCTGGCGCAGATCCGGCTGACCAACCCGCAAGCCATCCTCAGCCCCAACCAGTTCTACGAGAGTTTCTGGCTGTATTCCGCGACGGGTCAGGCCCAGCTGCGCGAGCGCATGAAGCTGGCCCTCTCGGAAATCTTCGTCATCTCCATGACCGATGCCAATATCGATGTTCGGGGCGCGGCGTCCTATTACGACATGCTGGGGGCCAACGCCTTCGGCAACTACCGCACCCTGCTGGAGCAGGTATCGCTGCATCCGATGATGGGCATCTATCTGACCCATCTGGCCAACCAGCGCGAGGACCCGGCGACGGCCCGTACGCCGGACGAGAACTATGCCCGCGAGGTCATGCAGCTGATGTCGATCGGCGTCCAGGAGCTGAACCCGGACGGTACCGTGCGTCGGAACGCCCAGGGCGAGCCGATCCCGACCTATACGCCCGCCGACATCTCGAATCTGGCCAAGGTCTTTACCGGCTTCAGCTGGTACCACCCGACCCCGACCAACCAGACCTTCTTCGGCCGTAACCGCGATGTGGACGCGGCCGTCCGGCCGATGATCGTCTATCCGCAGCATCATTCCATCACGGCCAAGACCTTCCTGGGCGTGACCATCCCGGCGGGCAACAACGACGCCTCCGCCGACCTGCGGATCGCGCTGGACACCATTTTCAACAACGTCAACGTCCCCCCCTTTTTCTGCAAACAGCTGATCCAGCGGCTGGTGACGTCCAACCCGTCGGGCGGCTATGTCAGCCGCTGCTCGAGTGCATTCGCCAACAACGGCTCGGGCGTGCGCGGCGACCTCGCGGCGGTGGTTCGCACGATCCTTACGGACGCCGAGGCGCGCGATATCAACGCGGCCAACAGCGCCACGTTCGGCAAGATCCGCGAGCCGATGATCCGCATGACCAACTGGATGCGCGCCTTCGGCGCAACCTCGGTCAGCGGCAACTACCTGCTGAACTCGACCAGCGCGAACACCTCTCTGGGCCAGTCTGCCCTTGCCAGCCCTTCGGTCTTCAACTTCTTCCGGCCGGGCTATGTGCCGCCGAACACCCGTGCCGGCGCACAGAACCTGACGGTGCCCGAGTTCCAGATCGTCGATGAAGTGACCGTCGCCGGCTATGCCAACACCATGCAGGCCGCGATCGGCAACGGCATCGGCATGGGCGCGGATGTGCGCTCGGCCTATGTGCGCGAGGTTGCCATCGCCAACGATGCCAACGCGCTGGCCGACCGGATGAACCGGATGCTTCTGTATGGCCAGATGTCGTCGACGCTGCGCGCCCGCATTGTCGAGAGCGTCAACTCGGTCGCCATCCCGGCCGCGACGGGTGCCAACCAGGCTGCCATCGACACAGCCCTGCTCAACCGGGCGAGGCTCGCGGTCTATATGACGATGGTCTCGCCCGAATATCTGGTTCAGCGGTGAGGGCGGGACGATGACCCACGCAAACTATGACCGCCGCCAGCTGCTCCGCATCGGAGGGGGCCTGTCCATGCTGGGGGCCGCCGCGCCCTTTGCCGCCCAGCTGGCCGCCGCCGGCAGCGCTGCCAGCCAGAGCGCCCCCGACTACAAGGCCCTGGTCTGCGTCTTCCTGTTCGGCGGCAACGACAGCCACAACATGGTGCTGGCCACCGATAACGACAGCTGGGGCCGGTATTTCGCGGCGCGCAACACCGGTAACGACCCCATCGCCCTGATGCCGGTCGGGACGCCGCCGACGCCGGTGGGCGCTACCAGCCCTGTCACCGGTCGCGTCGCGTCCGCCGGCTCGCCGGAGGCCTGGGGTGGGGTCCTGCCGATCGTCCCCCGTACGCCAAACCCCATTCCCGCGGGCACCAACGCCTCTGTTCGGACCTTCGCCCTGCATCCCTTCCTGCAGCCGGTAAAGGACCTGTTCGATGCCAACCGTCTGGCGGTCGTGGCCAACGTCGGCACCCTGATACGCCCGATCACCAAGGCCCAGTTCGAGGCCCGCACGGTTCCCTTCCCCGACAACCTGTTTTCGCACAACGACCAGCAGTCGACCTGGCAGGCGGGCCAGACCGAGGGGGCTCGCACCGGCTGGGGCGGCCGGTTCGGCGATCTGCTCTCCAGCCAGAACGGAACGTCGTCGCTGTTCACCGCGGTCTCGACGGGTGGCAACGCCGTCTTCCTGTCGGGCCAGAACGTGGTCCAGTACCAGATGAGCACCGGAGCCCAGCCCGCCGTGGTCATCGCCGGCCAGTCGGGAAACAGCCTGTTCGGCTCGACCGTCGCGCCCGGCCGGGTACGCGAGATGATCACCGATACCAATACCGCCAGCCTGTTCGCCGCCGACTATGCGACGACCACCAGCCGGTCGATCGGTGCCTCGACGACGCTGAACAACGCCTTTGCCGCCCCGGCAGTGAGCGCCGTGCCTGCGGCCTCCCCTTATAGGAACCCGATCACGGGGGCGATCGAGATCAACAATCTGGCCGTCCAGCTTCAGGCCGTGGCCCGGATGATCGCGGCCGCCCCGACCCTCGGGATCCGCCGCCAGGTCTTTTTCGTCAGCCTGGGGGGTTGGGATACCCATGACTTCCAGAACACTGCCCAGGGCAACAACCTGGCCAAGGTCGCTCACGCCCTGGCCTATTTCGACGGGGCGCTGGGCAACGTCGGCGGCGTGAACATGCGCAACGCCGTGACGACGTTCACGGCGTCGGACTTCTCGCGGACCTTCACCACCAACGGCGACGGGACGGATCACGCCTGGGGCGGACATCATCTGGTGATGGGCGGGTCGGTGCGCGGCGGCGATATTTACGGCCAGTATCCCACACTGGGCGTCGACATCGACGCGTTCCGCAACCCGGACATGAGCCGGTCCCACCTTGTCCCCACCACCTCGGTCGATCAGTACGGCGCTACGATGGGGCGCTGGCTGGGCGTCTCCGAGAGCAACCTCGACGTCATATTCCCCAACCTGCGAAACATGGTCTCCCGAGGGCTCGGCTTCCTCTAGGATCGCCGGTCCGTCCAAGACAGGACGGGGCCCCTGGCTCTGCCGGATTGTGCGATCGCCGCGAAAGAGGACGGTCTGTCGTCCCGGCAGGCGGCGGCGCGGTTCGGGGCGGACGGCGGGCCCTATAGAGACGGGATCGAGAGGGCCCGGGATCCTTGCCGGATCCGGCCCACGGCGGCCCCGGGCGGCTGCTCCAGATCTAGCGGACGCGCGTGTCGACGCTGATCTGCACCGCATCGTGGCGCCAATGTTCGTGGTCAAACTCGACCACGCGGCCGTCCGCATCATAGCTGGTGCGCTGGACGGCCAGACCGGGCAGACCCGGCTTCAACCGCAGGGCTTCGGCCTCGTAGCCGGTCAGGGCACAGGGCTGCATCCGGACCGCGTTGCGGGCGACCGAGAGGCCGTATTCGCTCTTGAGGATGCTCGTCAGCGACTGGTCGAAGGAGAAGCGCAGGAGATCCGGTGCGAGAGCGGCGTCGACGACGATCCGCTCGACCAGAACGGCCCGGTTGTCGACGTAGCGGCGTCGGCGGATCATGAACAACGGCGCGCCCTCGGGCCGTGAGAAAACCTGGGCCAGAAGCGCATCGGCGGTGATGGATTCCGCCGAGATGGTTTCGGTCGTCGGGCAGCGCCCCTGGGCCTCGACATAGGAGATAAAGCCCTCCCAGCGGGTCGGATCATAGATGACGGGTGGAGGCGAGACGTACCAGCCGCTGCGGTCGCGACGGTAGATGACGCCCTCGGCCTCCAGCTGGAACAGACCGGCGCGAACGGTGCCGCGCGCAGCCCCGACCTCCTCCTGCAGACGCCGCTCGGACGGCAGTTTGTCGCCGGGTTTCAGATCGCCCGCGGCGATGCGCGCCGCGAACTCGTCGCGCATGCCCAGATAGTGGAGGCCTTCGGTCTTCGGCGCTGGGAGGGTCTTCGCCATCTGGATCCTGGGGTGAGCCCGGCCCTTGATCAGGTCACGCCTGTCCGGCGTCAAGGCGCCACGCAACTGCCAACAGCTCTTCACGAAAGCGTCGCCACTCTCGCTGCGCTGATTGGTATGTACCAGAGCGGACGATCGCGCCATGGGGCGATCAGATCTTCCCCTCTCGTGGAGCCTGTCATGAACACGTCGATCCGGGCCGTGGCGCTGCTCGCAACCGTCTTCGTCGCTCTCGCGGGCGCAGGCGTTTCGTCGGCCGGTGCCACCGAAAAGGCCCGCCACGTCATCATCATCGGCGTGGACGGCCTGAGCCCCGATGGCGTGAGGCGCGCGGCGACGCCCACCCTTGACGAGATGATGGCCAACGGCAGCTGGAGCCTGCACGCGCGGGCCGTGCTGCCGACCACCAGCGGCGCCAACTGGGCCTCCATCCTCGGCGGTGCCGGGCCGGAACAGCATGGCGTGACCAGCAATGACTGGCAGGTGGGCGAGTTCAACTTCCCCACGTCGGTCACCGGCTCCGGCGGCTTCTTCCCGTCGATCTTCCAGATCCTCACGGACCAGCATCCGGAATGGGAAGTGGGCTCGGTCTATCACTGGGCCGGATTCGGCAACCTTTATGACCATCGCTTCGTCGACTACGACGTCCACGGCGAGAGCGAGGAGGAAACCACCGCTTTGGCGGCGGCCTATATCAAGGCCAGACGCCCTGCCCTGCTGTTCGTCCACCTCGATCAGGTCGACCACGCCGGGCACGAATACGGGCACGGGACGCCGCAGTACTATGCGGCGGTGACAAGGGCCGACGCACAGATCGCCGCTATTCGCCAGGCCACGGTCGAGGCCGGGATCGCCGACCAGACCGTGATCCTGGTGACGTCCGACCACGGCGGCGTCGGCAAGGGGCATGGCGGCGAGACCTTGGCCGAGCTGGAGATCCCCTGGATCGCCTATGGTCACGGCATCAACCGGGGGGTTGAGCTGGACCTGCCGATCAACACCTTCGATACCCCCGCAACAGCGGCCTGGCTTCTGGGTCTCGATATCCCGTACGCGTGGCTCGGGCGGCCGGTCAGGCCCGCGCTCGCGGGCGAGCCGATGCCTCCCCAGACCTACCGGACCAGCAGCTTCTACGATTCACCGGTCATCGAACCCGTGGGCGAAGGCAATGCGCCCTCGGGCGGACTGTTCGTCGACCGGACCGCGCAGATGACGCTCCGCAATCCGAACGCCGTTGGCGAGGTGCGCTTTACGCTCGACAACTCCATCCCCACCGGCGCTTCGCCGCTGTATGCCGGACCGGTCGAGATCACGCGCAGCACCATCGTTCGCGCCGGCCTCTTCGTGGACGGTGCCGCCGCCAGCGTCCCGACCACGGCCTTTTTCCGCATCCTCGACGAGAGCGCCGGTGCGCGCGGTGTTAACTACAGCGTCTATCTGCTGGCGGAAAACCCGGTGCGCCTGCCCGATTTCTCGCGTCTGGAGCCGATCGCGACCGGCCGGACGCATGAGCTGAGCATCGACGGCCTGACCCTGCCGCGCGAGGACGCCGTGGCCGTGGTTTTCGAGGGCGACCTCACCCTCACGACGGCCGGGTCCTACAGCTTTTCGCTGGCCTCGGACGACGGGAGCAAACTCTATATCAACGGCAGGACGGTGGTGGACAACGATGGCGACCACGGCGTCATCACGGCTGCGGGCAGCATTGATCTGGAGCCCGGCAAGCACGCCCTGCGCGTCGAGTATTTCAACGGCGGCGGCGGCTCCTGGCTGGGGGCCTGGTTCGAGGGCCCCGGCGTCCCGCGCCAGTTCATCGACCCCAACCTGCTGACGCCCCGGTGACGGACTGACACAGCTCTGGTATAGTCCAGATAATGACCTGTCCGTCCTCCGCCGAAGCCTTTGTCGAGACCATTCTGGACCTGTTCGATCGCCTCGGCGGCTCGTCCTATGGCGAGGCGGTGACCCAGCTGGAGCACGCGCTGCAGACCGCCGACCATGCGCGCCGAAGCGGTGAGACCGATGCCATGGTCGCCGCCGCCCTGCTGCATGATATCGGCCATCTGCTGCAGAAACAGGGCGAGGACGCCGCCGACCGGGGCGTCGATGCCATGCACGAAAGGATCGGTGCTGCCTGGCTGGCGCAGTGTTTCGGGCCCGCGGTCACCGAGCCGATCCGCCTGCACGTCGAGGCCAAACGCTATCTGACCTCGCGCGAGCCGGGTTATGGCGAGGCGCTCAGCGGCGCGTCCCGCCAGAGCCTGGCGCTCCAGGGCGGGCCGATGAGCGCGGCCGAGGCCGACGCCTTCGAGACCCTTGCCGCATTCGAGGCCGCGATCAGCCTGCGGCGCTACGATGAGCTGGGCAAGGCTGAGGACGCGACGATCGCGCCCCTGGGGGCCTATCGCGATATGCTGATCGCCCTCGCCTCACGCGATTGATCAGGCGCGACTGATCAGGGCCGATTGATCAGGCCCGATTGATCAGGCGGGGCGGATCAGCCGCGCGCGATTGATCCGCCCCGCCGCGCAGCCTCGGCCTCCAGAGCGGGAATGAGGTCGGCAACGGTGTTGATCACCACATCGGCCCCGGCGGCGTAGAGGCGCTCCGCCGCGTCCTCCAGAAGCGCGGCGCGCGCGGCGGGGTCCAGATCGTTGAGGACCTGCGCCGTTACGCCAAGCATATTGCCGGAGGCCGCGACCCCGACCGTGAAACAGCCGGCGTTGCGCCCCTCGGCTATGCCCACCTCGGCGTCATCGACCTTGACCACACGCGACAACGGCCAGACGCCGAGGTCAGCGCAGGCCTTGTAGATCATCAAGGGCGAGGGGCGCCCCTGCGGCGTCTCATGGGCGCAGACCACGAGATCGGGCGCATAGCCCTGAGCGGCCGCGCGCGGCAGGACCGCGTGCATCATTTCGCGCGTATAGCCCGTGCAGGACCCGATCCTGAGGCCCAGCCCGCGCAGATGCGCTGTGGTCGCGGCGGCCCCGGGGATCAGGTCCGCGGTCTCTTCGGCCAGCCGGATCATCGGTGCCTGAAGCTCGGCCATAATGCGCTGGACCGCCCCGAGGTCCGGCGCGGTGCCGTGTGTTGCTTCCCATGCCCCGGCGACCCTCGGCTGTTCGAACAGGGCGCGGACGTGGTCGGCCTTGGCCCGGCCCATATCGCGCCGCGCCTCCGCCTCGGTAACGGGCACGCCAAGGACGGCGAAGGCCTCCATCAGCGCCAGCACCGGCGCCCGGCTGCCGAAATCGACCATGGTGCCGGCCCAGTCGAAGACGACCATATCAAAGCAATCGCGGATGGTGGTCATGGTTCGGAAATCTCCTCGAACAGGTCTGCGAGTACCTCCTCGCCGAAGGCGAAGCCGGTAGAGGCGCCGTTGCCGGCGGTGATGAGCGCCAGACGCACGCCCGGTTGCGGGGCCTCGATCACGCCGGCATGGGGGCCCCGGGCATAGGTTCCGGTCCAGCGCTGGAGGACGGGCGGCGCGGGCTGGCCAGTGGCCGCGGTCCATTCGTCCAGGATCAGCCGGTCGACCGCCTCGCTGGCAAACGGATCGGGCGTGGCGGCATCGTGGTGACTGTCGCCCACGACCAGGGCCCCGTCGGCGTCCTGTACCGCGATCAGATGGACGCCGTGGGCCAGGGCCTCGCCCTGCTCGGCCTCCAGCCGCGCCCGCAGCGCGGCCGTCTCGGGCAGGTCGGCATAGCCACCATAACGGACGAGGCCGAGATCGGACATGACCGGGGCCGGCAGATCAAAGCCCGGCGATGCCAGCCGCATCATCTGCAGTTTGCAGCGCACGATCCCGAAACCGGCCAGCCGGTCGGGAAACAGGCTGACCAGATCGTCGCCGGGACAGACCACCGCCCGCTCCGCCTCGACCACGCCCCGGGACGTCACGATGCGCGGCAGCTCGATGGCGTGAACCGCGGTCTCCCGCCGGAAATCGACGCCGAAGCGATCGGCCAGCCAGGCCGCCAGACGCGGGATCGCCATGCGTGAGTCCACCCGCAGATCATGCGGGCTCCAGAGGGCGGCGACGGTCCCGGGCCCGGTCGCCTCCGGGGCCCGGCCCCACGCCTCGTCCGGCGTCATCATCCGACAGCCCTCGCCCATCTCGGTGGCCATAAAGGCCTCCAGAACGGCGGCGGCCTCGGGGCGACGGACGGGCAGCCACAGCCCCCGTTGAAGGACGTCGATCCCCGCTTCGGCCGCGATCTCGTCCCAGACGGCGCGGCTGCGATGCGCGCGCGCCCAGACGCGGCCGCACGGCTGGCCGGTGACGGTCACGAAGCCGAAATTGCGGATCGAGGCGCCGTTCGCCTGTGCGTCGCGATCGATGACCACAACCGAAAGGCCGCGGCGCGCGGCGGCCAAGGCGCAGGCCAGACCGACGATGCCCGCCCCGACCACCGCGATATCGTAGCGCCGGCTCATGCGTCGGTGCCCCCGGCGGACGCGAGGCCATGCCGCGCCCCCTTCGCGCCGGGCCAGACACCGCCCGGCACCCCTGCTTGCGATCCCATACCGTCGTGCATTCGTCATCCCAGCGTCGTAGCGCTGGTCTAGACCACATTCGTGCAACAGGACGATGTCAAACGATGAACCGGATGCGGCTCTGGCTGACGAAGGCCAACCCCGTGGTCTTCGTCCTGTTCGCGGGACTGGCGGGCTTCTGCGCCTATTTCTCGATGTACGCCTTCCGCAAGCCCTTTACCGCCGCGATGTTTGAGGACGTCGGCGGGTGGGATTTCCTGCTGGACTACAAGATCGCTCTCGTGATCGCCCAGGTCGCCGGCTACGCCCTGTCCAAGCTGATCGGCGTCAAGGTGATCGCCGAGATGCGACCCGAACGCCGGGCGGCGGCGATCGTCCTGCTGATCGGGGTCTCGTGGGTCGCCCTGGTGCTGTTTGCGATCGTGCCCGCGCCCTGGAACGTCGCGGCCCTGTTCCTGAACGGCCTGCCGCTGGGCCTGATCTGGGGTCTGGTGTTCGGCTTCATGGAGGGGCGGCGCACCAGCGAGGTTCTGGGGGCGATCCTGTGCGCCAGTTTCATCCTGTCCTCCGGCGTGGTGAAGTCCGTCGGCAAGGCCCTTATGGAGGGCTGGGACGTCAGCACGTTCTGGATGCCGGCGGCCGTGGGCGTGGTCTTTATGCCCCTGCTCGCGCTCTCGGTCCTGGGTTTGGCCGCCCTGCCCCCGCCCAGTCCGGCCGATGAGGCCGAGCGGGTTGCGCGCCGCCCGATGATGGCAAAAGAGCGTGCCGCCTTTCTGGCCGCCCATTGGCCGGTCCTGACGCTGCTGGTCGCGGCATATGTTATGCTCACGGCCTTTCGCGACCTGCGCGACAATTTCGCCGCCGAGATCTGGCAGGCCCTGGGCTATGGCGACGCCGCCTCCGTCTTTACCGCCAGCGAGGGTCCGGTGGCGGTGCTCTCGCTGGTGGTCATGGGCGTGCTGATCGCGGTGAAGAACAACGGCCGGGCCCTGCTGTTCATGCACGGAACCATCCTAGCCGGCTTCGCCATCCTGGGCGGCGCGACCCTGGCGTTCCAGCAAGGCCTGCTCTCGCCGATCACCTGGATGATCGCCGGCGGCGCGGGCCTCTATCTGGCCTATACCCCCTTCAACGCCATGCTGTTTGACCGGATGATCGCCTGGTCGGGCACGGTCGGGACCGCCGGGTTCCTGATCTATGTCGCGGACGCCTCGGGCTATCTGGGCAGTGTGGTGTTGCTGCTGTTCCGCAACTTCGGGGCCGTCCAACTCCCCTGGCTGCCCTTCTTCATCGGGGCCGCCTATGCGACCAGTATCGCCGGCCTTGTGCTGGTCAGCGGGTCAGCGCTTCTGTTCCCGCGGGGGCGCGGTGCTGACGCTCCGGAGCGGGGCGTCCAGCGGGCCCTTTAGGCGGAAGACGGGACTCGGATGCCGCAGCCCTGTTCGCGCGCCGGAGCGAGCAGCCCAGTACGGCCGTCAAGGCCGCTACTCCGGGCTGATCGCAGGCCTTAGCGCAGATGGGCTTTGGCCGAAGATTGACCTACTTGTCTGCTATGCGACGTTTGCCGCCCAACCTGCTCGGCAGAACATCCGGCAAGGCGCCTAAAACTCCACGGCGGTTTCCGCGCCGAACTCTGTCGCGCTGGAGTGTTGCGACGGTGACGGGATTTCCAGTTAACCGAACTCCGGCCAGGCACCGGGCATCTATGCTGGAGTCGCCGAATAAAACAATGAACTCGCGATTTATTGGCACGGAACAGACCGCTAGGAAACAGTCACCGAAACCTCCAACACAAAAAATTTCATTACTCCATGGACAATCTTCTTAGAAAATCAGTCCCATCACAAAATGATTGACCGTGATGGGCCGACCGCGCCCGACATAATAAAACTTAGATTTTTCGATGTAACAACATATTCGTCATAATTGTTACAACACGCAATAACAACGCGTTCGCGTAATATCATGTGACGTAAAGAGAATCAAATCCTGCTCACGCATTCTAAGAATGTAGACGGAATGAATGCGATGATTTTATGAAATTATCGACCCGAAGGATTATTTGTTCGGTCAATGGCGGCGGGCTCGTCGAACTCGATGCCGAAATGGCCGCGATCTTCTCCCAGAGCAATACCTTCAAGGCAGCAACATGAGTCTGAATGTGAGGACCCAAGCTCGGATCACGTTAACCGACGCCGAGAAGGACGCAGCCATTCTACTGGATAGTGACGATACGATGTTGGGCACCCTTAGAGTAGCCAATGCGCTGGCCAACAACCTCGGATATGGCACGCTAGCCGGTCAGTGGGTGGCAGCCGGACGGTGCCTTAAGGACCCTGACAATGTGCGCTGGTTGCCGACACTCAACACCTACCCGGTCTATGCGCTGGACAGCGAAACACCAATCCCGCCGCAGCCGGACGAAGCTTAGCCTCCATGGATCGACCAAGACGCTCCTCCCAGATGGCTCGCGGCGGCGGCAGATCTCGTCTAGAACCCCCAGAGGTCGGGGGATCCAATGAAACTTGCTCAGCCGTTCAGGCGTGACATCCAAGGTCTGCGAGCCATCGCCGTCCTGAGTGTGGTTGTATTCCACGCGGGCGGCGATTGGCTACGCGGCGGCTTTGCCGGCGTAGACGTCTTCTTTGTAATCTCCGGCTATTTGATCACGCGGATCCTGCTTAAGGAAAACGCTGCCGGTACCTATTCCCTCGTTCGCTTTTATGAGCGGAGGTTAAGGCGGCTTTTCCCCGCGCTTGTCATCGTTCTTGTGGCAACACTGATCGCAGGGCTATTTCTCCTTTCAGCATTCGACATGAGGCGGCTCGGTGCCTCCGCCGTCGCGACCATGTTCTTTTCCTCGAACGTTCTGTTTTTCCTGTCGCTCGACTATTTCAGCGGCCCTGCAGAGTTTGAACCCCTCCTCCATACTTGGTCGCTCGCGGTCGAGGAGCAGTTCTATATCGTGTTTCCGTTGTTCATCGCTTTGGTTTGGAAGCGCGCGCGTCCATTGCTGGTCCCTCTGCTTCTCGCGGGCACCATCGTCTCGTTAGCGATCAGCATAGTCTCAACCCAATGGTCGGCCGGTTTCGCCTTCTATCTGCCCTTCAGCCGGGCCTTCGAACTTCTGATTGGTGCACTCGTAGCTGCAAGTCCCCGGCTGGTCTCCGGTCTCCGGGCGGGTGCCAGAGACGCACTTTCGATCCTGGGCCTCGCGCTGATCTTTGCGTCCCTGTTCTTCATAGATGGCGAGCGGATCGCGTTCCCCGGATACATCGCCTTGGTGCCGTGCCTCGGAACGGCTTTGGTTCTTGCTGCCGGTCAGGACGGGCCGAGCGCCGGCGGGAAGCTGATCAGCAGCGCGCCATTCCAGTTCTTCGGCAACCTGTCGTACTCGCTGTACCTCTGGCACTGGCCGCTTCTGGTTTTTGCCCGGCATGCTGTCGGCGGCGAGCTCTCGCCGGTCGTGGCCGTCTCGATGGTGGCGCTAGCCATTCTGCTCGCGTGGCTTTCCTATCAGTATGTCGAGCGACGTTTCGTCGGGGGCCTGCCTCGCCTTCCCGTCCTCGCCCTGGGCTCCGCAGCCATCGGCGGCTTCGCCGTCATCGGTGCGGCCATTTTCCTGACCGGAGGCCTTGAGCAGCGCTTCTCGCCGAAGTCACTCGAGGTGTCGGCAGCCCGCCGCGACTACAGTCCCCGGCGGGCGGAATGCCATTTCGACGGCAGCGCCAGCATGGGCTACGGTTCCACGTGCGTGCTTGGAACCGGGGATCCATCCGTCGCCGTCTGGGGAGACAGCCACGGCGTAGAAGTCGCTTTCGCTCTGTCTGAAACGCTCGCCACCCAAGGCAGAGCTGTCCGTCAGATCACCTCGTCCGCCTGCCCGCCGGCTGTTGGCTATCGGTCGGTGGGTCGACCACGGTGCGCGGCTCAGAATGACGCATCCTTGCAGGGGTTGCTCGCTGATCAGGCCGTAAGAACCGTCATTATGGTCGCGGCCATGGAGAGCTATGGGCCCGACCACTCCGAGATGATCGAAGCCGGGATGGAGAAAGCGGCCACAGCCCTTGTGGCTGCCGGCAAATCGGTGACGATAGTCGGTCCGCTTCACAACCAAGCCTATGACCCGCCTTCAGCGTTGAGCCTCATTGCCGATCGGCCGGGCGATCTGGTCGAGTGGGGCCGTGACCGACAGGATGTGGATCGGGATCTGGCACCTTATCGCGCCGTCGTCGCTCGCATAGGCGCACACACAGGAGCCAAGGTGTTCGATCCGACGCCGGCCCTATGCAATGACACTCTGTGTCCGGGGTACGATCCAGCTTTCGGCGTCCTGTACTTCAATCCGTCGCACCTGAGCATGGCCGGCGCACGCAAGGTTGCAGCGGCGCTAGCTCCGCAGGTCTGACCCCCACGCCCGTTATCCAATCGGCAGGGTAGAGATGGATAGTCCATCGGGGCTTCTTGGCCACGGCGGCGCCGATCCGCTTGGCCTCTTCGCCCCGATCGAGCATCCAGGCAAGTGCTCGGCGGATGCTGGCAGCCCGGCCTTTCTCGATGACAATAGCGTCCAGTTTCGCCACGGCTGGCCGCTCGAACCCAATGTGTTTGAGTATATCATCAAGACGGTTGCAGTGACCTTGACCCCGATGTTGAACCGGACGGACCATAATCCCCCTCGCGCCACGCGTAGTCAGTGCTCCACTTTGCTTATTGGCTGACCTCCCAATGCAGGTTCCCGGCCCCGTCCTTGAGGAAGCGGTTGATCGGAGGAGTTGCGCGGTAGAACCGACGCGCGTGTGACGCCATTCCCTCATGGATCAAGTGCCCGCGATGCCGTTGTACAGCCGGCGCTGCTCGTCCCAGTCCAGCGGCACGGCGCGTCGGCACACGGCCTCCAGCGTGAGGCCTGTCGGTGGGCGGCCGTCGAGGATGGCGGCCTTCAGGTCGGGTGCCAGAAAGGCGGTGCGGATGGTGCGGGCGGCGTAGGGGGCCGAGACGCCTTCGTTGGCGGCAATCTGGTTCAGGGTCCGGACCTCGCCGCTCATCAGCTGGCGCTTCCAGCCTTCCGCCCGGATCAGGGCTGCGCAGAGTGCGGGATCGGCGGCGCGATGCCGGCTGGCCAGCTCGCCATGCGGTCCGATGGCCACGCCCGCCCCGCCCCGTTGCTCCAGCCGGACCGGAATGGCCAGGGACCGCGCGCCCTCCCTGCACTCAAGCCGGTCGACAGTGGCTCTGTCCGCGGGTCCGAGCTCCGCCTCGATCTGCGCCAGCGTTCCCTCGTCAAAGTAAAGGCGGATGGCGTCTTCGGTGACCTCGATCCGGTCAATGAGATTGCGGATCGCGGCCCAGTTCGGCCAGGCCTCCGTCTGGAGGCAGAGCCTGAGCTGATGCAGGCGGCTGGCCACGACCTCCTCGACGAGGGGGGCCGGGATGCGCGCCACCGCTCCGGTCCTCTCGCGCTGCCCGCGTTGCAGGGGCGTGGAGACATAGTAGCGATAGACCGGCCGCCCGGCCCGGGCGGTCCTGAGATGGGTCATCCGGTTGCCGGCTGAGTCGAAAACCAGACCCTGCAGGGGTGCGCCCTTGTGGGGGCGTCGGGCCTCGCCGGGCTTTCGCGTCTTGTGGTCGTTCTGCCCCAGCAGGGCTTGGACCGCGCTGTAGAGCGCCGGCTCCACGATCGCCGGATGCTGGCCGGGATAGCTGGTCCCTTTGTGGGGGACCTCGCCCAGATAGGTCCGGTTGTGAAGGATATGGAACAGGGCCCCGCGGCCGATCCGCCCTCCGCCCCTGACCCGACCCGACCGGGTGGTCCAGCGCTTGGACACGATCTTCGCCGCGGCCAGTTCTCGCACCAAGCCGTGGACGGAGCCCACCTCCAGATAGCGCTCGAAAATCCAGCGGACCGTCCGGGCCTCGGCCTCGTTGACGGTCAGCGTCCGGCCGGCGGCGTCGTAGCCCAGCGGCAGGCAGCCGCCCATCCACATCCCGAGCTTCTTGGAGGCCGTGATCTTGTCGCGGATCCGCTCGCCGGTGATCTCTCGCTCGAACTGGGCGAAGGACAGGAGCACGTTCAGCGTCAGCCGGCCCATGGAGGTGGTGGTATTGAACGCCTGGGTCACGCTGACGAAACTGGCCCCGGCCCGGTCGAGCACGTCGACGATGTGCGAAAAGTCACTGAGCGCGCGGGTCAGACGATCGACCTTGTAGACCACCACCACATCGACCCGTCCGGCCTCGACGTCCCCGATCAGGCGCTTGAGGGCCGGCCGGGCCATGTTGCCGCCGCTGAAGCCACCGTCGTCGTAGACCTCCGGGAGCAGGTCCCATCCCTCCCCGGCCTGCGACATCACATAGGCGGCGCAGGCGTCGCGCTGGGCGTGAAGCGAGTTGAACTGTTGCTCCAGCCCCTCCTCGGTACTCTTGCGGGTATAGATGGCGCAGCGGAGCGGGCGGGCCGGCGCGGTCATGCCGGCAGCGTCTCGCGGCCAGCCGCGCGGGCGGCGGGTCCCGCTGCCGCTGTCGCGGCTACTGCTGTCGCTGCGGCTGCGGCTACTGCCGCTGCCGGCACCGGCACTGGCACTGGCACTGGCACTGGCACTGGCACTGGCACTGGCACTGGCACTGGCAGAGTGCGCAGCCCGAAGAACCGGGGCCCGTTCCAGCGCACCCCGGTGATCAGGCGGGCGATGCTGGACAGGCTTTTGTGGGTCCGCCCCTGCCAAACATAGCCGTCCGGACGGACCTCGACCTGGTGACGCACCCCCTGCCAGTAGCGGGTCAGGACAGGGAGGCGGATCGCGACGGGGACGGGGACCGCGACCGGGACCGCGACCGGGCTCGGGCCGGAACACGAGGGCGGCGTCCGGCGCTTGCGGCCGATCGGGGCCTCAGCTGCCGCGCGCGCCAGCCGAGCTCCGAGCGGGATCGCCCCGCCAGCGGCCTCGATCTGCAGCGCCTCGGCCAGGGCCCGGCGTAGAATGTCCGCGGAGCGCAACGGCGGTGGCTCGCCGAGTTGCTCGCGCCAGACCTCACGCAGCGTCCCCACGTCCATGGTCGCCAGACCGGCGAGGATGTCGCGCACGCCGGTCATGGGACGGGCTGGACCAGCGTGTGGATGCGCCAGACGCGGCGGCCATCATTCTTTTGGGACCTATATACCTAGCTAGCCGGGTGAAAGGATCCGCAGGCTTAACCTGCGGATCCTCAGTGCTCACTTGCTCTTGCGGAACTCCGGGAAGAAGGTCCACTGAGAGTCCAACGGCCCAAAGCGCTTCTCGTAGAGCCGCTTAAAGTCATCTATGTCGTCGGACAACTTCAGCATCGTCAGAACCTCTTGCCGCTGTTCCCGGACCTTTTCGAGACCGTAGCCCTTGGTCAGAAACTGGTGAAGCTTGTCCCTCCGTGAGCCGGTTGCCTCAACCTTAGGGTTGAGCCGCTGAAGCTCCTTCAGCACTTCGCCGTCTTCAAGTGGTCCGTAGACGTACTTGTTCGTGAAATTCCCAAAGTGCTGGGGCTTGTTGATGACCAGCGCTCCGCTGGCCCGCGCGATGTAAGGATCCGAGCCGTAGACCTTGTTGAGGGTCAGATAGAAGTCGTCGGGAAACTCTTTCTCCCATTCTCGCTGTTCCTTTTCGATGTAGGCTTGAACCAGAAGGCGCAAGGCGTCGGGACTGCGCTCAGTCTGGTAGCCCGTCGCTTCGTCGATCAGCGCAGCGATACCGACCTTCGCCAGCGCGTTGACGATAGCCTTAGCTTGAGCGGCCATCGCCTTTTGGGAATCTAGCAATACTCCAGCGGCATCCGCACGGGCCACAGCCTTGGAAACCTCGACCAGAACTTCGGCCTCGTAGCCGTGGCCCGGATCCGCCCCTGCGATATTGAAAACAATAGGATTATCGAGCTTTTTCCGCAGTTCTTCGCTGATTTCGGATCCGAGGTTTTTCCGGCCCAAAGTCTTCAGGAAGGCGTTCCCGCCCTCAGATTTCAGACCGAGGGCGCGGGCCATGCCCCGTTTGGCAAAGACCCGCCGTCCGTCCTCCAGGACATACACATCTAGCTGCATCCCCCCGAGCGGGAGAATGCCCCTGTGCGTTGCCTCTGGCGTTTTCTCTTTGGGCCCGTCGTTTGCCAACATGGCCTTCGCGACGTCGTCAAAGTCAGCATCAATCGGCTCGATTTCCTTAGGCACGGATCAACTCCTTGTAGGTCAGGCGCTTGCCGATCATGCGTTCGGCGGTTTGTTCGATGAAGGCCATCGTGCCGCCCTTGGCGGTGTTGTGGCGGAACGAGAACTCGTTGACATAGCGGTGAAGGTGCTTGGCACTCATGTAGTGGTAGATGCCGTACTGGCCGCGCTTCAGGAGCGCCCAAAAGCTCTCGATGCCGTTCGTGTGCAGGCAATAGTGACGCACATATTCACCGGCGCTGTGATTGACAGTGTGGTGCATAAAGCCCTTGGCGCTAAGGCCACGGTATCCGGCGAACTCGTCGGTTACGACCGTAGCGCCAGCGGGCGCGTTGGCTTCAACAAACCCTTTGACCGTCGGGCCGGTCGTGTCTGGGATTGGCGTCGCACGCACCTGATCGTTCTCGTCGCGGATCCCGATCACCGCCGTCTTGCCGACAGCACCACGGCCCATTCTCAGCTTTTTGGACTCGTGTTTGTTCTTCTCTTTGCCGCCGATGAAGGTTTCATCGACTTGAACGTGCGAGCCCATTTCGTTGCTGGATCCAGCCATCCACGTTTCGCGGATCCGCTGGGCAAGGAACCACGCCGACTTTTGGGTGATACCAAGCTCGCGGGCCATCTGGGTGGACGGAATGCCCTTGCGAGCCGTCGTCATCATGTAGATGGCCATGAGCCACTTGTGCAGCGGCAGGCGGCTTTCGGCGAGAACGGTTCCAGTGCGGACGCTGAAATGCTGGCGGCAGTCCCGGCAGCGGTAGGGCATCGGCTTGAGGCTTTTAATCTCAGCGACCGACAGGCTTCCGCAATGAGGGCATGAGACCTCACCGTTCCAGCGGTTGCCCTCGAAATACTGCCTAGCAGCCTCTTCGCCGGGGAAGCGCTGGAAGAACTGATAGAGGCTGATCGTTTCGGGCTTGTCGGTCATGACACTTAACTAGCCGATTTATCGGCGTTCGGTCAAGTGCGATTTGGCTAGCTAGGTATATAGGCCCCATTCTTTTCGCTGGAGACGATATGGCCGCGCTTCTTGAGGGCACCGGCCAGAGCCCCGCGGATGGAATGGGCCTGCCAGCCGGTCGCCTCGAGCATGGCCGGCATGTCCGCCCCGCTCTCGCGCCGCAGGACAGAGACCAGGCGATCCAGCTTGGACTGCGGACGCAGCAGCGGATCGGTGATGGCAGGTTTTGCTGCAGCGGCTGTGGCGTCAAAAGTTGCAACGGTTGCAAGGTTTTCGGTAGCGGCGTCGTCTCCAGCGGCGGCGGTGCTTCTGCCGTCAAACTTGGGTTTGCGGGTCATGATGAGCGTTCCTCAGATCAGTGAGCGCGAGGGTCGCGCCCTACTGAGCTGAGCCCGAAAGACCGGGCGGGAACGGGTTCACTAACGCTCGTTCCGCCACGCAAGTCCAGTAACCAGCACCACGGCCCAGCTTTTTTTATTGGGACTCCTTGCCGAATACAGGAGGGCACCACCACCTCTGATTGACCGGCCAGATCGGTACTGTCGTCAGAACAGCGGACCTCGCGTCTGCAGAGCATTCGGCGGGTTTCTCATCAAGACAAGGGCGCAAGCCGCACGCGTTCGCGCGATTGCGGACCTGTGTCCAAACGCAAGGAACAGCCCCTGATGGCCGCCAGCACGCCCGAGACCATAGCCCGACAACTGCCCCCTTCCCTCGCCCTGGTCATCGAGACCCTGCCCATCGCCGAACTTGCGACCGGCAGTCGACAACTGCGGATCCGCAAGAAGAGTGTGCTGGACGCAATGGGAGCCAGCATCCGTCAGTTCGGCTTTCTCGTCCCGGCCCTGATCGATGCCGAAAACCGCATCGTCTGCGGCAAGGGCCGGGTCGAGGCCGCCCGGCTGATCGGCATGACCGAGGTGCCCTGTATCCGGATCACCCATCTCAGCGAGGCCGAGCAGCGGGTTTTCGCCATCGCCGAGAACCAGCTGGGCCAGCTGGCCGGCTGGGACCCCGAGACGCTCAGGATCGAACTCCGGGAGCTGTCAGGCCTCGATCTCAGCTTCAGTCTGGAACTGACCGGCTTCTCCGCCGCGAAGATCGACAGCATCATTTTCGGGGGAGACAACGACGGCGCGCGTCAGGATGCCATTCCGGAACTGACCGGCGAGACCGTCAGCCGGCCCGGCGACCTCTGGCTTCTGGGGGACAACCGGCTACTGTGCGGCGACGCCACCGCTCCCGA
Source organism: Caulobacteraceae bacterium (assembly GCA_019748095.1). Classification (GTDB taxonomy): domain Bacteria; phylum Pseudomonadota; class Alphaproteobacteria; order Caulobacterales; family Caulobacteraceae; genus Brevundimonas. The sequence continues at coordinate 6,924 of JAIEQA010000046.1, read as the reverse complement.
GAGCCTGGCGACCCTGCTCGCCGGCGAGCCGGTGCGGACCATCTTCACGGACCCTCCATACAACGTGCCCATCGCCGGCCATGTGACCGGCGGGGGCCAGCATGATGAGTTCGTCATGGCCTCGGGCGAGATGTCCGACGCCGAGTTCACGGCCTTCCTGACCCGGGTCATGGAGCGGTGTGTCGAGAGCCTGGTCGCGGGAGGTCTGCTCTTCTTCTGCATGGACTGGCGTGGCATCGACAACACGACGGCGGCCGCCAGGGCCACCGGGCTGGAGCTGCTCAATCTCATTATCTGGGACAAGCAGGCCGGGGGAATGGGCAGCTTCTACCGCTCGCGCCATGAGCTGATCTTTCTCTTGCGCAAGCCCGGGGCCTCGCATCGGAACCGGGTCGAACTGGGCCGGCACGGGCGGGACCGGGCCAACGTCTGGACCTATCCGGGCGTGAACGGGTTCGGGGCCGCCAAGGCGAAGGCCCGCGAAATGCACCCCACCGTCAAACCTCTGGCCCTTGTGCGCGACGCACTGCTGGACTGCACAGCCAAGGGGGACCCGGTTCTTGACCTGTTCAGCGGCAGCGGCACGACCCTGATTGCGGCCGAGCAGTGCGGGCGGCGCGGCTTCGCGACCGAGCTGGACCCCCGCTATGTCGATACCGGCGTGATGCGCTGGGAGGCGTTCACCGGCCGGGAGGCGCGTCTGGCCGCAACCGGGCAGACTTTCCGGGAGGTGCGTACCGGGCGAGCGGCAACGGCCAGCCGGAACCCTGTCGGGGCCGTGGTGGATGTTGCGCCGCCGGCCAGGGTCCGCACCCGCCCCCGTCCGACCACTCTGGCCGCCTGAGGAGGGGACGCCAATGAACTCTTCCCCGAAGAAGGAATACGACGTCGGCTACGGTCGCCCTCCCGTGAGTGGCCAGTTTCAGCCCAGCCAGTCCGGCAATCCCGCCGGGCGGCCCAAAGGCTCCAAGAACATCCGGACGCTTGTGCGGATCGCGCTCGATGAAAAGGTCCGCGTCGCCCGCAACGGCGAGAGCAAACTGATATCCAAACGGGCGCTCGCAGCCTGCCAGCAGGTCGACAAGGCCGCGATGGGCGATACCAAGGCGTTCCTTGTGATCGCCCAGCTGGACGCCGACGAGCCTCTCGGCGGCCCGGGCACTTCGGGGGATATGCTGGCGAACAGCGAGATCCCGCCTGAGGCCTATGACGAGATAGTCCAGCTCTATCTGGCTGGCCTCCAGCAACGCGGAGACGAGACATGAGCGAGGAAAACCTGAGCCCGACCGAGCCCGCGGTTCCTCCACCGCCGGCCTTGCGCCAGCCGCTGAGCCTGCCCCTGCCCCTGCCGCCGCCAGCCTTCATCCACATACTGGCGCGGAAAGACTTCGAGGTCTTTCTGGAACTCTGCTTTCGACATCTCAACCCCGGGACCGAGCTTTCGCGCGGCTGGTACATCAGTGCGATGTGTCAGGCGCTGATGGAGATCACGGACGGCTCGAGCAGACGCCTCCAGATCACCGTACCGCCCCGTCATCTGAAATCGATCACAACGACGGTGGCCTTTTCGGCCTGGATGATGGGGCGACGCCCCGACTACAAGATCATCTGCGCCAGCTATGGCCAGGAGCTGTCGTCCAGTCTGTCGCGCGAGTTCCGCAAGGTGATCACCTCGGCCTGGTACGCACAGGTCTTCCCCGAAACGGCCCGGTCGATCACCCGTGATACCGACACCGAGGTCCGGACCAGACAGGGCGGCTACCGATATGCCACCGCCGTCGGTGGCGCAGTGACCGGCTTCGGGGCTGATCTGATCATCATCGACGACCTGATGAAGGCCGCCGACGCCAGCTTTCCCGAGGCCCGTGCGAAGGCCCAGCGCTATGTCGATGAATCGCTGATGAGCCGATTGAATGACAAGGCGACCGGCGCGGTCATCGCGATCCAGCAGCGGCTGGGGGAAGATGATGTCTCGGCCCACCTGACCAGCAAGGGGGGATTCAACCACCTCGACCTGCCGGCCATTGCCGTCAAGGACGAGATCATCCGGCTGACGCATGGCCGAACCCATGCGCGCCGCATCGGGGACGTCCTGAACCCCGAGCGAGAGCCAAAGACAGTGCTCGACCAAATCCGGCTTGATCTGGGCTCCCGGGCCTTTGAAGCGCAGTACCAGCAGAACCCGACGCCGGCCAATTGCGACATCATCCGCTGGCCCAAAATCCAGTTCCACGATGACGATCCTTTGGACTATCGAACGCACGACGGCCGCCGCAAGCTTCACAAGGTGGTCATCAGCTGGGACACGGCAGACACGGCATCGCCAAGGTCCGACTATTCGGTCGGGTCGGTCTGGGGCTATGACGGGATGGCCTGGAAGATGCTCGACCTCATCCGCGTCCGCCTTGAGTTTCACGAACTTCTGGCCCGGATACGCGCCGAACGCCGCAAATGGCGTGCCGACCTGATTATCGTCGAGGAAGCCGGGATCGGGCGTGTGATCCTGGGCTATCTTGCCCGCGACTTCCGCGGGCTGAGCGAGCCGGAACACCATGCCCCCTACTGCGAGCGCCTGGCGGCCCCTTCGCGGTTGGGCAAGGCAGAACGGTTCGCGGCCTCCTCGGACCCGCTCTATTCGGGAAAGGCCCTGCTTCCCCGCAATGCGCCTTGGCTCGAAGATCTCCGCAGCGAAATGATGTCGTTTCCGAACGGTCGGTACGATGACCAGGTCGACAGCATCAGCCAGTTCCTGTTGTGGATGATCGGCCATGGCGGACGTCGCCTGCTCGACCCTCGCCGGGTCGACAGGCCGAGAGCGGCCTGAAAGCAAGGCGCTGTTCAGCCGTGCCATCGCGTCTGTGACCGATGCCCGGATTGCGCCCGGGATGGCCGCTGGATCAGGCGGATGTGCCCGATGATGCAGAGCCCCGCCGGGCCAAGGCCCCCGAGGGGCAGGACCGGGTCTTCGGGCTGCACCCCAGCCCCTCGACCTGCCGTTCAGCGCCCCATTCTGCTGGCCTGGTAAGCGTGGGAGCGTCGGCCGCCGACCTGTGCGCGGCTGCCATAGAAGGCCCGGACCGGCGAACTGATCGTCCCGGCGATCACGGCCCGGCCCGCCCCTCTCCAGGGCTTCATCCGGGCGAGGTTGGTGAGGAATGTCCACGCCCCCTTGAGGGCCTCGGAAAAGGTCTGGTCGCTGGAAGGGTCGCGAAAGAGGGCCCAGGCGAGCGTCATGACGCGGCGGAGGTGGTTCTTGCGATCGGAGGGCATGGGTCTGGCCTTTCTGGCGGCAGGGAGACGGTTCAGGCGGCCGGGGATGGACGGCAGATCAGGGTCCAGGTTTTCTCGAACTCGCCCGGGGCCATCATCTCCTCCAGCACCGGACCGAAGGTCTCCCCGGCGGCGATGAACCTCTGAAACCCGGTCGCCCCGCCAAAGCCGTTGCGGGCGTTGACCTCGCCGCAGACCATGGGGGCCTGGCCCTGAAAGACCACCACACGCGTCCGGCGAAAGCGGACGGCGGCGGGGTGCCGCATCCGGCTGCGCACCACCTCCTCGGTGTGCGCGATCCAGAGCGCCTGATCGGTCGGATCGTTCATGTCCCTGCCCGTCGGTGCTGCGCCGGAAGATCGGGCCGGGGTCTCGTCGGGCGGTCCGGATGCAGCCGGTCCGTCGGCGGTGGCCGCAGGTGGTGCGACGGGCCGGGCCTCGTCGACCGGCGGTGCCGGCAGGCGGTTGACGGCCAAGATCCAGAGGACGGTCCAGACCGCCACCAGCCCCCGGGCCCGCGCGGTATAGCCCCTGCGCCAGAAGCCCAGCCCCAGCGGAATCGGCAGAAGGGCGGCGCCCAGAAGCAGCCTGCGGCTGATGCGACGCGGGGCTTTGGGCACAGGCGGGGCCAAGCGGACCTGCCGTGCCTCCAGCTGCCGCCTGATGTCGAGCCAGGCATTCTTCCCGGCGATGCAGCGCAGGACCTCGCCCTCGGCGGTGTGAAGCTCGAAGGCGACCTTCATCCCGCCGCCGACCATGGACCCGACCGCCGCGCCCAGACCGCCGGCGATGAACACGCCCCAAGCCGCCCCCTTGATCGCCCCCGAGACGGTGCTGTCCGCCGAGATCGGCACGGCGTCGACCGCCTCGTAGCGTGAGCCCCGAAGGCCGCGACCCGTCACCCGGACCTGACATCCAAGACACCAGGCCGAGGCGGTCTCGATCCCCAGATCATCCAGCAACACCCTGAAATCCGCCACGCGAACACCCCGTCCGGCGCGATCGACCGGATGCGGAATGCATCCTATGAGTCTCGCGCTGGCCGACATCGCTCCGCTGTCCGGGGACAGTCAACTCAAATGAGACTCATCGGCTGTAGTCTGATCGTCTACACGGGCCTTCGCTCGCGATGATGGATGTGCGCAAGAAACTGGGTTCGAACGTGCAGCGGCTGCGGCGCGAAAAAGGCCTGTCCCAGGAGGACCTCGCCGACCTCGCCGGCCTGCACCGGACCTATGTGTCCGGTGTCGAGCGCGGCGTGAGAAACCCGACCCTCACCGTGATCGACCGGTTGGCGCGGGCGCTGGGGGTGGAGATGGCGGTGGTGGTGGGGTTCGACTAGGCACGTTGGCCGGCAAAGGACGGGCCTGCAGTTTCCGGAGCCCTGTCAGGGTTCAGGCAGCGACCGCGTCGCCGGTCCGGCCGAACTGGCGGTAGATCCGCGATAGGCACGTCGCCATGTCGGCCTGGTCCCAGGCCGACATGTCCCGGGCCTCGACGCGAGGCACGCATGCGGGGTTCGTCATGACCCTCACCCAGCAACACCAGGACCGCAGCCATGACCGTCAGGAACTCATACTGCCGCTTGCGGGGCTCCAGTGCGGAGAGCCGCTCGGACTGTCGGTCTCAATCGGGCAGATCACCCTTAAACCGGCCCAACATGAGACGGGCACCGTTGAGCGTAAGATGACCATAGTCGAAGTGGATCGGATCACCTTCCTGATCAAAAATGGTACACTGGTCTTCTGGGCATTCCGCGTCGAACTGAGAGATATATGTTACTTCGAGCGGCGATACGGCCGCCGCTATTGAGCGATCAAGCTCCGCACGATCGTGCAACCTTCTGTGGGCCACACCATCCGGGTTATCTGAAATGATAGCTCGCGCGATTATCAGTGGAAAATCACCATCATACTCGACGGTGGGCCCCAAAACGACGACCTCAATGCCCCGCGCCTTTACCATTCGGACCGTCGCTATCAGTCGCGGGATCTCTTGGTCTGTCCACCGGCCCGCGAAAACGACACCCTGTACCTGACCCGTTTGAAGCAACTCGTCGAGGACGTAGCTCACAAGATTCGTGCAACGCGCTGGCCCCACAGAGTCAACAAGCGGACGACAGCCTGACGACGTCGCTTGTATGACGTTGCGATCGGGCCAATGTTCCTCGAACACACGCCAGTACTGCGCGGCATGACTGTCGCCAAAAACCACCCAATCCGGGCGTACCGGGTCCAGCTCAAGGCAGTCCCGATTGAAAGTTTGTGCGTCGCCTTCGCCCATGAAGCAGACGCCTTTTCGGAACTGGTGCTCGTAGTCCACAGTGTCGCGATAATTGGCTACTTCGGCGATCCGCGCGACCTCGGGTGGGACGTTGTGCAAGAGCATCGGTCTCGCTGCCGAAGCCAAGCTGGCTCCGGCGATCGCAAGCAGGGCCGCAGTACCGCCGACCACGACGGGAAGGCGCGGCAGGGCTGCCAGCCTCTTGCGCGCCGGCTCTTCCAGGATGATGCGGGTGAGGGCCGCCGCAGCGATCGACGCAGCCACCAGCGCAACCGTTTCGATGCCGTCGAGCTCAAAACCTGTTTGAAGGCGATAGAACGTGATGATCGGCCAGTGCCAGAGGTACAGCGAGTAGGAAATATCACCGATCCAGACCATGGGGCGCCATGACAGGATCGCGGCGGTCGGGCCAGTCTGGCCGTAGGCGATTAGCAGCGCCGCGCCAACGACGGGCAACAGAGCTCCCGGGGCGGGAAACAGCGCATCCGGCCGGATCGTGAAGATCCCGACTACAATCATCGCCAAGCCGAGGCCGGCCAGGCCATGCTTCACGCGATCGCCGAAGCGCGAGGGAAAAACGCCCAGCGCCACGAGGGCCCCCAGCCCAAGCTCCCATGCCCTGGCCGGGAACATGTAGAAGGCCGCCTCGGGAAGAATACGGCCGACGACAAGAGCAAGCCCGAACGAGACCAGGCAGACGACGACGATGGCGGGCACGAGCCAGCGACGGAACCACTTCCACAACACGATCATGAGGATCGGGTAGAAGACGTAAAACTGCTCCTCCACTGCGAGCGACCATGTGTGCAGGAGGGGCTTCGCTTCAGCGGCCCCGCCAAAATAGTCGGTGGTCAGCATGAAGTGGAAATTTGACACGAACGCCGCTGCTGCAGCGGAGCTGATTCCGAGGTCACTCACCTCGCTCGGCAACATCCAGATGGCCCCGGCGAGCAGAGTGGCGGCCAGAACGAGCGCCAGCGCGGGGAAAATGCGGGCGACCCTTCGCCGGTAGAACTCGAGCATGGAGAAGCGATCGAGGCTCAGGTCCCGCACGATAATGCTGGTGATCAGAAAACCCGAGATCACAAAGAAGATGTCGACGCCGACGAACCCTCCGCCCAGAACGCTCAAGCCAGCGTGAAACAGAAGGATCGGCAGGACAGCGACAGCTCGCAGCCCAGCGATATCCGCGCGAAAGCTGTGAGAAAACTTCTCGTGCATATGTCCCCCTGATTGCCCTGCAGTGGTCAGGCCGCGACCGCGTCGCCGGTCCGGCTGAACTGCTGATAGATCTGCGACAGGCCCGTCGCCATGGCGGCCTGGTCCCAGGCCGACAGGTCCCGGGCCCGGGCGGCGGAGGCCATCCGGGAG
>JAIEQA010000010.1 GCA_019748095.1 Caulobacteraceae bacterium | reverse complement strand
ACGCCCCGTGGACAGTCCCGCGCCGACGCCGGCCCGTGTCTCCGCCGATCCAGGTCAAGGCCGGATCGGGGTCCGTAGCCGGTCGCAGTGACGCGGTTTCCCGCTCGATCGCGCCCCGCCGCATGTCCGGGTCCTGGGCCCAGGACACCTTCCCCCGCGACGGGACAGGAGAAGGATACGCCCGGTTGGGGGTGTGTATAGGTGGAGGGGGGTTAAATCGGGACGGATGTTGAAAGGGTTGGGGAATTCGGCGCGTGCGTTGAACGCAGGGGCGGAATTCCTCAATGAAGATTTCTCCCTCTCCCATGGGGAGAGGGCTTGAGCACACGATCACGCCAGTGATCGTCCTTGTGCGAAAGGGTGAGGGGAGGGTGCCAACCGGTGAGGGCAAACCCCTCACCCTTTCGGCTGGCGCATCGCTACGCTCTGCGGGCCTCAAGCCCTCTCCCGCCGGGAGAGGGAACCTTATTTTTTCGCCGTCTCGAACACCCTGAACGCTCCGGCGGGGGAGGGGGACAGGTGGGGCGGGCGGCCGCCCTCGTCCAGCCAGGCGGACCAGTCGGCCGGAGCGACGACGGCGGGCTGTCGATCATGGGTGGCCACGATGTCGGGGCCGGCGTCGACGGTCAGGAGGGCGAAGCGCGGACCCTCGGGCGTGGGTTTCCAGAGGGCGGCGAGAGTGAGCAGGTCGGGGCCGGTGGGCGCGATCGTCCACTGCGTCTTGGGGTATTTCGTGCCGGTGTATTCATAGAACCAGCTGGCGGGGACGAGGGCCCGGCCGTTGGTGAGGCTGCGGCCCTCACTGCGGAGATTGATCAGCAGGGGGCGTTTGGGGGCGGAGGGTGGCCAGCCCCAGCGGACGCTGGTGAGGGCGGCAGCCCCGTCGGCGATCCCGCGCACCAGAAGCGCCGGATCGGTGGGACGGATCCGGTCGTTCGGTTCGGCATTGGGCGTGCCCTCGGGAAACACCAGCGGAATCCGCATCTGCGCGAAGGCCTGGACCAGATCGGCCGGCGGGATCTTCATGGCGTAGGTGTTGCACATTGTTGTGGCTCCTTCGGAGCGCGCTATCGCCCGGAACGCGGTTCCTCGCTGCTTGAGCGAAAACGGGGTGGGGCGCTATCCCTGTTGGGCGGGGAGGAGACGGTGACCGGGTTCGGTTTGGCAACCCACTTGCAAATCGGCTGACGCGGGGTCACCTTCAAGTCATGGGAAGAACGGCGGATTATTCACGACAGAGCTGTTCGATCGCGGCCACACTGGAGGTGATCGGCGATCCCTGGACCCTGCTGGTCATTCGCGACGCCTTTCAGGGCGTGCGGCGGTTCGAACAGTGGCAGGAGCGGCTGGGGGTGGCGCGCAATGTGCTGGCGGCGCGGCTGAAGACCCTGGTGCAGCACGGGGTGCTGGAACCGAAGCTGTATTCCGAACGGCCGCCGCGCAATGAATATGTCCTGACCGCCAAGGGCAAGGATCTGTATGCGGTGCTGGTGACCCTGCACGCCTGGGGCAACAAACACGTCTATGGCCTCGAGACCGCCGGGGTCGACATGATCCATGCCGGCTGCGGCCAGTCGCTGGACCCGAAGATCGCCTGCGGCTGCTGTGGCGAACAGGTCAGTCCCAAGGACATCCGCCTGACCCGGGTCGAGAACTGCCCGACGGTGGGCGAGATGATGCCGCGAGAGACGGCCGCCGAGGACGCGGCCTGAACCCCCACACGCCTTAGTGGGCGAAGGCGTCGGCGTGGCGGGTGATCAGGGGGATGACGATGTCTTCCTCGTCCTCCAGATGCCGGGACAGGGGCGGGGCGATCCGGTCCAGGGTGTCGGCCAGACGGGCGGCGGTGTCGGCGACGTCCGGTGTGTTGCCGGTCATGGCCTGGTGGAAGGCGAGGCCGGATTTGAACAGGGCGTCGAGGTGGCCGTGGATGGCGTCGTGGTCCGCGTCCAGCAGGTCGATGCCGGCCGTGATGCGCGGCTCGACCCGGCGCATGACGGGGAAATAGTGGCCGCTCTCGACCCGGTGGTGGCCGTCCAGATGCTGGAGGAAGCCCTGGAGCGTCGGGATCAGGGTGCGGTGCAGGGCAACGGGGTCACCGTCGGTGCGCCAGCGGGTGGTCTGGGCCTGCATCTGCGCCTGCTGGTGGCGGAAGCCGGCGTGCATCTGCAGCCAGAAGCGGGCGACCTCGCCCAGCTCCGCATCGTGCCAGCGCAGGCGGGGAAAGGTCTCCAGCAGCCAGCGATGGGCCTCGGGCAGGCCGGTGCGGGCGTCGAGGGCGTCAGACATCGGCCGGAGTCCGAAAGGCATATCGCCTGTGCCGGCAGGGCCGAACTCGACTTTCGTCGCCTTTCATGATAGTCTCTTTTTCAAATGGACTGGAGTTATTCGGTCGGCGTAGGGGTCGCGGCGATGTCGCGGCCCCTTCTGCTTTCAGGGGAATGACTTGAAGCTTCCATGGAGGAGTTTTGAGCGTATTATGTCAAAGGCTTGATTGGTCTGCAGAGGCCTGAGCGCCTTGAGCCCGATGGGTCTTGCGACAAGATCGGCAAGCTGCAGTCCTGCGGAGTTGGAGCGCTTGTCCGCAAACACAGGCTCCCATCTGATCGTGGAGAAGTCGAGGCGACGGTGGCCCCAATGGCCTTCATTGGCCGTGATCCTGCGGAAACGAAGTTCCAGCTCCGCGTCTTCTCGGGCTCCCCTGCTCTCAAAAACAACGTGCAGGAGGCATCCTTGCTGATTTCGGGAAAGGAGAAACTCCAGTGTCCTCTCGAGGCAGAGGTACAGGGCGACATCATAAGGACTCCAAGGTTCAGCATAACGGACCTTGAGCTGTTCCTTGTCGATAACCGTCGCCACGACCTGCATGTCGGCTGACGCGACGAGCGCGTTCACAGCCTCAAGAAATCTGGTCCGGACGTCTTTTCCTGTCTGGAGAAAGGCGAAGCCGGCACTTTGCCGCCGGATGTCCCGCTCGTGCAGAATAAGCTGGTCATGGCCCGTGAAATCGAATTTCAGCTTCTGAATGGCCGGGACGATCTGCGAGCGATAGATTTCCTTGGCGACCAGAACCTTTGACAGAACAAAGATCGGGAAGTTTGGATCAATGCCGTCCAGAACGGGTGATCCACTTTCGTCGGCGTAGACGATGTAGTCCGAGAACATGCTCAGACGACGGCCGTGGTGCTGGCGATGAAGCCGCCGCCCAGCAGGCGGTCGGGGTCGGCGGGGTCGTAGAGGGCGCAGGCCTGTCCGGGGGCGACGCCCTCCTCGCCGGTCTCGAACACGACCGAGACGACGCCTTCGATGAGGGTCAGGCGGGCGGGTGAGGGCGGACGGGTCGAGCGGACGCGGGCGAGGACCGGGGCGTTCGCGGCGGCGGCGGTCTCGATACTGTCGTGGTCGCCCAGCCAGTTGGTCTCGTCCAGCGTCAGGGAGGCGGTCAGCAGGGCCTCGCGCGGGCCGACGATGACGCGGCGGCTGTCGGGATCCAGCCGGACTACGAACAGGGGATCGCCGACGGCGACGTTCAGGCCGCGGCGCTGGCCGATGGTGTAGTCGGTAATGCCGGCGTGAGTGCCCAGGACCCGGCCATCCAGATGGACGATCTCGCCGGCTTCGCGGCCCTGGGGGCGCAGGCGGTCGATCAGGGTGCGGTAGTCGCCCGACGGGACGAAACAGATGTCCTGGCTGTCGGGCTTGGCGGCGATGCGCAGGCCCAGTCCGGCCGCGACGCCGCGCACGGCCGGCTTCTCCAGACCGGCCAGCGGGAAGCGCAGATAGTCGAGCTGATCCCGCGTCGTGGCGAACAGGAAGTAGGACTGGTCGCGCGAGGGGTCGATGGCCTTGCGCATCTGCGGGCGGCCGTCAGCGGCGACGGCGCGGCCGACATAGTGGCCGGTGGCCATGGCGGCGGCCCCGAGGTCGCGGGCCACGTCCAGCAGGTCGCGGAACTTGACCGTCTGATTGCAGCGGATGCAGGGGACCGGGGTCTGGCCCTTCAGATAGGAGTCGGCGAACTGGTCGATGACGGCGTCGCGAAAGCGGCTTTCGTAGTCGAGGACATAGTGGGGGATTCCCAGCATCTCGGCCGCCAGACGGGCGTCGTGGATGTCCTGACCGGCGCAGCAGGCCCCCTTCTTCTTGAGCGCCGCGCCGTGGTCGTAGAGCTGGAGCGTGACGCCGACGACGTCATAGCCGGCCCGGTGCAGCAGGGCGGCGACGACGGTGGAGTCCACGCCGCCCGACATGGCCGCCACGATGCGGGACCCCACCGGCAGGCCGACGGCCAGGCGCGCGCTCTCGACCGCCGCCTCCAGCTCGGCCGGAGACGACAGGGGGGCGATATCGGGGATCGCGCAAACGGGCTCAATGAGCGTCATGGCGCGCATATAGAGAGAATGGGGGACGATTTCGAGGCCGGAGCCTCGCGCGTTTCAGATCAGCGAGATCAGGGCGCAGAGGCGGGCTTCGGTTTCGGACAGGAACCAGCCCTTGTGAACGAACAGCCGCCCCTCCTGGTAGTCTTCGTGAACGCGGGCTTTCAGGCGGCCGACCGGGCTGTCGTCGGTGGGGACGAGATCGGCGCGCAGGGTCGCGGCGTCGCCGGGGTGGACGGCCAGCCAGGCCCGGCCGATGTCAGAGGCACCGGCCGCGTCGATGGCGGCGATGCCGGGGGTGCGGGCCTGGGCGGCTCCGGCCGCGGAAGCCACGGCGATCCCGGCCAGGGCCTGAAGCAGGCAGCGTTTGTTGAGCATGGTCATCAGGCGATCCCCGTCGTGGTCTTCAAATGATCGGCCAGTCGAATGGCCAGGGCGGTCAGCGTCAGCGTCGGATTGACCAGGCCCGAGGTCGGGAAGACCGAACTGCCGGCGACATAGAGGTTCGGCGTCTCGTGTACCCTGCAGTCGGCGTCGACGACGCCCTGGGCCGGGTCGGTCGCCATCCGGGTCGTTCCCATGTGGTGCCGTGAGGGGCGCAGGCCCGCGACGATGGCGTCGCTCCCGATCGGCCAGCACAGCCGGCCCAACCCTTGCGCTCCGAGCGCGCGGGCGAAGCCCGCCGCTGACCCGGACAGACTGTCCCAGTCCTCCCGGGCAAAGCGCCAGTCGAGGCGGGCGCGGGGCTGGCCCAGGGCGTCGGTCTGATCCGAGAGGGTGATGCGGCTGTCGCGGTTGGGGACCTCTTCGGACATGAAGTAATAGTCGAGCCGTCGGGCGGAGGGGCCCTCGATGGCCCCGGCCATCTGATCGACGGCGGCCAGGATCGTGCCTGGGGCCGCTGCGGCCTTGGGCTGGACGACCAGGGTCAGGGTGCAGTTGCCGACCCCCAGATCCCGCTGCGCCTCCGGGCTGAGGACGAGGACGGCGTGGGGCCGGTCGCGCTGCTGGCTGTTGTAGAGGGACAGGTCGGCGTCGGTGGTGAAGGAGACCTCGGCCTCGCCGCGCGGATCATTCTCGCCCGTCGAGAGGGTGCAGTGGCCCTGGAAGCAGCGGCCGACCCAGTCCGAGCCGTTGCCGACGCCCTCGGGACGGTCTGCGCGGGAGGCCAGCATCAGGCGGGCGTTCTCGATCCCGCCGGTGGCCAGGATATAGATCGGCGACCTGGCGATATGCCGCGTCCCCGTCAGGCAGCGGAGTTCCAGCCGGTCCACGGCACCGTCGTCGCCGAGACGGATGGCGGTGCAGTTGATGTGGGTGTGGACGTGGATGTTGGCGGACTGGCCGGGGCCGTCGCGGAAGGCGGCGAACTGGCCGGGGTCGACGCGCCCGGACACGGGGCTGTAGGCGCGGGGCGACGAGCGCAGGGGGGCGGAAAGGTCGGTCACGGGCGCCGGCGATGACGGCGGCAGTCCATCTTCCCCGGGGAAGCGCGGCAGGTTCAGCCGGTCGCAGGCGCGGTCGTAGAAGGGCTTCAGCTCGTGCCGGCCGAACGGCCAGCCGCTGAGCGCCCACCACGGGCGGGCCGCGAAGTCGATCGCGTCCAGCGGGCCGCACTTTCCGCCCCAGACGTGCCCGGACCCGCCCAGGGCCCGGACGCGGGACTGGGCCAGATAGTCGTCGATCGGCAGGTCAGGATTGCCGGGGCCGGACATCGTGCCGGGGCCCTGGTACAGCGCCTGGATCTCCTCATCGGGGTCGGGGCCGCCGCTTTCGAGGATCACGACCCGGGTCGCGGTCCCGGCGAATTCATGGGCGAGGGTCAGTCCCGCCATGCCGCCGCCGATGATGACGATGTCGGCTTCGATCAGGCTGGCGTCAGGCAAGGTTCGGGCGTCGGTGACAGGCATGGCCTTCTCCGTTGACGAGGGTTTTGGGAAATCAGGAAGGGATCAGGCGCGGGCGCCGCGGGCGGTCAGATAGTCCACGATGTCCGCCCGACCGGCTCTGCGGGCCATGCCGAGCGGCGATCGTCGTTCGGGCGGCCAGCCGGCGCGGGGAGCGTCGACCGCGAGATTGACGTCGGCCCCGGCCTCCACAAGCCGCTGGATCACCGGCAGGTGTCCGAAGCGGGCGGCGTTAATCAGGGCGGTCTCGTCGCCCGGAACCGCCGCGTCGACCGTGGCTCCGGCCGACAGCAGGCGGTCGACGACGGACAGATTGCCGGCGGCGGCGGCGGCGATCAGCGGATTGCCGTCGCCCCGCACGGCGATGTCGGGATCGGCTCCTGCGTCCAGCAGCAGGCCGACCATGGCCATGTCGCCGTTGTCGGCGGCAACGATCAGGGCGGCACCGTCGCCCGGGCTGGTCTGGTCCGGATCGGCCCCGGCCTCGAGCAACAGGCGGACCAGGGCCAGTTGGCCGTCACGCACCGCCAGCAGCAGGGGGAAGCCTTCGCCGCGGACCGCGCCGCCCACATCGGCACCCGCGCGGATCAGGGCGGCGGCGCGCGGGTTGTCGCCCTGCCGGATCGCTTCGATCAAGGTCCGGGCGCTGACCGATGCACCGGCAGGGGCTTCGGAGGGCCCCGGGGGCTGGGCCGCCCAAGCCGCCACTCCGCCGCCGGCCGCCAGGCTGGCGGCCAGGACCAGGCCGAGCGTACGCCGCAGGCCGCTGGGCCGCAGGTTCAGCCGGGCGATGCGGTGACGCAGCGCCGGGACCCCGCCCGCCGGCCAGTGGCATCCCAGGGGCAGGGGTGCAGCCTGCATCTGAACCTTCAGCATCGCCTCGGCGTACAGGCGCCGCGCGCCGGGGAAGCGGGCCACGATGGTCTCGTCGCAGGCCAGCTCCTGATCAATCCGCATCAGCCGGGCACCGAGATGCACCAGGGGATGGAACCAGAACAGCGCCTGCAGGCCCGCAGCGACCAGGTTGATCTGGGCGTCACCGCCGGTCAGGTGGGCACGCTCGTGGGCGACGACGATCGTCTGTTCCTCGGGGCTGAAACGCTCCACGAAATCGCCCGGCAGGATCACGCGGGGCAGGAAGGCCCCGACCAGGGCCGGGCCAACCCCGGGACGCGCCGCATGATAGACCCGTCCGTCGCTGCGGTGTTCGACGCGCAGGGGGCCGATGCCGGAAAGGAAGCGCCCCTGACGCAGGGCCAGCAGACCGGCGAAGACCATCACGCCCAGGAACCAGACCGAGATGAGGGGAACAGCGAAATCCTTCGGGTTCGGGATCGCCGCAGGCCGTGTCGGCGTCATCTCGACCACGGCGAACCGCACGGCCGCCAGTGGAGACGTGGCCGCGACCGGGGCGTCCGCGATCCGGGCAGGCACGGACACGGGCGGTTCCGGCGTGAGGGGCGGCCCCGGAAGGAGGACGGCCACGGCGACGACAGGGACCAGCAGCCACAGCCCGTAGGCCGCGCGGGCGCCGAACAGCGCACGAACCGGCCGGCGCAACAGCATCACCGCCAACAGGCCGACTGTGAGGGCGACGACGATCCCGGCACCCTGCTCGAGGAGCTCACCGGCCATCGTCGATCTCCGCGATCAGACGTTTCAGTTCAGCGACGTCTTCAGGGCTCAGCGTCTCGCGCTGGGAGAAGTGCGCCACCATCGGGGCGAGCCGTCCGTCGAAGAGGCGGTCGATCAGCCCCCGGCTCTCCGTGTGGACATAGTCGTTGCGGGCGATCAGCGGCCGATAGAGGTAACGCCGCCCCTGGGCTTCCGCCGCCACGGCACCCTTGGTCAGCAACCGGTTCAGCAGGCTTTTGACCGTGGCGGGCGTCCACCCCTGATCCTCGGACACCTGGGCCATGACCTGCTCGGCCGACAGCGGACTGTCGCGCCAGAGGGCCTCCATGATCAGACTTTCAGCCGAGCTAATTCGCATTGATCGCACCTGTAATCGTCAAGACTGATCACATGTGTAATCGATGCTGTCAACGCGACGCCGGGCCGGTTCCCGTGAATTCGCGGTAAGGGTCCGTGTGTCCCAAACGACAACGGCCGCCCCCGTTTCCGGGGACGGCCGCCGTCGGGTCTCGGGGGAGGAAACCTTCAGGAACGGTAGTTCTGGATCCGCGTGGTCCGCAGACCCTGCATACCCCATTTGTCGATCGCCTTCTGCCAGGCGAGGAACTCCTCGGCCGTCAGACGGTATTTGGTCAGGGCATCCTCCAGGCTGATCAGGCCACCGCGCACGGCGGCCACGACCTCGGCCTTGCGGCGGATGACCCAGCGATCGGTATTCTCGGGCGGCAGATCGCGCATCGTCAGGGGGGTGCCCGTCGGACCGACCACATACTGCTCGCCCTGCTTGTTTACGCGTCGCTCTTGCAACATGGGCTTATGCCTCATTCACCACCACCAACTGATCGTGAATGTAGCGATGTGCCGCTAAGGGCGCGTTTAGGGTCGTGGTGAAGGAATGGATAAAATCCACTCCCGGCAAAACGCCGTTTCCCGCGTGATTTTGAGTAATGGGTCATTCAGCCTAACGACACGTTACCAGGAGATCAGCGTTTGATGCTGATGAGTTCAGCCAACATTTCGTCGGCCGTGGTGATGATCTTGGAGGAGGCCGAATAGGCCCTCTGGGTCGTGATCAGACCTGTAAATTCCAGCGACAGGTCGACGGTGGACGCCTCAAGCTGGGACGCGCCGATCAGGCCCGCACCCCCACTGCCGGGGGTCTTGAGGTTATAGGTCCCCGAGCCCTGACTGACGCGATAGGCGTTGCCGGCGGCGGGTGTCAGGCTATCGGCGCTGGTGAAGGTGGCCAGGGCCAGCTGGGCGATGCGGCGGGTGACGCCGTTGTCGAAGGCGGCGGTGACGAAGCCTTCCTCGTCGATCTCGATGCTGGACAGGTTGCCGAAGGCGGTGCCGTTGGTAACCACGGCCTGGACGATGGAGTCGGAATCGTACTGGGTCAGGCCGCCGGCGGAGGCGATCAGATCGAAGGCGACGGACTGGTCATCGATACCGAGCGCGGTCGCCCATTTCGGTTCCGGCGGCGGGGCAACGGCCGGGGGCGGCGGGGCGGGCGGGGCGACATAGTCGGACGACCTCAGGGTGGCGCTCGCTGTGGACACGTCGGCGAAGAGCATGGATCCCGGGTTCGCGATATCGGCGGCCTTCATGCCGTCGATGTCGAGGCGACCGTCCTGGGTGAACAGGACGAGGCCGGATTTCAGGACGCCGTTCTGGACACCGGTGCCGGTATCGATGTCGCTGGCCGGGATGACATGCACCTCCGCCTGCCATTCGTTCGGATTCTCGGTCTTGAGGAAGGAGTAGGCGATGGTGCGCTGGCCGCCCTTGGAGTCCGAAACGGGCACCGTGATCTGGAAGTCCGGCTTGAACCCGGTGTCGTTCTCGATGTCATACATCGACATCGAGTTGGTGTTGACGTCATAGCGCTCCAGAACCTCGGCCGAGGTGTTGAGGCCGAGGCTGGCGAGCGGCACGGTCAAGGCCGGAGGGCCGGCCGCGATCTGCAATGTGGTCAGGGAGGCACCGGGCAGGGTGCTTGTCAGCAGGGCACCGCTGGTGGCGTCGTAGGTCACGTTCCCGGTGAAGGTCGTGTTGGTCGAGGGCTCCCGGACGGTCACGTCCCAGCTGTTTGCACCGGTGCGCGCGTAGTCGACAGTGTAGTTGTGCGAGACCGGGGTGGGGGCTGTGTTGTCAAGGACCGCGTTCTTGATGGCCGGTGCCACAAACTGCGAGGGCAACTGGCTGGACCGGAGGTTGGCGTTGAGCTGGGCGCGGGTGGTCGGCTCGGCGGTGCCGCCGACGGACCCGACGTTGATGGAGCGCAGGCGGCCGAGATCGGATGGATCGGTGGTGATGCCGCCCTCGGAATCTACTGGCCAGCCCTGCAGATAGAGGCCGGCGGTGTTCTTCAGATAGCCGAAGTCGTCCACGCGGAAGGCACCGGCGCGGGTGAACAGGCGGGCGTCGCCGGCGTCCAGTCCCTCAGCCTTTTCCGTGGTGACGAAGAAGCCCTGGCCGGCGATGCCGAGGTCGGTCGAGGAAGTCGTGCGCTGAAGCTGACCCGCCTGGGCGATGAAGTTGCGGGTGTTGGCGAGCACGCCGCCGGCGGAGTAGCCGGCCCCGGAGTTCTGACCGTTCACGATGGTCGAGAACTCGGCGGACGTGCGCTTGTACCCGACCGTGTTCACATTGGCGATGTTCTGCGAAATCGCGGCGAGGGCCGCCGAGTTGGCGCTCAGGCCCGAGACGCCGGCGAGAAGGGCGGAGTTGATACTCATGGTGGGGTGTCCTCAGGAAACGCAGAAACGGAAAGGAATGGAGAGGGTCAGGCCGCGGCGGCCGGGGCCCTGTCTTCGTCAAGGGCAATGACGCTGGACACCGGCACGATGGACTTGCCGATGGTGAGGTAGGGGATGCCGTCATAGAGCTCGACACCCGAGACGCGGCCCCGGGTCAGGACCTGGGCTGCGACATCGTTGGTGCCGTTCTTGGCCGTGACTTTCAGGGAATAGACCCCGCCGTCCGGCAGCTGGCCGCCGGCGGTTGTCTTGCCATCCCAGACGAATCCATGGGTGCCGGTGGTGCGTTCCGGAGCAGGCCCGGTCCAGACCACCTTGCCGGCGCTGTCCAGCACCGAGAGGGTCGCCGAGGAGGCCGAGGCCCCCAGCTCGTAGTTCCAGCTCGCCTTGCCTTCATCCAGCGTCGTGACCGACCAGGCGGCCGTGGCGTCCTTGCCGATGTAGCTGGTGGCGCCGCCCAGACCGCCGCCCTGCTGGGCTGCCAGCAGGCTGGTGAGCAGGTCGTTGGTCAGCAGTTGCTGCTCCACGCCCGTCATCTGGGTGAGCTGGGCGGTGAATTCGTTGGAATCCAGCGGAGACAGGGGATCCTGATTTTTCAGCTGGGCGGTCAGCAGCTGCAGGAAGGTCTCGAAATTCGAGACCAGACTGGTGCGGCTGGCCGTGGCGCGGGCGGTCGCCTCGGTGGTGGTGATGGCGTCGACCATGGGGTCAGACCTTCATATCGACGCGGTCGGGCGTCAGGGTGAGAGACATCCACCGGGGGGGTGTGGCGGCGAGGTCGGCCTCGGCGGTGATCCGGGAGGCGGCGCCGAAGGCGCGGGCGTTGCGGGCATCGGGTCGACGATCGAACTGACCGCCCTGACCGGCGGACGCATCCCGCTGGCTGAAGGACAGGGCGTCGTCGGCGACCATGAACCCGGCCTCCTGCAACTGACGCCGGAGTTCGTCGACGCGACTGCGCAGTTCGGTCGCCGCCAGGGGATTGTCAAAGGACAGGCGGGCGGCGAGCTGGCCATCCGCGTCGATGTCCAGACTGACGTCGACCTGACCCAACCCTTCCGGGGTCAGGGCCATTTCGAACCGGGTCGAGCGACCTTCCAGCTTCTTGACGATCTGGGCGGCGATCTGGGCTGTGGTCTCGATGGAGGCCCGCGAGGTCGTCGACAGCGACAGGGTTTCGGCGGACCCGGCCGCGCGGGCCTCGGCGGGTGTCGCCTCCGTCGGTGCAGGCAAGGCGGCAGTGGGCTCGACCGGTTCCGCGGTAACCAGGGCGACGATCGGGGCATCCCCCGGGCGAGGCACCACCGGGTCCGCAGCGGACGTCTGCTGGACCGCAGGCGGCGGCGTGGCGCCACCGGCCGGGGTGTCGTCCGTCACGGGCGTGGCCGAGAGGGGCTGACCGGCACTGTCGGAGCGCCCGGCATTGGCCCGGTCGATCACATCGCGGGTGCGCGGTCCCGTTGCCGGCGCGGGGGTCGCGACGGGCGGCTGTTCGGGGGCGGATTCATTGGCGGTGAGAGTCGGTGTCTCTGTACCGGCAGCAGCATCAGCATCGGCATCGGGATCGGCAGCACTGGCACCCGGGTTGAGGGCCGCTGTGGCCGCAGCCGGTGCGGCCGGCTGCACGGGGGCGGGGGTGGTCGAACCCGCCGGAGCGCCGGCGTTCCGTGCGACCCGCCCGGCCTCGGCCGCCAGACGGTCCACGGTGGCCTGATCCGCCTGGGCTGCCTGCTGGTCGGCGAGTAACCGCCCGGAGAGGCCCGGCTCGTCGGCGGCGGCCCCGAGGCTGTCAGTCCCGGTGGCCGAGCCTGCGGTCGGGAGGGGCGTCGGGGCAGGCGCGTCCTTCGGGCTGCCGGTGACGGGGGAAGGCGTTGCCGGGGCGCGAGGCGAACCGGCCTCCGACCTGGCAGACGCGGCGGCTTCAGCATCAGCGGTGCGCCCGGCCGCATCCGCTCCGGCGGTCGGAGATGCCGGCAGCGTGTCGGGCGCGCTTTCATCAACCGGGGGCAAGGGGGCAGGGGTCGGTTCGCTGGATGCCGGGGCAGCCACTGACACCTCGCCGGACAACATCGACGCCTCCGTGACCGGGACCGGGACGGGCACAACCGGAACAGCGACGGGCGGCGGGGATGTTGTGACATCAACGAGAGCCGCGCTGGCGTCGTCGGGCGCTTCAGCCAGGCTGTCCGTCTCGCCCTCTCCCGCCGACCCGGCCGCTTCGGCAGATCTGCCCGATCCCGAGGCGGCGGCATCCGGCCGCGTCCGGACCGGAGGGGTGTCGCCGGCCGTCGTCGCCGCTTCGAGGGCGGCGGCAAATTCACCGTCCATGCGGCCGGCCGCCTCGCGTCGGGGCGAAGCGGCGGTGGCCGGGGCCGTCGGGACGAAGGCGAGGTTGATGTCTGACATGCGGTGGCAGGCGATTCTGGATGGAGGACGAAGGCGCCTGCTGCGCCGAAAGGTTCGCCACCCCTGTCGCAAGCCTTGGGCCACCCGCAGAATGCTGACCCAAGTTCATGTTATAAAACGGGAAATCTATTGGGTGTGGGGGTCCATGCGGCCACCGCAACGGGGGGATTCTTGCCGCGCTCCGTCGCTTTTTGCCCGGTTCGGCGACCGGGTGACCGGACTGGCCCGGCGCTTGCGCTCCTGATCGGCCATGACCGAGGCGCGCTTCATCTTATCCCGTTTTTTCAGAGAGTTGGCGAATGAGCCTGCCCTGACGGCCGGGCAAGACGTGCACCATGCCGGGCAGGGCTTGCCGGGTGGAGGGTTAAACGGATGAGCCTGACCTCGATCCTGAACATCGCCAACTCGGGCCTGCAAACGGCCCAGACCCAGCTGCGGATCGTTTCGGACAACGTCTCCAACGTCAACACGCCCGGCTATGTCCGCAAGATCGGCGACCAGATCTCGCTCACCAGCCAGGGAGTGGGGTCCGGTGTCGAGGTCGCGCGCGTCCGACTGGCGACCGATCGCTTCCTGCAGGCCGCCAGCCTGAACGCAGGTGCCGAGTCCAGCCGGCAGGGCGTCCGCTACGAACTGTATGACCGGATCCAGTCGTTGTTCGGGGACCCCGGGGGCGATACCGGCTTCTTTTCCCAGATCGACGAGATCTTCTCGGCCTTCGCCGTGGCGGCCGAGGACCCCGTGTCGGCCCCCCGTCGTCAGGAGGCCCTGTTCCGGGCCCAGGCGGTGTTCGACGATGCCGCGCGGGTCTCCAACCAGATCCAGGCCGTCCGGGAGGATGCCGATGTGCGCATCCAGAGCGCGGTCGAACGGGCCAACAGCCTGCTTGAGCAGATCGAGATCCTGAACCAGGACATCGCCCGGGCGACGATCCTGAACGGTGACGCCTCGGGGGCCGAAACCCAGCAGGCGCGGATGGTCGCCGAGCTCTCCGGCCTGATGGACATTCAGGTCACGAACCGCGCGGTCGGCGGGGTGTCGATCCGAACCAGTGTTGGCGTGATGCTCGCCGGAGCCGGGGCCGCGAAACTGGATTACGACCGGGCGGGGACGGTCAACGCCGAGACGAGTTTCGGCGACATCGGGATCACCGAGCCGGGCGGGGTCAGGCGCGCCTTCGTCGATGGTCTGGTCAGTGGTGAGATCAAGGGACTGCTGGAGCTTCGTGACGTCGACGCGCCCCAGACGGCCGAACGCCTGGCCGAACTGGTGAGCCATGTCGCCGACGAACTGAACCGCGCCCACAATGCCAATTCCGCCGTACCACCCCCCGGCTCCCTGACCGGTCGCAATGTCGGCCAGACGCTCGAGACGGCCCTGACGGGTTTCACCGGGGAGACGACCATTGCCGTCGTCAATCCGACGACCGGGGCCATCACGACCCGTGCGGACATCGTCTTCTCCGGCACGACCCTGACCATCAACGGGGCAGCCTCGACACCGGCGACCTTCCTGGCGGACCTGAACACCCAGCTGGGCGGGGCCGCGACAGCCAGCTTTGCCGGCGGCCGGCTGACCCTGACGGCCGCGGGCACGAACGGGATTGCCGTCGCCGACAGCGCCACGACACCGAGCACCAAGGCCGGGCGCGGCTTCTCGCACTATTTCGGCCTGAACGACCTGATCTCGACCGACCGGCCAGCCCTCTATGATCAGGGGCTGACGGCCACCTCCTTGCATGGCTTTGCGGCGGGGCAGACGCTGACGTTGCGATTCACCGCCGAAAGCGGGATGAAGCTGCGTGACGTCAAGATCACTGTGCCCGGTCCTGCCGGTACGGTTGCGGAACTGATGACGGCCCTGAACAGCACCGGCAGTGGCGCGGGGAGCTATGGAGCCTTCACCCTCGGGGCCACTGGAGAACTGACGTTCAAGGGCTATGGGGACCCACCCGCCCGGATGAGCGTGCTGGAGGACACCACGACCCAGTCGGCGTCGGGCGTTTCGGCCGCGGAACTGTTCGGCCTTGGTGGCGTCCGGGCGTCGCGCGCGGATGGCTTTTCGGTACGGACCGACATCCGCCAAAGTCCGGCAAGACTGTCGCTGGCGCAGTTGAACCTGGCAGCAGCCGCAGGGACGTCGGCGTTGAGTACCGGCGATGGCCGCGGGGCTCTTGGTCTGGCGGACGCGGGCCAGACGACGGTTCGCTTCTCGGCCGCCGGCGATAACCCGGGCGGCAGCCTGTCGGTTTCCCGCTATGCGTCGGAGTTGTCCGGCGAGATCGGCGGGCGGGCCCAGACCGCCAAATCGCGCCAGCTGAGCGCCCAGGCGCTGGCGACCGAGGCCTCGTCCCGACAGGCCAATTTCGAGGGCGTCAACCTGGACGAGGAACTGGTGCTGATGACGACCTATCAGCAAGCCTTTAATGCTTCGGCCCGAATGATTCAGGCGGCCAAGGATATGTACGACATACTGCTGGGGATGATCTGATGACCCGCGTTTCGACCACTGGCAACTACCAGTCGGCGCTGCTGAACCTCATGGCGGCGCAACAACAGCAGGAGAATGCGTCCAATCGCGTCGCGACCCGCAAGGTCGCCACCGATCTGACCGGGTTCGGGCGCAGTGCCGAAACCCTGACGGGGCTGAAGGGTGCGGAAAGCCGGGTTCAGGGCTTTCTGGACACGGGTGAGGTGGTCTCAGCGAGACTGGCCACCCAGGACCTGGCGCTGAACCAGATCGCTGACGCCCTCACCGCAGTCCGCGAGGCCGTGGGCGGTGTGCTGGCGTCGGATTCCGCAACCACCCTGATGCTCGACATCGGGGGCCAGTTCCAGAATGTTGCCAACGGACTGAATGCGCGCCATCAGGGTGGCTATCTGTTCGCCGGGGCCGATACGGCCAACGCCCCCGTTCTGGTCGGCAGTTTGGGAGACCTGGCCGCCGCCGGCAGTGTGGCGGCAACGCTCAACAATGACTCGATCAAGCCGGTGTCGCGGGTGGCGGAGAACACCTCGGTCGAGACCGGCTATCTGGCGGATGGCTTCACCTTCATCGAGGATGACGGGGTCACCGAGAGCCACATCTTCCAGATCTTCCGCGACATCCGGGCCTACAACGACAATCCCGCGACGGGGCCCCTGACCGGAAAGCCCACCCCGGCCCAGAAGGCCTGGCTGACCGATCAGCTGAGCCGGATCGACGCTGCCGTGAAGTCGACGGTCGATATCGCCTCACGCAACGGTTCGCTGCAGAAGCGGATGGAGCAGATCAACGCCAGTCACGAGGCCCAGAAGCTGTCCCTGAATGAACTGGTTGCAGAGCGGACGGACGCCGACCTGGCCCAGGCGGTGACGGATCTGGAGCTGTCGCAGGTGGCGGTCCAGGCCTCGGCCCAGGTGGTGAGCCAGCTGCGGGAAGTGTCGCTTCTGAACTATCTGAGATAGGTCGCCGGCCTGCGACCACTGAACGCTGGACCCTGTTCCCGAAGCGGAACATAATGGGAACAATGGCTCAGCTGGATTTGCGGAAGAAGTTGGCGGTTCTGGCCGACGCGGCGAAATATGACGCCTCGTGCTCGTCCTCGGGCACATCGAAACGCGACAGCCGGGGCGGCAAGGGGATCGGCTCGACCGAGGGCATGGGCATCTGCCATGCCTATACGCCCGACGGGCGGTGCATCAGCCTGCTGAAGATCCTGCTGACCAACTTCTGCATCTACGACTGCGTCTATTGCATCAACCGCGTGTCCTCGAACGTGCAACGGGCGCGGTTCAATGTGGACGAGGTGGTCGAGCTGACACTCAACTTCTATCGCCGCAACTATATCGAGGGGCTGTTCCTGTCGTCGGGGATCATCCGGTCGGGCGACTACACCATGGAGCAGCTGGTCCTGGTGGCCAAGAAGCTGCGCGAGGAGCACGACTTCCGCGGCTACATCCATCTGAAGCTGATCCCTGAGGCGGATCCGCGGCTGGTCGAGGAGGCGGGGCTGTATGCTGACCGGCTGTCGGCCAATGTCGAACTGCCGCGCGACGAGGCCATGGGCCGGCTGGCCCCGCAGAAGGACGTGGGGGTCATCAAGAAGGCGATGGCCGATGTCCGGCTGAAGGTGGAGGCGGCGAAGCCGCGCAAGGGCGATCGGGCGCGGCCGCCGAAGTTCGCGCCGGGCGGGCAGTCGACGCAGCTGATCATCGGGGCCGACGGCGCGCCGGACACCGAGATCCTGGACCGGTCGGCGTCGCTGTACGGAGGCTATGGCCTGCGCCGGGTCTATTATTCGGCCTTTTCGCCCATTCCGGACTCCAGTTCGGTCCTGCCGCTGTCGAAACCGCCGTTGATGCGCGAGCACCGGCTGTACCAGGCCGACTGGCTGATGCGGTTCTATGGCTTTTCCGCCCCCGAGATCAGTGAGGCCTCGACCGACGGGATGCTGGATCTGGCCATCGATCCCAAGCTGGCATGGGCGCTGAACCAGAGGGCGCAGTTTCCGGTGGATGTGAACACCGCCAGCCGCGAGATGCTGCTGCGGGTACCGGGGCTGGGGGTCAAATCGGTCAACCGGATGATCTCGGTGCGACGCTACAGGACCCTGAGGCTGGAGGACATCGCACGGCTGTGCCGGGGCATCGACAAGGTCCGGCCCTTCATCACGGCGCTGGACTGGACGCCGGGCGGGCTGACCGACGCGGTCGATCTGCGCGCGCGGTTGAGCCCGGAGCCGAGGCCCGAGCAGCTGAGCCTGTTCTGATGGCCGTGGCGGAGCTGGCCGGGGAGACGGATTTCGCCGGGTGGCGCAAGGCGGCGCGGGCGTTCCGGCTGGCGGGGGTCGAGCCGGCAGCGGCGCGATTCCGGGTGGCGGGGGCGGCCGACAATGGCCTGCTGTTCGACATGGCACCGCCCGCCGAGCCCGGGCCGGGGCAGCGGCCAATGGAAACGGAATTCACCGTGCCGCGCGCCTTCGTCGACGTTGCGCAGGAGGTCATCCTGCACCGGTCGGCGGACCGGTTCGACCTGATGTACCGGCTGTTGTGGCGGCTGAGGGATGAGCCGGACCTGATGAAGGTGGTGTCTGACGTCGATGTCGGGGACGCGATGGAGCGGGCGAAGAACGTCAGCCGGGCCTCGCACAAGATGAAGGCCTTCGTCCGGTTCCGCATGATCGAGGATGAGGCCGGCGAGGCCTATGTGGCCTGGTTCGAACCGGCGCACCGGGTGCTGGAGAAGACCTCGGGCTTTTTCGTGCGGCGGTTCACCACCATGCGCTGGTCGATCCTGACCCCGGACGGGTCGTGTTTCTGGGACGGGGCAGCGCTGACGTTCGGCCCGGCCGCGACGGCGGCGGACGCCCCCCAGGACGACGAGATCGAGGAATTCTGGAAGACCTACTACGCCTCGACCTTCAATCCCGCGCGGCTGAAGGTGAAGACCATGCAGGGCGAAATGCCCAAACAGTACTGGAAGAACCTGCCCGAGGCGTCGCTGATCCCGGGGCTGGTGGCCGCGTCGCGGGAGCGGACCGAGATCATGGTGGCTGCCCCGCACAGCGAGCCCAATGCGCGGCTGTCGAAGGCGATCGCCCGGCAGGCCCGGGACGGGGCGTACGACGAGGGGTTCGTCGCCTCGACACTCGAGGAACTGCGCCATGGCGTGCAGGCCTGCCGCCGCTGTGAGCTGTGGCGGGACGCGACCCAGGGGGTGTGCGGCGAGGGGCCGTCCAGGGCCGCAACCCTGATGATCGTCGGTGAGCAGCCGGGGGATCAGGAGGATCTGGCCGGGCGGCCGTTCGTCGGGCCGGCGGGGCAGGTGCTGGACGAAGCGCTGGCCGAGGCCGGCATCGACCGGTCCGGGGTCTATGTCACCAACGCTGTGAAGCACTTCAAACATCAGCCGCGCGGCAAGAGGCGGCTGCACAAGACCCCGGTGGCCAGCGAGATCAGCGCCTGTCGCTGGTGGCTGGATCAGGAGCGCCGGCTGGTGCGGCCAAGGGTGGTTCTGGCGTTGGGCGCAACGGCAGCGTTTGCCGTGTTGAACCGCAAGGTGGCGGTGACAGCGGAGCGCGGGACGGCGTTGCCCCTGCCGGATGGCTCCATCGGAATGGTCACCGTTCATCCGTCCTATCTGCTTCGGCTGCCCGACGAAGAGGCACGGCAGAGGGAGCGGGCCGCCTTTGTGGTCGACCTGAAGCGGGTTCGCGCAACGATTGTAACCCGGCAAAATTCTGTTGCGGATTGAGAACGCGGGTCAGCTTCTGCGCGTTCACGGGGGTGGCAAGGCATGGGCGATTCGTCTTTGGTCGGCTAAGGACAGCAAATGACCACTGCCGACTTCAGTATCGAGGACGCCGAGGGCGACGGCGTGCTGCTGAAGCTCAGCGGTGACTGGACGACCATGGAGCTGGGGCGGGCTGCGGTCCGGCTGGGCAGCGATCTGGAAGGCCAGACGGTCAGGTCCGTCGATTTGAGTGCGCTGGGACGGTTCGACACCGCAGGCGCGCTGGCCCTCGTGCAGGCGTCAGGTTGCGCGATGCCGACGGGGGCATTCGATGCGAGGCCCGAGGCGGGCCGCATCTATGCCATGGTCGAGACCCTCGAGCGGCAGACGGTGCCCCCTCCCAGACGCGCGAACTCACTGTCCCATGTGTTCGCCAAGATCGGCCACGGCCTGCATGACGCGGCGGCCGAATTCCTGCTGTCGATGGCGTTTCTGGGCCGGTTGATGGGAGCGTCGGGCCACGCTCTGCGCCGTCCCGGGGCGATCCGCTGGCCCGCCTGGGTCAGTCAGGCCGACCGGTCCGGCCTTGATGCCATGCCGATCGTGATGGTGACGAATTTCTTCATCGGCGCGGTCATCGCCTTCCTGGGTGCCGACCTGCTGACCCAGTTCGGTGCCGGGGTGTTCGCCGTGGAGTTGATCGGTGTCTCGGTGCTGCGGGAGTTCGCCGTGGTCATCACCTCGGTGCTGCTGGCCGGACGCTCGGCATCATCCTTCGCGGCCGAGATCGGTTCGATGCGGATGAACCAGGAAGTGGATGCGATGCAGGTCATGGGGGTCAATCCCTTCCAGGCCCTCGTCATCCCCCGATTGGCGGCCCTGATCGTCATGCTGCCGCTTTTGACCTTCGTCGGCATGCTGGCCGGCCTGTTTGGCGGCATGCTGGTGACCTGGAGCCAGCTGGCGCTCGGGCCGGCGTTTTTCCTGCAGCGCATGGTCGATAATCCGGACATGTTCACACACATGATGGTCGGGCTGTCCAAGGCTCCCGTGTTCGCCATCGTGGTCGCTGCCATCGGCTGCCGGCAGGGTCTGGCGGTCTCGGGCGATGTCGAAAGCCTGGGCCGGCGGGTGACGGCCGCCGTGGTGCAGGCGATCTTCGCCATCATCTTCCTGGATGCGGTGTTCGCCCTGATCTATCTGGAGCTGGACATATGAGCGACCAGCCCGTGAATGATCCGGCGGCCGAGCCGGAGAACCTGGTCGAGGTTCGTGGCCTGCTGAGCCAGTTCGGTGAACAGGTGATCCACCGCGATCTGGATCTGGATGTCGTGCGCGGTGAAGTGCTGGGCGTGGTCGGTGGATCGGGTACCGGCAAGACCGTCCTGCTGAACTCCATTATCGGGCTGAAGGAGCCGGAGGGCGGGTCCATCCGCATCTTCGGTCAGGACACCGGCGACATGTCGGACGCCGACCGCGGCCGGCTGGAGCGGCGCACCGGCGTGCTGTTCCAGCAGGGGGCGCTGTTTTCGGCCCTGACCGTGCTGGAGAATGTCGCCTCGCCCATGGTCGAGCACACAAGGCTGCCGCGTGACACCATCCGGGAATTGGCCGAGATGAAGATCGCCATGGTGGGACTGAAGCCCGAAAGCCATCATCAGAAGCCGGCCGAGCTGTCGGGCGGGATGCGCAAGCGGGTCGGACTGGCGCGTGCCCTGTCTCTGGATCCCGAGCTTCTTTTTCTGGACGAACCTACAGCCGGGTTGGACCCGATCGGCGCAGCGGCGTTTGATGAACTGATCCGCAAGCTGTCGGACGATCTGGGTCTGACCGTTTTCATGATCACCCACGACCTCGATAGTCTGTACGCCATCTGTGACAAGGTGGCGGTGCTGGCCGACAGGCAGGTGATCCAGAAGGCCACGGTGCAGGAGCTGGAGAAATCCGACCACCCGTGGATCAAGGAATATTTCCTGGGGCCCCGGGGTCGCGCCGCGACCAAGGCCGCGTAGAGGACCGAGATGGAACGAGACGCCCACTATGCCGCCGTCGGCATCGCCACAGTTGCCCTGCTGGCAGCGCTGGCGGTGTTCGCCATCTGGCTGGCCCGCCTGCAGTTCAACAACGACTATGACATCTATGACATCGTGTTCTCGGGACCGGTGCGCGGGCTGTCGGAAGGCGGCGAGGTGCATTTCAACGGCATCCGCGTCGGCGAGGTCACGGACCTGAATCTGGACCCGAACGAGGGCAACCAGGTCATCGCCCGCGTCCGGCTGAACGGCACCACGCCGGTGCGGGTGACGAGCCGCGCCCAGCTGGAGCCGCAGGGCATCACGGGTCTGAATTACATCCAGATCACGGCGGGGACAGAGGGCAGCGCCCTGCTGAAGACCCAGTATCCGGACAATGTCGTGCCGGTGATCCAGTCGCAGCCGTCGCCGATCGCCGAACTGCTGTCAGGATCCGGAACGGTGCTGGCCCAGACGGTCGACGCCCTGAACCGGATCAACCGCGTGCTGAGCGACGACAACATCCGCAGCTTCTCGACCAGTCTGAAGAACGTCGAGGCCCTGTCCAGTGAGCTTGAGGCGCGCAAGGGGCTGTTCGAGGATCTGGAGAAGGCGCTGGAGGGGGCCAATGCCGCCGTTGCCGAATATCAGGCTCTGGGGGCTGATGCCCGCCGCCTGATCAATGAGGACGGCCGTGAGGCGGTCAACAACATCAATGCGGCCACCGCGGATGCGCGGACGGCCATCGCCTCGATCAACCGGACGGCCAATGCCATTGAGGGGCCGGCCGGAGAGTTCGCCACCACCGGCGTGCCGCAGCTGCTGGAGGCGATCCAGGGGCTGCAGGAGGCGACGGACTCGCTGCGGGGTCTGGTGGACGATGTCCGCGCCAGCCCGCGTGACTTCATCAGCCGCGCACCGTCCCAGGAACTGGAGGTCCAGCCGTGATCCGCAGGTTTTTCGTCGCCGGCCTTGCGGCCGTCAGTCTGTCGGGGTGCGCCCTGCTGTCCACGCCGGATCCGGTGCAACTGTACCGGTTCGGAGGCGTGGACGGCGTCTCGGCCGCGACGGTGTCCGACCCGCTGGAAGTGCGGCTGAGATCTGTGGAATTCCCCGAGGCGGCGCGGGGTGACCGGTTGCTGGGCATCACGGGCAGCGAGGCGGCCTATATCGCCGGGGCGCGCTGGGTGTCGCCGGCCAGCCAGCTGTATAGCACCGCGCTCGAGAGCACCTTCGGTAGCGAGGCGACGGCGGTCCGGTTGATCGGTCGCCGGGAGCTGACGCCGGTGAGCCGGATGCTGGACGTGGACGTCCGGAGCTTCGAGACGCGGTATGACCATGCAGGCGCCGTGCCCGAGGTCGTGGTGACGGCGCGGGCGCGGCTGCTGCGGCTCCCCGAGCGGACGGTAGTGGCCGAACAGACCTTCAGCGTCAGCCGGCCGGCCGGTGAGAACCGGGTCTCGGCGATCGTGGCGGCCTATGAGGCGGCCACGCGCGAGGTCAACAGCCAGATCGTGACCTGGACCGAGGCCAACGCCGGCCGGGCCTGAGGCCCGAGGCGGTCAGGCGGCCTGGCGCGGCGCGTCCCGATCCGGGGCGGTCCGGGTGTTGAGCTCGTCCCGACGTTGCCCGGCCATCTTCAGGTCCTGCTCCGCACGGGCGAGGCCGTCGGTGAGGGCGGTCCGGGCCTGAATCAGGCGGGCGGGATCCGGCTGGACCTTCTTCGGCTTGCGGCCGGCGAGCCCGAGGGCATCGCGCCAGTCGGCCTGCCAGGCCTCGATCCCGTCGCAGACCTCGCGGATCCGGGCGGGGACCCCGCAGTCGGCGTTCTGGGCGGCGCGCAGCAGGGGGAGGCGACCGAGGGCGACGGCCCGGACGGCTTCGAGCGCGGCGAGCCGCGCGGCCAGGGGATGGGGCAGGGCGGGGATGTCCGGCCCGGCCTCACGGACCTCGACCGGTTCCCGGGCGAGGGCGGCCTCGGCGTCGGCCTGGGGTTCGACCGGGTCGTACAGGTCGTCCGGACCGGGTGCGATCACGGGCCGGGCCGACGGGCGATCGGCAAGCCAGGCGCGGGCGGCGGCGATCGGGACGTCGAGGGCCGCTATGGCGTCGCGCGTCTCGGCCCACAGATTTTCAAGGGCGGTATGGCGGGTCGCGATGGCTCCACCCCGGGTTCCGAGATCCGCGGCAGCGTCCCCGACGGCGGACGCCGTGGAGACCCAGGCGGCACGAAAGGCCTTCAGCCGCGCTGCTCGGCTGTCGAACAGGCCGGCGAGTCCCCGGCGGGGCTGGAGGCGGTCAGGGTCCAGGGCGGCGACCCGGTCGCGGACATGGCCCAGCAGCATCAGACATTCCCCGAGGTCGCCGTCGCGGGCGCGCGCCAGGGTGTGGGTGTTGAGCGAGGTCAGGGCGGTGTGCTCGGCCTCGGCAAAGGCGGCACAGGCCCCGGCCTCGTCGGCAATACCGGCCCGGACCGCAGCGACGCGGTCGGGGTCTGGGACGGGAGCCCCGCCGCCGGGGGGAGCCTGGGATCCTGCAACCGTCATGTCACCCTCCATCGTCCGGCGTTCTGCCGACGCCGGTATCCGGACCGACTATGCCGCAGCCTGGAGCGATTGGGAAACCGTGTAGGTCGCCTCGGTCTTTGCCGCGACCTCGTCCAGCGTCACGCCCTCGGCCAGTTCGACCAGTTCCAGCCCTGCGCCGTCAGGTTTGACGTCGAAGACGCAGAGGTCGGTGATGATGCGGCTGACCACGCCGGTGCCGGTCAGGGGCAGGGTGCAGCGCTTCAGCACCTTGGACTGGCCGTGCTTGTTGGCGTGCTCCATAACCACCACCACGCGCTTGACGCCGGCGACCAGGTCCATGGCCCCGCCCATGCCCTTCACCAGCTTGCCGGGGATCATCCAGTTGGCGATGTCGCCGTTCTCGGCCACCTCCATGGCCCCGAGGATGGACAGGTTGATGTGGCCGCCGCGGATCATGGCGAAACTGTCGGCCGAGGAAAAATAGCTGCTCTCGGGGATCTCGGTGATGGTCTGTTTGCCGGCGTTGATCAGGTCGGCATCGACCTCGTCCTCATAGGGGAAGGGGCCCATGCCGAGCATGCCGTTCTCGGACTGCAGGGTGACCTCGATGCCGACGGGGATGTAGTTGGCCACGAGCGTCGGGATGCCGATGCCGAGATTCACATAGAAGCCGTCCTGCAGTTCGCGGGCGGCGCGGGCGGCGAGCTGGTCGCGGGTGCGGGGCATGATCAGGTTCTCACAGACAATGTGGGCCAGGCTCTGACCGTTCCGATCAGGAACGACAGGCCAAGCGCCAGGACGATTAGGGACGAGATGATCTTGAAAGTCGCACCAGTCTCAGGTGCCCAGAGTCCAGGCACGAACAGGGCAGCCGCTCTGAGCAGCAGGACGAAGATGATGGCTACGAGTCCCGTCCGCAGCAGAGGCGGTCTCGGCAGCAGTCTGGCTGCTGCGAAGGCGAACCAGGCCCAGCCGAAAAGGATTGCCGCGATACCGATGGTCAGGAGGTAGGGGCGGAGTTGCCCCCGCTCGACGGCACGAGCGATGTCGTCGCCTGCACCCATCCAGCGGTACCAGTCTGGACCGCCGAGCATGCACGCCAGGTGCAGCAATGCGGCCGCGATGCTGCCTCCGCCGGCCAGCCAGAGCCAGATGTCCGGCTTGAGGCGGCCGCCACCGCCCGCGTCGGTCACTGGTCCCTCCCGGGGGGCTGGGGCCTGACAATCCCGATTGGCGATCATTACCGCGCGGGCCATCAGGGCGTCTCCGTTGCGGCATCGGTCGCGGGCTGATGGAGGGCCAGGCGGTTGCCCTCGCTGTCTTCAATCTCGGCCACGCGGCCGAGGTCTCCAAGGTCTTTCAGGGGATAGAGAACCGTGGCCCCCAGACGGGCGGCGAGACCGAGCGCCCGCTCGAGGTCCGGCACATGATGATAGACGACGGCTCCGTCGCGGGTCGGACGATAGATGTCGCCCATGACCAGCGCAGCCGGCGCTCCCGGTCCGCCGTCGAGGGACGGAAACAGGGCCATCGGATAGCCGTCGACGACCACCTGTTCGAAGGTATGACCGAACAGGGCGGTATAGAAGTCCACGGCCCGGTTCAGGTTGGTGACCGGGATCTCGACGTAGCGGACCGGATTGCCGCGCGTCATGGGACCGCCTCTCCGGTCAGGGGGCTGACGCCCCGGTCGGCGAAGACGCGTTTGGCGATGCGCAGGCCATTGGTGGCGGCCGGGAAGCCGGCATAGAGGGCCACCTGCATGATGGCCTCGACGATCTCGGCCGGGGTGACGCCGACGCTGAGCGCGCCGTTGATATGGCCCTTCAGCTGGTCGACCGGGTGGCCCAGCGCCGTCAGGGCCCCGATGGTGACCAGCTGTCGGCCGCGCGGGTCGAGGCCCGGCCGGCTCATCATCTCACCATAGCCGAACTGCACCATCATGTCGGCGAAGTCCGGGGCGATCGGGGCCATGCCCTTGCGCAGGGCGGCCTCGAGACCGGGGTCGAGGGTCGCCATATAGGCCGCGCCGCGATCTTCGCGGGGGTCGGTCACACCTACGCCTCGACGCGCTGGCGCACGGTGCGCTGTTCGATGCGCTTTTCGAAGGTGCCGAGGATCAGGCGGTCGACGTAGATGCCGGGGGTGTGGATGTGGTCGGGATCGAGGGTGCCGGTCGGGACGATGTGTTCGACCTCGACCACGGTGACCTTGCCGGCCGTGGCCATCATCGGGTTGAAGTTGCGGGCGCTCTTTCGGAACACGAGGTTGCCGGCGGCGTCGGCCTTCCATGCCTTGACGATGGCCAGGTCGGCCACAAGGCCGGTCTCCATGACGTATTTGCGGCCCTCGAACTCGCGGACTTCCTTGCCCTCGGCCACCAGGGTGCCGACGCCGGTGGCGGTGAAGAAGGCAGGGATGCCGGCCCCGCCGGCGCGGATGCGCTCGGCCAGGGTGCCCTGGGGGTTGAACTCCAGTTGCAGCTCGCCGGCCAGGTACTGGCGTTCGAACTCCTTGTTCTCGCCGACATAGGACGAGATCATCCGGGCGATCTGGCGGGTCTCCAGCAACTGGCCGAGGCCGAAGCCGTCGACGCCGGCGTTGTTGGAGATGACGGTCAGACCCTTGACGCCCGAGCCCTTCAGGGCGGCGATGAGGTTCTCCGGGATGCCGCACAGGCCGAAGCCCCCGGACATGATGGTCATGCCATCGAAGGTCAGGCCCTCGAGCGCGGCCGCGGCGTCCGGAAAGATCTTGCGCATCGCTTCCTCTTTTATTTCACCGATGGATGAATATCGGTGGCGTCTGTTCGTCCGTAACGCGGGGTCGGGGGCGGGGCAAGGGTGACGCAAAAAACAGGGTCCACTGAGTCCACTGAGTCCGTTGAGTCCGCTTTCGTCGGTTGGGGCCACAGCGCCCGCCGGGCCGAAGGGGTGCGGGTCGGCAAGGGTCACGCCGGCTTGTAAGCCGGGTGTGCGACAGATTCGGACGTAGGGGCCACCCGCAGGTCAACAGGCTCTGTCCCGGGGCGGAGCCGCGCGGACTCCGCACCCTGATCAGCAACCGGGCACCGGGGCGAGCGCTACTGGACGCGCTCGACGGTCAGACCGCGGTCCTCCAGCAGGCGCTGCACGCTATCCTCTCCCGCGAGGTGAAGGGCACCGACAGCGATGAACGTCGTTCCGGTGTCGTCCAGCGTCGCCGAGATGCGCTCGGCCCAGGCGCGGTTCCGCTCGACCAGCAGCACCTGATAGACGCCCTCTCCGACCTCACGCATCGAGCGCACACCGATCTCTCCGACCCCGGCGACATCACCGGCAAGCCAGGCCTCGACCAGACGTTCAAGCTGTGCCGCACCCTCGTCGAAATCGTTCAGCGACCGCATCAGATAGGCCAACTGACCGGCCTCGGGAAAACCGGCCAGCAGGCGGACCTGCTGGTCCAGCGTCTCCAGACCGGCGACCGTCATCCCTGCGGCCAGGGCTTCGGCCCTGAGGACCGGATCAATGCCCGAAGCCGGATCAAAGCCGGCGCGACGGAGCGGCGCTGCGGCCAGAGAGAGCGAGGCCAGCCAGGGCCGAAGGGGATCCAGTTGCGCCGCGGTGAGCCCCACGGACTTCGCCGCTGTGTCGAGGCGAGACAGGTCCTCAGCGGACAGGAGACTTGAGAGCGGCCGGTCCGGCGAGAGGCCATGCTCCTGGATCAGGGGCAGGACAGCGGCCTGGTCTTCCGGGTTCTCGACCTCGAGGATCAGTGTGTCCGCACTGCTGAAGGCGGCATTGAAGCGAGGCGAGCGCCATGCCGTGTCAGACTTCATTACGTGGATCGTTCCGAACAGAAAGACCGTGGAGTCGTGGTCGCGCACCGCCCAGATCGCGGGTTCGGCCAAGGCCCCTCCGCTGATGAACAGGACGAGACCGCCGATGGCAGCGGGCAGAGCCGTGCGCAGTGTGCGGCCAAGAGAGGCGAGGGACATGAGAGGCTCCGGAAAAAGGGCATGATGAGGCGTCGTCGCGGTGAGCCACCGGACGGACAGGGCGAAGGAGGATGGGTCGGGTTCAGCCGCGGACGGGCAGTGTCGCCTGTCCTGACAAGCCGGATGTCAGCCTGCGAGGTCGGCGCTTCGTGATCGGCACGCGTTCAGGGCGTAGACAACCGTGACGGTCAGGCCGATCCCTACGACCGCGAGCGAAATCGGGGCGGCGAGGGCGACGGGCGCAAAGACCCAGACCCCGGCATAGATCAGCCCGGCAAGCGTGAGGGACCAACCTGCGATGCGGCGAGCCGCCTGGGCCCGGCCTTCAGCCTCGACCGAGGCACGGGGCCGGCCGATCTGCTTGGGTGCCGCGTTGGCAAAGAGGACCAGAGACAGGCCGATCGCGATCTGGATCAGTCGGGACAGCATGTCGGCGTCGATCACCTCCAGATGCTCTGCCAGCCTGCCGAGGGCCGCCAGACCGATCAGGAGAGCTGCGCCGATCGCGGATGTGGCGGTGCGGTTGAACGTCATGTCTGATCCTCTTTCGACGACGGGGGCTTGAAGCCGAATACCTGGGCAAAACCCAGAAGCGCGTCTTCCAGCACCGTCAATTTGAGACGGTAGGTCACGGTCGTGCCGCGGCGTTCGGAATCGATCAGGTCCGCTTCCCTGAGCACGTTGAAGTGCGCGGACATGGTGGGCCGCGAAACCGGAAACTGAGCACTCAGCTCACCCGCCGTCATCGGCCGCTCGCGCAACAGCTCGAGCACCTTGCGCCGCGTCGGATCGGAGAGAGCCTTGAAAACCGCGTTCATAAGTTGGTGTTTAGCTAAACATCGAAACAAGAGTCAAGCGATGTCCTGAAGCCGGGTCATGGTCCCGGCGCAGGGGGCCGGGTTGCGGATGATGATCCGGCCGGAGCGCTAGATCTGGCGAGGTGCCCCCAGCGTCACCGGATGGGCCGGTGGCTTGTCACGGTTGCGGTATCTGGCGCCCTTGAGCATGCCGCGCAGGGCCTCCCAGTGGATGCCCCACATCACCTTCCAGGTCAGGAGGGGGTGGCTGAGCCAGGCGCGGAGCAGTTCGCGGTCATTGAGGGGGCGGCGGGCACCGGCGAAGGAGGCGGTCAGGATGAGGGTGTCGCCGCGGCGGACCGCCACGACGACGGACACGGCCTGATCCGGGGCATGGACGGTGAAGTCGTAGGTCAGGTCCATGTCCATGAAGGGGGAGACGAAGAAGGTCTTTTCGGTCGTCTGGCGGACAGGCGTGCGGAACGCCCTGTCGCCGGACGGGGGAGGAGAGGGCACGGCGACGAGGTAGGAATGGCGCTCGTGGAAGGTGTTGGTGACCTCATAGAGGAGGGCGGCCAGGGTTCCGTCGGGGCGGTGGCAGAAATAGACGGCCAGGGGGTTGAAGCCATAGCCAAGGATGCGAGGCATGCAGAGCAGCCGCACCGGACCGCCGGCGATGTCGATCCCGGCGGCGGACAGATGGGTTTCGACCTGTTCCCGGAGCGGGGTACCGGACCGGTCGCCGTGGTCGCGGGCGCGCCAGCTCATCAGGCCGAAGCGGCCGTGGGTCAGCCAGCGCAGGGGGCGGATACGGGCCTCGGCCGTGTCGATGTCGAGCAGCAGCATGTAGAGGCGGTAGCGCAGGGTGTGCTGGATGCCGTGGACACGGTGGTGGACCACGCGGCCGACGTAAAGGGCGTTGCGATCCTCCCCCGTCGGGGGAGGTGGCGCGGCGCGGCTTCGCGCCGTGACGGAGGGGGCCAACGCGAGCGACGGTGTCCGAGGTTGGCCCCCTCCACCGCTCCGCGGTCCGGTCGCAGCCAAGCGATGCTCGTCTGCTCCACCCCCGACGGGGGACGAATGTTCCTTCGTCGTCACGCCGCCTCTGACATCGCGGCCGGGGTGTCGCCCAGCACGATGCGGCTGCTTTCGTTGGCGACGGACCAGGGTCGGCGGACGCCGCCCAGTTGTTCGGCGACGGCGAGGCCTGCCTGGAGCCCGTCTTCATGGAAGCCCGACCCGAACCAGGCCCCGGCGAACCAGACGCCGGCCTGACCCTGAAGCGACCAGAGTTCGGACTGGGCCCGCACGGCCGCAGTGTCGAAGACCGGGTGTTCATAGTCCCATTCGCCGAGGACGAGGGCAGGGTCGGGATCCTTCGCCGGGTTCAGGCTGACGAACAGGGGCGGGCCGGGCAGGGACTGGAGCTCGTTCATCCAGTAGGTGACGCCGCCCTCGCCTGCGCGGTCGGAATAGCCCTTGTGCGTCCAGGCGGCCCAGGCCTTGCGCCGTTTCGGCATGAGGGACGTGTCGCGATGCAGGAGGGCGCGGTTGGGACGATAGCCGATGGCCCCCAGCAGGCGCTGTTCGTCGGCCGAGGGCTGGTCCAGCAGGCGCAGGGCCTGATCGGAGTGGGTGGCCAGGACGACGGCGTCGAACCGTTCGCTGCGGCCATCGGTGAAGCGCAGGGTCGCCCCGGTCCCGTCGCGGGTGACGCCGGCCACCCCGGCCTTCGTAACCGTGCGGCCCGTAAAGTCGGCGTGCAGGCGGGTGACATATTCGCGGCTGCCGCCGTCGACCGTGCGCCAGGTGGGCTTGAGGTCATAGGTCAGCAGATTGTGGTTCATGTAGAACCGGACGAAGGACGCCGCCGGATAGCCGGTCATCTGGCCCAGGGTCGAGGACCAGATGGCCGCGGCCTGGGGCAGCAGGTGGGCGTCGCGGAACAGGTCGCCGTAGCGGTTGCGGTCGAGGTATTCGATCAGGGTCTCGCCGGTGCGGTCCATCTCGGCGAGGTCGCGCGGGGCCTGTTTCTGGAACCTCAGCAGGTCCGAGATCATGCGCCAGAAGCGGGGGCTGGCGTAGTTGCGCTTCTGGGCGAACAGGGCGGTCAGGCCATGGCTGGAGTATTCGAATGCCCCGTCGTCCATGGAAACGGCGAAGGACATGTGGGCGGGCTTCGTCGGGACCGACAGATGGTCGAACAGGGCCACCAGATTGGGATAGTTGTCGGCGTTGTAGACGATGAAGCCGGTGTCGACGGCCACGGGGGCGGCGGGGGTCGGGGCCTCGACCGTGTTGGAATGACCACCGATCCGGTCGTCCGCCTCATACAGGGTGACGTCGTGGCGCTTTGACAACAGCCATGCGCAGGACAGGCCGGCGATGCCCGCGCCGACCACGGCGATGCGCGATCCGGGGGCGGCGGTTTCCGGGGCGAAAGAGGGGCTCATGCGATCTCCGAAACGGGTGCGGCGCGGACTGTCCAGCTACGGTAGCAGACCCGCGGCGGATGAGGTCATCCGCCGCGCCCGACCCCGCGTAACTGGCTGGTCTTCCGAAGCGGAGCCGCTACACCTGACCACAGGGGTAAGGGTCCGCGCCCGGCCGCGCAATGTCAGGATCGCCGCATGAACATCGCCAACGTCGCCATTCGCCAGTTGCAGGATGCGCCGTTCCCGGACTTCGTCACCCGCAGGGCGATCACCAGTCTGGTCACCGAGGCCCGCAAGCGGCTGGACCGCGAGGGACCGCATGATTCCGCAGCCTTTGCCCGCGAGATGGCGGCACGCGCGATCGCCGAACACACCGACGCCGCCAACGATCAGCACTATGAGCTGCCGCCCGAATTCTTCCGGATCTGTCTGGGGGCGCGGCTGAAGTATTCCTGCTGCCTTTACGGGGATGGGGCGGAGACGCTGGACCAGGCCGAGGAGAAGGCGCTGGCCGAGAGTTGCGCCCATGCCGGGCTGGAGGACGGGCAAAGCGTTCTCGAACTTGGCTGTGGCTGGGGCTCGCTGTCGCTGTGGATGGCGGAGCATTATCCGAACAGCCGGATCACGGCGGTGTCGAACAGCCATGGCCAGCGCGGCCATATCGAGGAACAGGCGCGGCTCCGCGGGCTGACGAACCTCCGCGTCATCACCTGCGACATGAATGATTTCGAGGCCCCCGTGCCGGGGACCTATGACCGGATCGTCTCGGTCGAGATGTTCGAGCATATGGCCAACTGGCGCGCCCTGCTGACCCGCGCCCGGGGCTG
>JAIEQA010000082.1 GCA_019748095.1 Caulobacteraceae bacterium | reverse complement strand
CGTGCGACGGCGGCGGGGATCCGGTGGAGCAGGCGATGCGGGAGGCCTCGACCCGCAACCACGCCGCGACGGTCAAGGAAGGGACGGTATCGGGCCCGGACAGTCACGGCGCAGATCACGCCTTGGCCGCAGCAGCCGGCCCCATGGCCGGCGATCAGGCCTTTGCCGCCTCAGAGGCGGAGATGCACCGGCGGATGGCCGCTGCCACGGGAGAGACAATCGATCAGGCCTATATTGCCAAGATGATCGCCCACCACCAGGGGGCGGTGGCCATGGCCGAGGTGGCCCTGCGCGACAGCCGCGACCCGGAGGTGCGGCGTATGGCCGGGGCCGTGATCGCAGCCC
This sequence comes from Caulobacteraceae bacterium, assembly GCA_019748095.1. Lineage (GTDB taxonomy): Bacteria > Pseudomonadota > Alphaproteobacteria > Caulobacterales > Caulobacteraceae > Brevundimonas. Next base: position 31,515 of record JAIEQA010000082.1, on the reverse strand, counting down.
GGACGCGCGAAATCGCCGAAATGCGCGCCTCGCAGCCGTCGAGCGAAGCCGCCGCCGCTCACTCTGCCGGCAGATAGTCGTCGGGCTCGATCAGGCGGAAGCCGGGCGTGGCCTCAACCATGTCGCGAAGCCAGGCGGAATGGCCGGCCCCGTAGACCACGACGATACGATCTCCCGGTTCGGCGACCTGCATCAGACGGGCGAAGATCTCGGCGTTGCGTGTGAACCAGCGCCCGTTCAGGATCGCGCCGGGCTGGGCGTCACCCGCCCCGAACCGCATCAGGGCATAATGGAAGGCCTTGTCGTTCGCGGCGGGCTCAGGCCCGTTCATGAAGGCCAGGACCTGCCCGATGTCCTGGGTCCGCTGGCGGTGTTCAAGGTCTGCGACCAAGGCTCCGATGGTGGCGCTCATGGCCGCCAGGGCGTCGGCCTGACCGTTTGCCTGCGCCCAGTTGCTGACGGCCCCGTAGGGGAAGTAGGTCGGCTCACCGTCCATCTCCTGTTCGTCAATCGCATAGACGCGGGACAGGCCCAGCCGATGGGCAAGACGGTAGCCGATCTGCACCCGCTCGTCGGCGTTGGTCCGCAGGGCGGCAGGCGAAAAGCCCGGAAAGGCCTGATCCAGCAGGGTCGCCTGATCCGTCGCCACACGTTCAACCGCAACGGCGGTGGGGCGGAACCGGGCGAGGGAATCAGCCACGTCTTCAAGCTGGCGCTGCTTGTCAGGCGTCAGGACGGAGTCGATGCGGGCGTTGTGAACATCCCGTCCCGGATTGTCGAAGTGATAGGTCCCAAGGATCATGACTTCGACCGGTTCCGCCGTCTGGGCCACGGCCGCGGTCGGCAGGGCAAGCATCGCGAGGGCGGCAAGCAGTTTCAGCATTCTCTTCTCCTGACAGGACTGTCGGGACTCAGAGGCTGGCGGGCGATCGAACGGATGCAGCCCGCTGCATTAAATCGAAGACAGGACGGGCTGCGCCCGGAGTGCAGGCAACGCCCGGCCGATGATGGTCTAGGCGGCTTCCGGGATCGTCTGTTTCAGCCGCCCGCCGACGCGGATCGGCTCGATCCGGGTGGCGAGGCCCGTGCGGTCGTCGGTCTCGACATAGACGCCGCAGACGGTGGCGGGCCCGTGGGCGGGGACGTAGCGGCCGCCGGAGATGCGGGTGGTGAAGCGCCGCAGGGGCTCTTCCTTCTCGTTGCCGATGACCGAGTCATAGTCACAGCAGCCGCCGGCGTCGGTCTGGTAGGCCGTACCGCCGGGCAGGATCTGGGCGTCGGCAGTGGGGACGTGGGTGTGGGTGCCGACCACCAGCGAGACGCGGCCGTCGCAGAAATGGCCCATGGCCATCTTCTCCGAGGTCGCCTCGGCATGCATGTCGACGATGATGGCGTCGGCGGCCACGCCCATGGGACAGGCGTTCAACTCGCGGTCCACAGCGCTGAACGGATCGTCATTGGGGTCCATATGGATGCGACCCAGCACATTGGTGACCAGAACGGTCTTGCCGGACGGGGTCTCGAACAGATTGGCACCCGCGCCGGGCGCATCCATCAGCCGGGGATAGTTGGCCGGCCGGATCAGGCGCGGCTCGCGCACGATATAGGTCAGGGCCTCGCGCTGGTCCCAGGAGTGGTTGCCGAGCGTCAGACAGTCGGCCCCGGCCATGAACAGCTCTTTCGCCGTGTTCTCGGTGATGCCGAAACCGCCGGCGGCGTTCTCGGCATTAACCACGACGAAATCGAGCCCGAGCACGCGCTTCAGGCCGGGAAGGTGGTCGGACAGGCCATCGCGACCGGACTTGCCGATCACATCGCCGAAGAAGGCAAGACGCATGAGGAGTTAGACCTTTCGGGCGGCGGTATAGCCGACCTCGGTCAGAACGCCATGCAGGCGGACGTCGTGCGACTCCATGGGCAGGCGCGGGACCCGCTGGCCGGCATAGGCGAGGCCGATCCGCAAGGCGGAGGAGCGCGCCGCGAAGGTGCGGTCATAGTAGCCGCCGCCCTGCCCCAGCCGCCCGCCGAACTCATCGAAGGCCAGAAGCGGCGTCAGGATCAGGTCGGGATCGACGACCTCGGCCAGGGGAAGCGGCGCGGGACAGCCGGCGGCGTCCGGCTCCAGCGGGTCACCCGGGGACCAGCGACGAAAGATCATGGGGGCGTCACGCTCGAGGACGACCGGGAGACAAAGGGTGCGACCGGCGGCCCGCATTGCCAGTGCGAGAGGTTCGGCGTCGAACTCTGAGCCCATGGCGCGGTAGACCGCGACAACGGGGGCTGGCGGCAGGTCATTGGCGAAGAGCGCGGCCCCGACGGCAGCATCCGGGGATGATGCCGCCAGATGGCGACGCGTCGCGCGGGCCTCGGCCCGGATAGCGGACTTTCCGGGAACTGTCAGAACGGCGTCCGGGCGTCACGCCTGTAGGTCAGAAGCACCACGACCGAATAGATCGCGAGCACGGCCATCTGTCCGATCCAGTCGTTCGACCGATCTCCGAAGCCTACCGAAACACCGATCAAGGCCAGCACCATCACGCCGGTGGCCAGCCAGCCTTCCCAACTTGTGGGAGCCGCCCCCCACCCGATGCGCCTTGGCCCGAACCAGCCGCGTTTCATGGCCTGCCCCTGTTGTGGAGAGAGATTACGCGTGCCCCGCCCCGCGCTCAAGCAGCGAAGCGCCGCGCGCTGAGCGGTAGCGAAACTGGGAAAAGGGTTGGCGGCGCCATGAGAGCCGTGAAGGACGGTTTAAATCCTCTCGAGCCTGGGTAGCCAGGTGGGCTCCGCGTACCCGACCCCACGAGGTCGGACAGGGGCAGATCCCTTCGAGTGAATTAAGGCCGCGAGGATGTGTTGCCTTCGACGTGAGCCACAGCTGACCCGCCGCTGATCAAGATAGGCGCGATGAGGCCGGGCGGCAATGGCGGCTAGATCCCCTGGGCGATCTTCTCGATCCGGGCAGCGACAGCGTTCAGGGCCTCGGCCACACCGGGTTCGGCCGGCATCGGGGTGACGGGCGCGGCAGGGGCTGACAGGCCGGCTCCCGCCCCGTTCGTCATCCGCACCTCATGCAGTTCATCGGCCAGAACGAGCGCGGCCATCAGGAACAGGCGGATGTCGCCCACATGGCCGACATCCGCCGCGACCTGACGGACATGGGTATCGAACTGTTTGGCCAGGATGCGGACGCGTTCCTCCTGTCCGTCGGCACAGCCCACCGCATAGGGGCGACCGTTGATCTCCACCGTGACCGTGGCCATCAGGCGGACCCATCCGGTTCGCGGACGTCCCCTGACAGGACCTCCTGGATTGCTTCGGCCGCCGCGGCCAGAGCCGCCGAGGCCTGATGGCCCGCCGCCTCAAGCGCGGCGATGCGCTTCGTGTCAGCCGGTGCCCCGGGGGCGGGAATGGCAAACAGGTCATCGTCGGCGAGGGCTTGCGGGGAAGCCTGGCGCGTCTTCAGCGCCTGCACCTTGCTTTCCAGCAGAGTGAGGGCCCGGTCGATCCTGTCGCGCGCGGCAGTCGTGGCGTCGGCCATCGTTTCCTCCAGATTTCGTATAGAACCCGCCGGGACGGCGCGGTAAAGCGGCGCCGCCCGCCTTTTCCGCCCCCAGACGAAAGATTTGCCCGTGGCCGCCGCCCAGACCGAGACCGACAAAGCCACACCACGCCAGATGGCGGACGCCATCCGGGTGCTGGCCATGGACGGCGTGGAGAAGGCCAACAGCGGCCACCCCGGCATGCCGATGGGTATGGCCGATGTGGCGACGGTGCTGTTCTCGAAGTTTCTGAAGTTCGACGCCAGCCGCCCGGACTGGGCGGACCGGGACCGGTTCATCCTGTCGGCCGGCCACGGCTCGATGCTGATCTATGCCCTTCTGCACCTGACCGGGTACAAGGCCGCCACCACCGAACAGCTGTCGAACTTCCGCCAGTGGGGATCGAAGACGGCCGGCCATCCCGAGTACGGCCATATGCCGGGGGTGGAGACCACGACCGGTCCGCTGGGTCAGGGCCTTGCCAATGCCATCGGCTTCGCCATGGCGGAGCGGTATCTGGCGGCGAAATACGGTGAAGACCTCGTCGACCACAGGACCTGGGTCATCGCCGGTGACGGCTGTCTGATGGAAGGCGTCTCGCAGGAGGCGATCGCCCTGGCCGGGCGCTACCGGCTGAACCGGCTCACGGTTCTGTGGGACGACAATGCCATCACCATCGACGGGGCCGTCAGCCTGTCGGACGCCACCGACCAGAAGGCGCGTTTCAAGGCGGCCGGCTGGGCGGTCAAGGCCGTCGACGGTCACGACATGAAGGCCATCAAGTCGGCCCTGCAGTGGGCCACGAAACAGGACCGCCCGACCCTGATCGCCTGCAAGACGAAGATCGGTCGCGGTGCCGCGACGATGGAAGGCAGCCACAAGACCCACGGGGCCGCTCTCGGGGCCGCCGAGATCGCGGCGACCCGGCTGGGTCTGTCGTGGACGCACGCGCCGTTCCAGCTGCCCGAGGCGATCGAAAAGGCGTGGAAGAAGGTGGGCAAGCGCGGTTCGGGGGCGCGCAAGGCCTGGGAGGCTCGACTGGCGGCCTCGCCCCAGGCGGCGGACTTCACCCGGGCCATGGCCGGCGACCTGCCGGAACGCGCCTTTGACGCCCTGAATGCCGGGATCGCCCGTCTGATCGAGGACAAACCGGCCCAGGCCACGCGTCAGGCCTCGGGCGCTGCACTGGAAGCCCTGTTCGGAGCCGTGCCGGAAATGATCGGGGGCTCGGCCGACCTGACCGGATCCAACAATACCTTCGTCAAGGGTACGCCGGTTCTGGATGCACCGGATTACGCCGGGCGCTACGTCAACTGGGGCATCCGCGAGCACGGCATGGCGGCCGCCATGAACGGTATGGCGCTGCACGGCGGGGTCATCCCCTACGGCGGCACCTTCATGGTGTTTTCGGACTACAGCCGGCCCTCGATCCGGCTGGCCGCCCTGATGGGCATCCGGGTGATCCACGTCCTGACCCACGACTCCATCGGGCTGGGCGAGGATGGTCCGACCCACCAGCCGGTCGAGCATCTGGCCGCCCTGCGGGCCATTCCGAACCTGCTGGTGTTCCGCCCGGCGGATACGGTCGAGGCGTTCGAGTGCTGGCAACTGGCTTTGCAGCACAAGGCCACGCCATCGGCCATGGCCCTGTCGCGCCAGAAGACCGCCGCCGTCCGCCTGACCGCGTCGGACGAGAACCTGTCGGCACGCGGTGCCTATGAGCTGAAGGCCGCCTCGGGCGAGGCCAAGGTCACCCTGTTCGCCACGGGCACGGAGGTGCCGCTGGCGCTGAAGGCGGCGGAAACGCTGGAGGCCGAGGGCACACCGACGCGGGTGGTGTCGGTACCGTGTTTCGAACTGTTCGAGACGCAGGACGCCGCTTACCAGGCCTCGGTCCTGGGCCGGGGCACGGTCCGGGTCGCGGTCGAGGCCGCGATCAAACAGGGCTGGGAACGGTTCATCGGCGAGGACGGGGCCTTCATCGGCATGACCGGCTTCGGGGCCTCTGCGCCCGCCGAGGTCCTGTACCGCGAGTTCGGCATCACCGCCGAGGCCATCGTGGAAGCGGCAAAGGCCCGGCTCTAGCCCCATGGCACGCCTCGGCGCCGTCAGCTTGCTGGTCCGGGAACACGCTGCTGGTATCCTCTTGCCGAACCTGGAGTGCCGATGATGCGGCGAAGCGTGATGACCACGCTGGCGATTTGGATGCTTCTGGCGGGCGCACCGGTGGCGGCCCAAACCGTGCCTGAGCCGACGCCGATCGTGATAGGCCAGTCATGGGCCCTGCCGTCCGCCGTCATGGGTGCGCCGCGCGAGATCAATGTCTGGCTCCCGCCTGGCTATGCCGAAGGCAACCAGACCTATCCGGTGCTCTATCTGCTGGACGGTGGAACGACCTGGCAGGACTTCCATCACATCTCCGGCTTGGCCCAGCTGGGCACAGTGAACGGAACCACCCGTGACGTGATCGTGGTGGGGATCGCTTCCGGGGACCGGCGCAACGAACTGGCCCTGCCGACCGAGGATCCCGAGCTGATCGCCCGCTATCCGACCCAGGGCCATTCGGCGCGGTTCCGGCGGTTCGTCGCCGGGGAAGTCCAGCCCTTTATCGAAGGCCGCTTCCGCACCAGCGGCGAGACGGCATTGATGGGGGAATCGCTGGCGGGACTGTTCGTGGTCGAGACCTTCCTCAAGGAGCCGCAGATGTTCGACGCCTATGTCGCCGTCAGCCCCAGCCTGTGGTGGGACGGCGGGCGGCTGGCGCGGCAGTCGGGGGCGCTTCTGCGGGAACATCCGGACGCAGCAAAGACCGTCATCCTGACCCTGGGCGATGAGGGCGAGGAGGCGCGCGTGCTTATGGAGACCCTCAATGCCCATCTGCGAGAGGATGCTCCACTTGGCTGGACATCGACCTTCGAGCCAAGGCCGGGCGAAACCCATGCCACCATCTATCATGGGGCCGCACTGGATGCGTTCCGGCACCTGTACGCCGTAGCCCCGCCCGCAGACTGACCCCGGAGACAGACCCATGAAGCTCGGTACCCCCCTGTCGGACAGCGCTGTGCGCGTTATGCTTCTGGGCGGAGGTGAACTCGGCAAGGAACTGGCCATCGAACTTCAGCGGCTGGGCGTCGAGGTGGTGGTGGTCGACCGCTATCCCAATGCCCCCGCCATGCAGGTGGCGCACCGCAGCCATGTCATCCCGATGACCGACCCGCAGCTGCTGAACGGGGTCATCCTGGCCGAGGCTCCGCACATCATCGTGCCCGAGATCGAGGCCATCGCCACCGAGGTTCTGGCTGAAATCGAGGCGGCGGGGCTGGCGCGGGTCATCCCCACGGCGCGGGCCACGCAGCTGACCATGAACCGCGAGGGCATCCGCCGGCTGGCGGCCGAGGATCTGGGCCTGCCCACCAGCCCCTATGCCTTCGCCGGCTCGGCGGCAGAACTGGCGGAGGCGGCGCATCGCATCGGCCTGCCCGTCTTCATCAAGCCGGTGATGTCGTCCTCGGGCAAGGGCCAGTCGATGATCGACGCCCTTGAGGACGCCGGCAACGCCTGGGCCTATGCGCAGTCGTCGGGCCGGGTGGAGACGTCGCGGGTCATCGTCGAGGGACGGATCGACTTCGATTTCGAGATCACCCTGCTGACGGTAAGGTCAATGCGCGCGGGAGCCGTCGTGACCGACTTCTGCGCCCCCATCGGCCACCGTCAGGTCAAGGGCGACTATGTCGAGAGCTGGCAGCCCCAGGCCATGAGCCCGGCGGCCCTGGCGACCGCGCAGGACATCGGCCGCAAGGTGACCGAGGCCCTGGGCGGGCTGGGCGTTTTCGGCGTCGAACTGTTCGTCAAGGGCGATCAGGTCTGGTTCTCGGAAGTCTCGCCCCGGCCCCACGACACAGGTCTTGTGACCCTCGCCACCCAGAGCCAGAGCGAGTTCGCCCTGCACGCCCGGGCCATCCTGGGCCTGCCGGTCGATGTCAGCCAGCGCGACATCGGGGCCAGCGCCGTCATCTATGGCGGTATGGATGAGGTCGGGATCGCCTTCGAGGGCGTGGCCGAGGCGTTGAGCGTGCCGACCGCCGATCTGCGCCTGTTCGGCAAGCCCGAGAGCTTTGAACGCCGGCGCATGGGGGTGGCCGTGGCGCGCGGCGAGACCACCGATCAGGCGCGGGAGCGCGCGACTCTCGCCGCCAGCCGGGTCCGGCCGGTCAAAGGCTAGAGGCCGGGAACGGCCACCGCCCCGGCGCGCTGCGTCTGCTGCACCGGTGCGAGCGCCGCAATCGCCGCCTCCAGCACCGGATCGCGACCGGCCCGCCGATCTTCGGGCGAGTGGACCACGACAATGTCAGGCGTGACGCCGCGTTTTTCCAGCCGTACCCCGCCCGAGGTGACATAGTCCGCCCGGCTTAGGGTCAGCCGCCCACCGTCCGGCAGGGGGCTGTCCTGGGAGATCAGGACCGAGCCGGCCGTCGGCTCACCGACGACCACGGCCCGTCCGGCCTCCTGCAGGGCAGCGGGGGTCAGTTCAGCGGCGCTGCGGCTGGAACCGTTGACCAGCAGGGCCACATCATGCGGCACAGGCCCGGTCAGGGCCCCACAGCCGGGCATGATGCTGAGGGTTACGGGCCGGCCGGCGCGCGAGATGCGGGTGGCCCATTCCTGCCGCGCGGGCAGGAAGCAGGACAAAACGGCGTCCGCCTCCAGCAACAGACCGCCGGGATTGCTGCGCAGGTCGAGGATTACATCGGTGCCGGCCGGGGTCTGTGACAGCTGCTCCCCCAGCCACCGCCCCAGGCCCCGCTCGAACGCCTCGATCCGCAGCACGACGACGCCGGGGCGGGATGTGTCCGCACTGAAGGCCGGGATCGGGTCCATCATCTGCGGCGTGACGGAGACCTGACGCGACGCGCCGGTCGCGTCCGTCAGGTCGAGCCGCAGGGGCTGGCCATCCTCAACATCGAAATCCACGCCCCAGGACTGTCCATCGACCGCCTGCAGCACCCAGCCCGGCTCGACACCGGCCGCCTCGGCCGGCGACGCCGGCCGGACGGACTCGATGCGCCAGAGATCCCCGTCCTGACGCACGAGAGTCACCCCCATCACCGCCCGACGCGTCCGCACGGCGTCCTGCCGCCGAGCCGCGGCAGGGGACACCGCGCCGGCATGGTCGTCATCCAGCAGGTCCAGCATGGCGCTGAGCTCGCGATAGAGGGCCCGATCGTCCGGGGCGGCGAGGGCCCGGGGCCGGAAGGTCTGGCGCGCCTGGCGCCAGTCCACACCCTGCAGGTCCGGATCGTAGTAGCTGCGTCGGACCGTGTCCCAGACCGTGTCGAAGACACGCGCGTTCATGCGGAGACGATCGCGCGAGGGAGCGGAGATGACCCCGGTCGCGACGGGAGCCTCGTCCGCCCGCGCCTGCGCCGGCGCGGCTGCCCCCGTCGTCAGACAGACCGCGAGGGCAAACACCACAGCGAGGCGGCGGAACAGGACGGGACGGGGCTGGACATCCATGCCCCCAGCCTAGACCGATGCAGACCGCAGGCTCAAGCGACGAAGCCGGCCGGCTCAGGGCCTGCGGACGGAATCAGCGCGCGGGAGGCGGTGGGAGCGGAGGCCCATCCCCGGGGTTCTCTGCTCCTGACAGCGCGCCGTCTCCGTCCTTGTCCAACCTGCGGAAGACGTCACGCAAGGGGGCCAGAAACTCGACTTCGGAGATCTTGCCGTCCCGATCCACATCCAGTCCGGCCTGTCCCTGCGGGCCGCCGAGACGAAGGCGTTCGACCTGAATCCCGCCGGGCCCGTCCCGACCCGGCCTCCCTTCGGGCCCGCCGGGACGGAACATGAAGACCCGCCCGCCGCCGTCCTCGCCGCCCGGCCCCCGGCCCTCCAGCTGCATGAAATGCGCTCCGGGCCCCACGGTGGCTGGACCGGAAGCCTCGGCCCGTTCCGCCGCCGTCAGCCGGCCGTCGCCGTCGGCGTCGAGACGGTCGAAGGCGGCCCCCACCGGAGCGAGGAACTCATCCCGCGTGACGATTCCATCCGCGTCCGTATCCTGCCCCCCGGAGCTGCCGGGCCGCGCGACCATGATCACACGGACATCGGAGGGGAACTCCGCGCCGAGCGCATCGGCCAGCCCGGCCTGCAGGGCCTCCCGGTCCTGAACCGGGGATGGCATGATGAGGGCCGCGACAAGGGCGATTGAGGCGATGGACATGGGCTGGGCTCCGGCTGGTTTCGACGTCCGTTTGAACCATGCGGATCTGTCGGACGGATTTCATCGGTGCCCCGTATTGTTTCAGGCGTGAAATGACCTGGCCGGACAGACAGGGCATGAAGGGGATCATGAGCGATCCCCCTGCCCGCATCCTGGTCGTCGATGACGACCCCGGTATTCGCGAAGTGCTGTGCGACTATCTGGGCCGGCACGGCTATGAGACGCAGGCGGCAGCCTCGGCGGTCGAGATGGACCGGGCCCTCGCCGCGAGCCGCACCGACCTGATTGTGCTGGACCTGATGATGCCGGGTGAGGACGGGCTGTCGATCGTGCGTCGGCTGTCCGGGTCGCCTCCGGTCGTGATGCTGTCGGCCATGGGTGAGGACACCGACCGGATTGTGGGGCTGGAACTGGGGGCCGACGACTATCTGGCCAAGCCGTGCAATCCGCGCGAACTGCTGGCGCGCATCCGGGCGGTGCTGAGACGGCCGCGCGAGGAAGAGGGATCGGCGGACGCCAGCCTGAAGTTCGAGGGCTGGCGGCTGGATCTGCTGCGACGAGAGCTGATCCGGCCGGACGGAACCGTCGTGCTTCTCTCGACCGGAGAATTCAGCCTGCTGCGCGTCTTTGCTGAACGGCCCGGCCGGGTCCTGACCCGCGATCAGCTGCTGGAGGCGGCGCGGGGAGCGGACGCGGATGTCTTTGACCGGGCCATGGACGTCCAGATCAGCCGGCTGCGCAAGAAGCTCGATGACGGCTCGGGACGGGAGATGATCGTCACTGTCCGGGGGGCCGGCTATCGGTTCGAGGCCCGGGTGCACCGCGCCGAAGCGTCGGGGGGCCGGGCATGAGGCGCCGCGTCGCGTCGGTTCCTGTTGTCGTGCAGGTGGCCCTGCTTGCCCTGTTTTCCGTCGTGGCTTCCCAGCTGGTGCTGTTCGTCGTGGTCCTGACGGCCCCGCCGCCCCAACCGGCCGGTTTCAGCGTCAATGCAGCAGCCGATGCCCTTATGGGCAGGCCCGCTGAAACCACGGACGGGCGGGCGCTGCGACGTCAGCTGTCGCCGCAGCCGGGACTGGCGGAGCAGCCGCCTGACCCGCTGGCGGCAGCCATCCGCTTTGCCCTCGCGCAGCGCCTCCAGCGACCGCAGGACGAAGTGCGCGTCCAGCTCGCGGCCGAACCCCTCCGGCGGTCCCTTGCACCCGACACGTGGCGAAGGCTGGACTCTGGCCGCCCTCCTGCGGCGGCCGGGAGCGGGGATGGCGGGGGGCCGATCCGCCTGACCCTGCCCGCGCGGACCGAGGGGGGGCCGCCGGGCCCCGATCCAGACGCCCTCGCCGACGCCCTGGGCGAGGCCCTGGCGCAACGTCAGCCGCCGGGAACGACCGCAAGAACGGCCCCGGACGTGACCGTGCAGATGGTACGGCCGACCGATCGGCAGATCCGTTTCACAGTGCTTGCGGACCGGCTGACCTTCGCCCCCTTCTCCGCTTCGGTGCGGCTGGAGGACGGACAATGGGCGACGGTTAAACCACCGCGCGGGCTGATTGACCCGTGGCAGGCGCGACTCCTGATGGCGCTGGGGATCACCGCCCTGCTGCTGACCCCCGTGGTCTGGCTGATGGCGCGGCGGCTGGCCCGGCCCATCCGGGCCTTTGCAGATGCGGCGGAACGGCTGGGGGCCAATCCTGACGCCGAGCCCCTGACGCCTTCCGGCCCGACCGAGGTCCGCACAGCCATCGCCGCCTTCAATGACATGCAGGCCTCCATCCGCCAGCACATGCGTCAGCGGACCCAGACGATCGCCGCCATTGCCCACGATCTGCGCACCCCCCTGACCCGACTGCGGTTCCGCGCCGAACAGGCCCCCGAGGCTCTACGCGACCGGATGGCCGCCGACGTCGAGGAGATGGACGCCCTGATCGGCCAGGCCCTGGCCTTTGCGCGCGGGGAGACCCGGGCTGAAAGGCGCGAGGTGCTGAACCTGTCGGCCCTCGCCGCCGATTGTGTCCTCGGCTTTGCTGAAACCGGAGCCTCAGTCACCTTCGCCGGAGAGGCATCCCTGCCGATCGAAGGGGACCCGACGGCCCTGCGGCGGGCGGTTTCCAACCTGATCGACAATGCCGTGAAGTTCGCCGGAAGTGCGCAGGTCATGGCGGCGGAACAGGGAGATCTGGCAGTGCTCACCATCTCCGACGAGGGTCCCGGACTGGCGGAAAACGAACTGGAGGCGGTCTTTGAGCCCTTTTATCGAGGGGAACGCTCCCGCAACCGGCAAACCGGGGGGGCCGGACTGGGCCTTGCGATCGCACGTCAGGCTGTGCGGGCAGCGGGGGGCGAGGTCGTCCTGTCCAACCGGGCCGCGGGTGGACTTGAGGCACGGCTGACCCTCCCCCAGGTGCGCTGAACCGTTACACGGTCTTTCGCCTTGTGATCGCGGCCGGGGTTGATCCTTGCGCCCGCCGGTTCCATTGAGACCGCAACGAAAAACACCGCTTCAGGAGACACCGCCCATGACCGTCCGCGTCGCCATCAATGGTTTCGGCCGCATTGGCCGCCTTGTGCTCCGTTCCATCGTCGAGCATGGCCGTCGCGACATCGAGGTGGTGGCGATCAACGACCTGGGCCCGGTGTCCACCAACGCCCACCTGCTGAAATACGACAGCGTCCATGGCCGGTTCCCCGGCACCATCGAGCACGGGGACGACTGGATCGACGTGGGTCTGGGCAAGATCAAGGTCACGGCCGAGCGCGACCCGGCCAACCTGCCGCACGCGGCCCTGAACGTCGACATCGCGTTTGAATGCACGGGCATATTCACCGCCCGCGACAAGGCCGAGGCCCACCTGAAAGCAGGTGCCAAGCGGGTGCTGATTTCCGCCCCCGGTGACAACGCCGACAAGACCATCGTCTACAAGGTGAACCACGACACCCTGACCGCTGACGACATCATCGTCTCCAACGGCAGCTGCACCACCAATGCCCTGGCCCCGGTCGCCAAGGTGCTGCACGACCTGTTCGGGATCGAGCGCGGCTATATGACGACCATCCATTCCTACACCGGCGACCAGCCGACGCTGGATACGATGCACAAGGATCTGTACCGGGGCCGCGCCGCCGCCCTGTCGATGATCCCGACCTCGACCGGTGCCGCCAAGGCCCTGGGCCTGGTGCTGCCGGCCCTGAAGGGCAAGCTGGACGGATCCTCGATCCGCGTCCCGACCCCGAACGTCTCGGTCGTCGACCTGAAGGTCGTCGCCGGCCGCGAGGTCACCGTCGAGGAAATCAACGCCGCGCTTCAGGCTGCCGCCGACGGTCCGATGAAGGGCGTCCTGGCCACGACGGACGAGGCCCTGGTCTCCACCGACCTGAACCACATCGCCGCCTCCTCCACCGCCGCCCTGCCCCAGACCCAGGTGGTCGACGGCAAGCTGGCCCGCGTCCTGACCTGGTACGACAACGAATGGGGATTTGCCACGCGTATGGCGGACACGGCGCTGGTGATGGCGAAGTTGATGTAAAACCTTCCTTCCCTCTCCCGTCGGGAGAGGGCTTGAGCGCACGACGGCGGAGCCGTCGTTCTGGCGCGAAAGGGTGAGGGGTTACAGTGTCTGACCGTTGAGGCCGTAACCCCTCATCCGTCTCGCTTCGCGAGCCACCTTCTCCCTCCGGGAGAAGGAAACGGAGAACGAACCATGACCTTCCGCACCCTCGACGACACCAAAGACCTCGCCGGCAAGACCGCGCTCGTCCGTGTGGACTTCAACGTCCCGATGGAGAACGGCAAGGTCACCGACGATACCCGTCTGCGGGTCGCCATCCCGACGATCAACAAGCTGCGCGATCTGGGAGCCAAGGTCGCCCTGCTGGCCCATTTCGACAGGCCGAAAGGCAAGGTCGTCCCGTCCATGAGCCTGCAGCCCGTGGTCGATGATCTGGAGCGGCTGCTGGGGGCCCCGGTCCGCTTCGCCGACGACTGCGTGGGTGAGGAGACGAAGGCCGCCATCGCCGACCTCGATGCGGGTGGGGTCATCCTGCTGGAGAATGTCCGCTTCCACGCCGGAGAGGAGGCCAATGATCCGGCCTTTGCCCGGCAGCTGGCCGACCTCGGCGATCTCTATGTGAATGACGCCTTCTCCGCCGCGCACCGGGCCCACGCTTCGACGGAGGGCCTCGCCCACCTGCTGCCGGCCTATGCCGGGGAGTCCATGCGGCGCGAGCTCGACGCCCTCGACGCCGCCTTGGGCAATCCGAAGAAACCCGTCATCGGCATCGTCGGCGGGGCCAAGGTCTCGACCAAGCTGGACCTGCTGAAGAACCTGGTCGGGAAGCTGGACCGGCTCGCCATCGGCGGCGGTATGGCCAACACCTTCCTGTTCGCGCAAGGGATCGACATTGGCGGCTCGCTGGCCGAGCGCGACATGGCCGACACGGCACTGGAGATCATCGCCGAAGCCAGGGCCAAGGGCTGCGAGATCCTGCTGCCCGTCGACTTCGTCGTCGCCACCGAGGTCAGGCCCGGTGCGGCCTCCCGCCCCGTCATGGCGGGGCAGCCCCTGTCATCCGACGACAAGATCCTGGACGCAGGCCCGGCCACGGTCGCCCGGCTGGTCGAGGCGCTGACGGCCTCGAAGACCCTGATCTGGAACGGGCCGCTGGGCGTGTTCGAGGTGCCGCCGTTTGACACCGCGACGGTCGCCGTGGCCCACCATGCGGCCGCTCTCGCCAAGGCGGGCGTGCTGATTGCGGTCGGCGGCGGCGGCGATACGGTCTCGGCCCTGCACCACGCGGGCGTGGTCGACGACATGACCTTCGTCAGCACGGCCGGCGGGGCCTTCCTGGAATGGATGGAGGGCAAGCCGCTGCCGGGGGTCGAGGCTCTGAACGCCTGATCGCCTGTTACACGGCGTGACTTGAGGCCCACTGCCCGCTAAAGCTCCGGCAAAACAATCCCTCAGGAGCCCCGACCATGGCGCGCATCACGCTGCGACAGCTTCTCGACCATGCGGCCGAGAACGACTACGGCCTGCCGGCCTACAATATCAACAACATGGAACAGGGTCTGGCGATCATGGAGGCGGCGGACGCCGTCAATTCGCCGGTCATCATCCAGGCCAGCCGGGGTGCCCGGTCCTATGCCAATGACATCGTGCTGGCCCGGTTGATCGACGCCCTCGCCGAACTGTATCCCCACATCCCGGTCTGTATGCACCAGGATCACGGCAATGGCCCCGCCACCTGCGCTACCGCCATCCAGTATGGATTCACCTCGGTGATGATGGACGGCAGCCTGAAGGAAGACGCCAAGACCCCCGCCGACTACGACTACAATGTCGACGTGACCCGCCGGGTGGTCGAGATGGCCCATGCCTGCGGCGTCTCGGTCGAGGGTGAACTGGGCGTTCTGGGGTCGCTGGAAACCGGCATGGGCGAGGCCGAGGACGGCCACGGCTTCGAGGGGGTCCTGGATCATGCCGCCCTGCTGACCGATCCGGATCAGGCCGTGGATTTCGTCAGCCAGACCAAGGTGGATGCCCTCGCCATCGCCATGGGCACCAGCCACGGAGCCTACAAGTTCAGCCGCAAGCCGGACGGCGAGGTGCTGGCCATGAATGTGATCGAGGAGATTCACCGCCGCCTGCCCGACACCCATCTGGTCATGCACGGCTCCTCGTCGGTGCCCCAGGACCTGCAGGACATCATCAACCAGTACGGTGGCGAGATGCCCCAGACCTGGGGGGTGCCCGTCGAGGAGATCCAGCGCGGCATCAAACACGGCGTGCGCAAGATCAACATCGACACCGACAACCGCATGGCAATGACCGGTGCCGTGCGCAAGCTGCTGGCTGAAAAGCCGGGCGAGTTCGATCCGCGCGCCTGGATGAAGCCCGCCAAGGAGGCCATGCGCAAACTGTGCCAGGAGCGGTTCCAGCAGTTCGGCTGCGAGGGTCAGGCCTCGAAGATTCGCCCTCTGTCCACGGCCCAGATGGCGAAACGCTATGCCGCCGGCGACCTTGAACCCGGCTATGCGCGCCACCTGAAGGCGGCGTCCTGACACAAAAAAGGGGCCGCGCCTTGCGGCGCGGCCCCCGTTCTCCAGCGGTCCCGTATCAGTAGCGGATCGAGAAGCCCACGCCGTAGTAGCGCGGCTCACCCGCGATGAAGGTGGCGATACCGAAGCTGTCGCCCGTATTGCCGGCGTCCTTGATATAGTCCTCTTCCAGCAGGTTCGAGCCGAAGGCTTCCACCTGCCAGTTGGCGTTGTCCGGCGCATAGCTGAGGCGCAGGTTCAGCAGGCCATAGCTGTCCTGGAACTCGTCGACGATCCGGTCGGTCGTCTGCAGGTCGCTGCGGTCGTTGTTATTGTCGAAGAAGACCTTGGACTGCCAGGTCCAGGTCGGAACGGCGGCGAACACGCCCCCCATCGCCCGGGTCGTGAACCGGCCACCGACCGCATAGGAATGGTCCGGCGACAGACGGAAGCTGTTGCCTGCGAAGATCCCGATGTCGAACCGTGAGTGGTTGTAGGCGTAGTTGCCGAACAGCTCGACCTGCTCAAGCGGCTTCCAGCTGGCCTGCCCCTCAAAGCCGTAGGACGAGGCCTGACCGGCGTTGATCGGCACGAACTGCCCTGCATCGTTGCGGATCGTGGTCTGGAAATTCTCGTAGCTGTAGTCGTAGTACGAGCCATCCAGAGAGAGGGTCCGGCCGAAGAACTCGCCCTTCGCGCCGATTTCGAGGCTTTCGACTTCTTCGGACGGAAGCTCGGTGAACCGGACGGGACCGCCCGGTGCCGTCGGTGCCGCAACCCCCAGCACCTTGGGACGGCGACCGCTGGCATAGGAGGCGAACACGTTGACCGAGTCCGTTACCTCGAACCGTCCGACGGCACGATAGGTCACGCCGTCATCCTCGATCGAGCGGAACTGGCCCCCGGGCACAGTCGGCTGGATGATCAGGCCCCGATCGACCGGCGACGCCCCGCTGCCCAGCACCGACCGCCCGTTGTCCAACGTGGCAAGGTAGCCCGATGTCTTGTCCTCGCTGGTGAACCGCACACCGGCCGTCAGTTCCAGTCGATCGGTGACCGCCCAGGTCGCGTCCGCGAACACGTCAAGCGCCTTGGTCTCACCGAAGTTGGTGAAGGTCTCGGTGTGATTGGTCTTGAGCGCCGCCAGAGAGGGGATGCTGTTGATCGTCGTCAGGGACAGACCGTTGGGGCGCGGCAGGCCGCCTGGCGTGTTCAGAAGGGCGAAGGCGCGCTCATTGATCCGGAGCGGCACACGCTGGGAACCATCCTCCCAGAAATAGCTGACGCCTGCGAAGCCGGTGATGGCACCACCGTTGTCAAAGTTCAGGCGCAGCTCCTGGCTGGCCATGTCGCCCTGGGCGTCTTCCGCAAACACAAAGATCGGCAGCGAAAGGCCATCGGCATCAAAGACCTCGGTGCCGTTGAAGCTGCGGAAAGCCGTGACCGACGACAGGGAGAGGGTGTCGCTGATCTCGATCTCCACCAGGCTGGTAACGCCAAAGACCTCGCGGTCCAGGCCCAGGGGCTGATCGCCTTCGAAACCCGGTGCCGATGTCAGCGCAGCACCGGAGTTGCGGCCAAGGTTACCGAGCACGGCACCGGTCACGGGATCTGTCGGCAGGAAGCTGAGCGACTTGAACGAGGTCCCGCTCGGATCATCGAACTGCACATTGACGATCAGGTCGGCTGTCAGGCGCTCATTCGGCTGTGCCCGGAGAGCCGCCCGGAAGGCGCGAGTGTCGGTCGAGTTGAAGTCCTCACCCTCCAGCAGGTTCTCGACAAAGCCCTCACGCGCCTTGACGCGACCCGACAGACGCAGGGCCAAACCGTCGGCGAGCGGCAGGTTCAGCGCACCGCCGACCATGAAGTACTCATAGTTGCCGATCTCGGCCTCGGCGAAGGCGCTGAAGGTGTCGAGCACGGCCTTGTTCTGGACCACGTTGACGGCCCCGATCAGAGCGCCGCGCCCGTAGAGGGTCGATTGCGGGCCCTTGGCGATCTCGATCCGCTCATTATCGAACAGTTCGATATAGGAGCCGCGCGAGCGCGAGATGGAAACACCGTCCTGGAACACGGACACGCGCGGCTCGGTCGTCGCCTCGCCGGAGTCGGACGTAATGCCACGGACGACAAAACCGGGATTGTTCGGCGACTGGTTCTGAACCTCGAAGCCCGGAACGAACAGCGACAGTTCCTCGAACTCCTGGACGCCGATGGTCTGGAGGAACTCACCCGTGTAGGCGGTCAGGGCGATCGGCACGTCGACGGCCGACTGTTCGCGCTTCTGGGCGGTCACAATGACGTCGTCCAGCGCCGTTGCGGCGTCCTGGGCCAGGACCGGCGTGGTGGAAACGGAAATGGCGGCAAGGCTGACGGCGGCCAACAGGCCTTGATTGAGGCGTATTTTCGACATGTCTGACAGATCCCCGGCCCTACGTGGGCTATGGGACGACCCGATATGGCCGAGCTATGTCGCGGCCACGACACGCGCATGAACGCAAGGCCAAGGCTTGATGTCAGATTCGACGAAGGATGATCCCGATACGGATGGGACCGATCTGATCTCGATCCTTATAGGACCTGATCAGGCGGGCATCAGACTGGACAAGGCGCTGGCGATCGGTGTCGCAACCGCCGAAGCCGCACCGGACCGATCCGGCACCGACACATCACATATTGCGTCAATTTTATCACGAGGCCGAATTCAGACCCTGCTTGCCCTCGGAGCCGTCAGCCTTGAAGGCAGCCCTGTAACCGACGGGTCCAGCCGGGCGTTGGCTGGAATCTATCATGTGCGTCTACCCGCGCTGATCGAGGCCACACCACAGCCGGAGGCCTTGCCGCTCAACGTTCTGTACGAGGACGCAGAACTTGTTGTCATCGAGAAGCCGGCAGGCATGGCCGCGCACCCGGCACCGGGCAACGAGACCGGCACCCTCGTGAACGCCCTGCTCCATCATTGCGGCACATCGCTTTCAGGGATCGGCGGGGTGGCCCGGCCCGGGATCGTTCACCGGCTGGACAAGGACACGTCGGGAGTCATGGTGGCAGCCAAGACGGACCGGGCCCATGCGGGCCTGTCCAGGCTGTTCGCGGCTCACGACATCGAACGCACCTACGTCGCCCTGACGCGGGGTGCACCGGCCCCCGCGTCAGGGCGGATCGAGACGCGGATCGGCCGGTCGACCTCCGATCGAAAGAAGATGGCCGTGCTGAAGGCCGGCGGGCGCAATGCGATCACGGACTATGTCGTCGAGGCTCGCTACGGAATGCCCGCAAAGGCCGGTGCCGCCCCGCTGGCCGCCCGCGTCGCCTGCACGCTGCACACGGGTCGAACCCATCAGATCCGGGTCCATATGGCTTCGAAGGGCAGCCCGATTCTGGGCGACGCCGTCTATGGGTCGGGCAGCCCTGCCGCACCGGTGCGGACGGCGATGCTGGAAGCTGGACTGACCCGGCAGGCCCTTCACGCCTCAGTGCTGGGCTTCATCCATCCGGTCACCGGCGAACCGCTTCGGTTTGAGACGGAATTGCCGGCGGACATGGCCGGGCTGCAAGCTGTCCTGACCAGTCTCTGACGGGGCCGAGCCGCCTCCACCATACTCAGTCTTGAAAAAGGACTTACTATTTGCTAGAAGCAACCAGTGAAACGGCTCGTGGCGCCGGGGTCACGGTCACGCATCTGTGTGACGATCCGCCTCTGACAAAGACGGCAACCCATCGCTACTTGTCTGGTTGAGGGGTGAGGAGACGACGCACATCGGGTGGTCGTCTGCGGCGAGCCTGCTCATTTTGAGGTTCGGAGGGACCATATGGCTGCACTGAAATCACTCGCGGTGATGTCGCCTGAACAGGGACTGTCGCGATATCTCACGGAAATCCGCAAATTTCCGATGCTGACCAAGGACGAGGAGTTCATGCTCGCCAAGCGTTGGACCGAGCATCAGGACTCAGAAAGCGCTCACCGTCTGGTCACATCCCACCTGCGACTCGTGGCCAAGATCGCCATGGGCTATCGCGGCTACGGCTTGCCGATTGGCGAGGTCATCTCCGAGGGCAATGTCGGCCTGATGCAGGCCGTGAAGAAATTTGATCCGGACAAGGGTTTCCGTTTGGCGACCTATGCCATGTGGTGGATCCGCGCCTCGATCCAGGAGTATATCCTGCGCAGCTGGTCGCTCGTCAAAATGGGCACCACCGCCGCCCAAAAGAAGCTGTTCTTCAACCTGCGCAAGGCCAAGAGCCAGATCTCGGCGTTTGAGGAAGGCGACCTTCGTCCCGAACACCTCGCGGCCATCGCCACCAAACTGGGCGTGTCCGAGGAAGAGGTTACCAACATGAACCGCCGCCTTGGCGGCGATGCATCGCTGAACGCGCCGCTTCGTGTCGATGGCGAAAGCGAGTGGCAGGACTGGTTGTCCGACGACAACGCCGTGTCCCAGGAAACCGCCCTTGCGGACTCCGAGGAAAAGTCGATCCGGATGAGCCTCCTTGAAGAGGCCATGGGCGAGCTGACGGAGCGCGAAAAACACATCCTGACCGAGCGTCGGCTGAAGGATGATCCTGTGACGCTGGAAGAACTGGCCGGCCAGTACGGAGTTTCGCGCGAACGCGTTCGTCAGATCGAGGTGCGTGCGTTCGAAAAGCTGCAGAAGGCCATGCGCGCGGCAGCTGAAGAACGGAACCTTGTCGACGCCTGAGACGACTCTTCCGGCTCGGGCGGGCGGGCTATCCCGCCCGCTGCACCAGGGTTCCGGGCTCGGCCAGTGAAAGCAAGGCCGCGATGGGGCCGGCAAGGCGGGCCTTGTCGGCCCCTCCGGACGCAAGGGTTCCCTCCAGCCCGCCGACCGCGGTGGCCAGTCTCGCGTCTGCCGTCTTCAGCGCGAGCCCCTTGAGCGTGACGGCCTGTTGGGAGATTGCCCGAACGGCCTGCATTGGATCGCTGTCGAACTGGGCAATGGAGGCGGCCAGGATACGCATGGCCTGGTCCTTGACGGCCAGGGACGCCTCGACAGCATTTGCGGGCTTGTCCGCCTTTCGCTTCTGGGGTCCGGCGTACTCTCCGGAGTTGAAGCGGCGCCGATCGGGCCCGACGTAGCCAACGGCCTCGATCCAGTCTCGCGGCTTCAGCGCGACGTTCTGGACGCGCCGGAACAGGTCGGCGGATGTGAAGGGTTTGCGCAGGAATTCATGAATGCCTGCGTCTCGCGCCCCCTTGATGGAGGACGCCGTCGCGTCAGCCGTCACCATAATGATCGGAGCATCCCGGCAGGACATGTTCGATCGGCGGATCTTGCGCGCCAGTTGTTCTCCGTCCAGCCGCGGACCAGACCGTTCGGTGAAGATCAAACCGGGTTCCAGCTCGCGCGCATGGTCGAGGACCCGGTGCTCGTCAGCCTCGATAATGAATTCACGCGAACCGATGCTCTTCAGTATGTCCTGGAGCATACGGGCCGATGCAAGGTTGGGATCCGCGATCAGCACGCGACGAACCACGGGCTCGATCCGGTTCAGGGTCTTGGTATCGGCTGTAAACACGCGGTCGCTCCGAAAGCGACTCACCTCTACCAGAGCGTCCGTTAAGACCGGTTGAACCAGGCTGGGTATCTCAGCCCTGGAAGGGATCTCGCATCAAAATGGTGTCGTCGCGCTCCGGGCTGGTCGAGAGCATGGCCACTGGAGCCTGGATCAACTCCTCGATCCGACGGACGTATTTGACAGCGTTCGCCGGCAGGTCCTTCCAGCTTCGCGCGCCCTGGGTGCTTTCCGACCACCCCTCGATGGTCTCGTAAACCGGCTGGGCTGCGGCCTGAGCCTTCATCCCGGCAGGGAGATAGTCGAACACCTCATCCCCGATCCGATAGCCGGTGCAAATCTTCAACTCATCGAACCCGTCCAGCACATCCAGCTTGGTCAGGGCTATGCCGTGGATGCCGTTGATGGCAATCGACTGGCGCACCAGCACGGCGTCGAACCAGCCGCAGCGCCGGGGCCGTCCGGTCACAGTACCGAACTCGCGTCCGCGCTCCGCGATACGCGCGCCGTCAGCATCGAACAGTTCAGTCGGGAAGGGCCCCTCGCCGACCCGGGTCGTATAGGCCTTGACGATCCCCAGCACGAAACCGACCGAGCGCGGACCGAGGCCCGATCCTGCCGCTGCCTGTCCAGCCACAGTGTTGGACGAGGTCACATAGGGATAGGTGCCATGGTCGACGTCCAGCAGCGAGCCCTGTGCCCCCTCGAACAGGATGCGCTTGCCTTCGCGGTAATGACGATCGAGCATCCGCCAGACTGGCTGGCTCGCGAACGGAAGAACCTTGGGCGCAATTTCCAGCAGGGCCGTCTTCAGCCCCGCAACATCCACCTCCGGCAGGCCAAGCCCCATCCGCAGCGCGTTGTGGTGGGCTAGCAACCGAGCGATCTTGGCGTCCAGCGCTTCAGGGTCCGACAGGTCGCCGACCCGGATGGCGCGGCGGCCAGCCTTGTCCTCGTAGGCCGGGCCGATCCCCCGCCCCGTGGTGCCGATCTTGGTCACGCCCGCCGCCGCCTCGCGCGCCTGATCGAGGTCACGGTGCAGCGGCAGGATCAGACAGGCATTGTCCGCGAGGGTCAGCAGCTCAGGCGTGATCGAAACGCCCTGCGCCTCGATCCGCCCGATCTCGTCGATCAGCGCCCAGGGATCGACCACGACGCCGTTGCCGATCACGGAGGGCTTGCCCTGCACCACACCGCTGGGCAGCAGACTCAGCTTGTAGGTCACATCGCCCACGACCAGGGTGTGACCGGCGTTATGGCCGCCCTGGAACCGCACGACCACATCGGCCCGGTTCGACAGCCAGTCGACGATCTTGCCCTTGCCCTCGTCGCCCCACTGGGCCCCGACCACCGCCACATTCGCCAAGGTATCGTCTCCGCCTGATGCGGAGAGGGCTATAGCGGGGGAATCGAGAGATGTCGTCCTGATCGGGACGGTTTCTGGCCTAAAGCTCTTCGACCGTCTTCTCGAACGCCCAGTCGAGCCACGGCGTAGCCGCCGCAACGTCCGCCGTCTCGACCGTACACCCGCACCACAATCGCAACCCGGCCGGTGCGTTGCGGTGGCTCTCGACGTCGAAGGCGGCTCCCTCGGCTTCCAGCAGGGTCTTCATCCGCTTGACGAAGGCCTGCCGCCCCGCATCGTCCAGCGCCATCACACGCGGATCGACGATCTTCAGGCAGACCGAGGTCGTCGACCGGGTGGCGGGGTCTACAGCGAGGGGCTCGACCCAGTCGGTCCGATCGACCCAGTCGAACAGGACGGCGGCGTTGGCATCGGTCCGCCGGACAAGTTCCACCAGCCCGCCGATTCTCTGCGCCCAGTCGAGCGCATCGATCCAGTCCTCCAGCGTCCACACTGAAAAGGTGTTGATCATCGTGCCGGTGGCCAGGGCCCGGTCGAACCCCGAAGCATTTCTCAACCGCAGCAGCTTGGGTACCGCGCGAGGCGGCTCAAACTCATCCAGCCGGGCGACCGCGCGCGGGCTCAGTGCCGCGACCCCGATGCCGGCCTCGCCGCCGAGGGCCTTCTGGAAACTGAAGGTCACCACGTCCAGCGGCGCATAGTCGATCGGCATGGCGAACGCCGCAGAGGTAGCATCGCAAATCACGATCCCCTCGCGCTCGCGCGACAGGAAGTCGGCGTTCGGCACCCGCACGCCCGAGGTCGTACCGTTCCACGGGAACACCAGATCCTTGGCCGGATCGACCCGGCCCAGGTCCGGCAACTCACCCCAAGGGGCTTCCAGCAGTTCCGGATCCAGCTTCAGATGGTCGCGCGCATCAATCGCCCACTGTTTGCCAAAGTTCTCGAACGCCATGACCTGCAGCGGCCGCGCGCCCAGCATGGACCACATGGCGGCCTCGACGGCCCCGGTGTCGGACCCCGGCACATAGACCAGTACCCAGTCCTCGGGGACTTCCAGTACCTGCTTGGTCAGCCTCAGCCCGTGGGCGAACCGCTCCACCACCTCGGGCGCGCGAATGCCCCGTCCCAGCAGGTCATGTGGCAGGGTCTCGGACGACCAGCCCGGCCGCTTGGCCGTCGGCCCGGCCGAAAACCAGGGGCGCGCCGGCTTGATCCCGGGCTTGGCGACCATCAGCTTCTTCCCGGCTTGTAGGGACGACTTGACCGCCAGTCCTCGGCGATACGCAGCAGGATCGGATCCGTGGTTTCGGGCAGGGTTACGATCAGGCGAGCCTTCAGATCTCCCCGCGCGCCGCCGGCAAAGGCACCCTTGCCCCGCAACCGCATGATCTGGCCGGAATTCGCTCCCTTGGGCACGGTTACAGATACCGGGCCGTCCGGAGTCGGGCACTCTACCTTTCCGCCCAAAACGGCGTCAGGCACCGAGATCGGCAGGTCCATGACTACATCCGCGCCCTCGACCCTGAACACCGGGTGCGGCGCGATGCGCAGCTCGATCAGGGCGTCGCCTTTCTCGGTCCGACCCGGCATGCCCTGCCCGCGAAGCCGGATCGTCTGACCGTTCGTCGCGCCCTTGGGGATGGCGACATCCAGAGTGCGTCCGTCGGAAAACTGGATGCGTCGGGTCGCACCCCCGATCGAGTCCTCAAGGCTGATCTCGAGCGTGGCCCGAACGTCCTGGCCCCGACCGAAACCCTTGGCAGGTCCGCGCGCGCCGCCGAAGCGGCCGAAAATCTCGTCGAGATCCAGGTCCTCGAAGGCCGCACGGCCGCCGGGACCGCCGGAGTTGCTGAACCCGCCAAAACCGCCGGACGCCGAACCTGCACCCGGCTGGCCGCCAAAGCCGCGATACTGGGGCTGGCCGTCAGCATCGATCTGCCCGGCGTCGTACTGGGATTTCTTGTCCGGATCGCTGAGAATGTCGAATGCGGCCGAGACCCGCTTGAACCGCTCCTCGGTGGCCGTGTCCCCCCGGTTCTTGTCGGGGTGAAGTTCCTTGGCCAGCTTGCGGAATGCAGCCTTGATCTCGGCGGCGCTGGCCCCCCTGGCCACGCCCAGTTCCTGATAGGGATCGCCCGCCACGCCGTTCGCCGCTCCGTCAGACCACGCCGGTCACTGCCCGCGCTACGCGAACTCGCCGTAAGCCTGTCAGTTAAGGCATGCGTTGCCCGGCGCAATCCCTTTCAGCCAAACAGTCGCGTCTGCGCCTCCACGCCCCAGCCGAAACCGGCTCCGAACTGGGCCACATGGACGACAGCTACGGGATCAACCCCATCCGGAAAGTCCTCCGTCATCCAGCCCACCGGATAGAGCACGGTCGTCGTCTCCGTCTCGAACATGCGCAATGCCGTTCCGTCGGACGAAACCCGGATCCGGAATCGCACCGGATCGACCGGTGTGGGCTCAAAATCCCACACATCTCCACCCAGTCTGACCCGAGGCAACCATTCAATGACCTGCCCAGCGCCGGTCGTCCTGACCTTCAGCCGTACGGGGCTCCACGGCCGGCCGTGCAGTCCGCTGGCCTCAAAGCTGACCTCAGTGAATCGGGCACCACCGGGCGGCTGTCCTTCCGGCCCGACACGCGCCATGCGGGGCAGCCCCCGCTCTGCAACCGCCATCGGGAACCGGCCGGCCTCCGGGTCCAGCAGAACCAGCGTTGCCCCGACACCGGCCCCCGCCGCCATCTCGACCTCGGTGCCCTGCTGTCCCCGCAACAGGCCCGACAGTCGCCAGACGCCCTCTCCGACCAGGTTCGCCTGCCGGAACTGCAGAACCTCCCATCCCACCCCGGTCTGCACCGCCGCCAGGTTGGCTCCACCCAGAACCGCCTTCGCGGTGGCTGACCTCGGGGCGGGCCCCTCCAGTCGAACCCGCACGCTCCCGGTCTCGTCCCAACGGTGGGGGACACCGGGCCCCAGGAGGTCAGTCAGTTGCCCGACGGTCGTCGATGCCGTGACCCGTCCACGCAAGGTCAGGGTGTCAGTCCCCTCCCCCACATGGATCGCCATGGGCTGCCACGGGTTGGCCGACACGGCCGCGATCACCCGGTCATCCGCCTCGGCACCCGGCAATGGCGGCAGATCCAGAACGGTCGCGAAGGGCCGCCCCGCAAGCGCGATCCCGCTAACGGGTCGCCAGCGAACCGGATCATCTCCCAGGACCTGCACCGCGTCCCGTGGAACCAGCACCACGGTCGGGGTCTCGTCCAGGGCCAGACGTTCGACGCGCCATCCGCCGGCCTCCCCCTCGACCGCAAGCGTGTCGCCCGACTCAATCCGGATTGCATCCAGCGGCCCAACTCCCACCATCAGCCGATCGGCACCCCCACCCTTCAGCAGCCGCTGCGCCAGCGCTCCGGCGAGGCCGGCGCTGCAGACAGCCGGCAGATCTGCATCGACTCCGCCGCCGCCGGCTTCCACCTCGGCCCGAACGGTTGCCGCCCCGGTCTGGTAGTCCGCCCCTTCATCGATGAAGCGAACCCGGGCGCTCTCCGGCCGGGGCTCCAGAGCACGCATCCGGGTCGGACCCGTGACCTCCCGGAGCGACAGACTCTCTGCGGCGAGCGTGAAACCCGGTTCCTCGCGACCGATGAGTTCCACCCGCCCCCCGCGCTCGGCCACCGTCATGTCCAGCGCCTGAAGCAGGGGTTCCAGCGAGTCGCGGGTCCGCATCGGTCGGTCGATGACATAGCCCTCGACCGACCCGACAGGTTCGCCCACCGCAAAGTCGTCGTCCTCGAGCCCGCCACGTTTCAGCATGGCGGCCAGCAAACCACTCGTGTCGCCGGAAAGCCGACCATTCAGCCAGTGACCCGTCCGCCAGGCCCCCGCATCTGACCAGACGGTTTCCAGCGCGGGAAAGGCCGGAAACGGCCGCGCGTCCCAGCACCAGAGGTCCGCCCCCGCCATCATCGGCGCGCCATAGACGGCGGACACAGGATTGTTCCCCGGGTCGTCGAAATGGCCCAGCACCGCCTCGATCGCACGACGCTGCATCCGGTCGTCCCGGCCCCCGGTCGAGTACGGCGGCAGGACGCTCTCCGATGATTTCGGGTCCTGAAACAGATTGGGAGCGTTGCCGCCCCGGTCCACGGCCGCACAGCCGAACTCGGTCAGCCGGATCGGCTTCATCCCGGGTGTCCAGGCTGTGGGAGCCGCGTTCCGTACCCCTCCCGGCCGGTCATGATGGCCATTCGACCACCAGCCCTTCAGATCCTTGACCCGGAACACCCAGTCCTCGCCATGGGCCGTGTCAACGATTGGCGTCCGGACCTGTGCGGCCCGGTCTGTGTATCCCGTATAGAACCAGTCGAACCCTTCGCCACCCGCCACCTGGGCCGCCAGATAGGCCGGATCGTCCTCGCCCGCGAAGGTCGTGGCGTCGATCCCGCCGCCCTCCCCGCGCCAGTCGCCCAGCGGCGGGTACCAGTCGATGCCGACATAATCGATGGCCGGATCCGCCCACAGCGGATCCAGATGAAAGATGACGTCGCCCGAGCCATCCTCCGGCCGGTGCCCCGAGTACTCGGACCAGTCCGCCGCATAGGACAGGGCCACACCGGGTCCCACCACCGCACGACACGCCCCGGCCAGCGCCCGGAACCTGGCGACCGCCGGATAGCCGCCGGACGCATCCCGGGTCCAGGTCAGCCCCCGCATCTCCGACCCGATCAACAGGCCGGCACAACCCGTCTCCGCCGCCAGCGCCGCATAGTGCAAGGACAGCCGTTGCAGGCCCCAGTCGTCCGGGGTGCCGAACATCGCATCGATGGCTGCCCCGGCACCCGGCCCGTCCTCTCCCTTGATCCGCCCGCGCCACGGATAGGCCGCCTGCCGCCCACCGCCATAGGGGTCCGGCAGGTCATTGTCCGCCGGTACATCCATGAACACGAAAGGGTACAGGGTCACGGCCCAGCCGCGCGCCTTCAGCGCCTCGATGGCCTGCCGGACACTGGTGTCCGACGGCGTACCGCCATAGGCGGGCCGACCCTCGACCTGCGAAATCAGATGCGCCTGCCCGCGCTCCAGCCCCGCCACAGACCACGACTGCGGCTCTGTCGGCTTGTCACGACGTTCCACGCCCGGCTTCACCCGGCAATGCCCGGCCCTCAGATCATTCCCGAACCAGCCGATCACCAGGCTGACCCGCCTCAGATTGGGACACTGGGCCTCGAGCTGGTCCAGCGAGACGATCAGATCTGTCCGGCCGTCCCCGGAATGAACGTTCTCGGCCGCAGTCACCGTCAGACCCTCGCGCCGGAACACCGGCTCGGTCGCCAGCACGAACTCGCCCGCGCCCGGAGTCAGACAGACGCCTTCGATCCGATCTTCCAGTCCGTTGTCACCCGGCCGGCGAAACACTTCAAAGCTCAGCTGCGGGGCGCGGTTCCCAAACGGTGCCAGCGCCAGATCCTCGAACACGACATAGGCCGTCCCGCGATAGGCCGGGGCAGAGCCCTCGACCGCCTCGATCAGGGAATCCGGCGTCTGATCCTCTGTCCCGCGATAGACCCGCATCGTCACACCGGTCTGATCCAGAAGCTGACCGTCCGCCCAGATCCGCCCGACCCCGTCGATCGGTCCCTCGCACAGGGCCACCGCAAAGCTCAGCGAATAGGCATGGTCCACCGTCGCAGGCCCACCCTTGCCGCCACCGCTCTTCCGGCGCTGCTCAAAAAACCGCGCCGCCCATATCATCTGACCGGTGATTCGGGCCCGCCCGAAGACACAGGCCATCGGCGCACCCTCGGCAGTCGACTGGATCCTCAGCGTCTCCAGCCGGGGCCCGCGTTGCCGCTCCGGTGCCAACGCGCCCAGCACACTTCGGTCGATCACTCCGCCCAGTGCCGCCCCGAGGACCCGCCCGACGCCACCGCCGACCGCTGCACCCAGTCCGCCCAGAACCACCTGCGCCATTTTGATCTCTCCTGTCAGCCCGCATCCGGCCAGGCGAACACGGCCGCCAGACGACGCTGCCACCAGCCGCCCATCCAGCTCTCGACCACCGCCCGCCCCCAATAGGCGTGGATCATCCTGGGCTCCGGCGGGCCTTCGCGGCTCAGGATCGCGCAGTGCTTTGCCGGTGCGCCCTCGGCCATGCGGAACAGCAGGACGTCGCCGGGTCGCATCGATCCATCCCTTCGCTCGATCAGCCAGCGACCTGCCGCCTCCCGCAGGGTCTCGGCCCCACCGATCTCGGCCCAGTCCGGCGCATAGGCGGGCACGGGCTCGGGTTCACCGCCCACCGTCTCACGCCAGACGCCGCGCACCAGCCCCAGACAGTCCGTGCCCTGGCCCTTCAGGCTGGCCCGGTGCTGATAGGGCGTGCCCAGCCAGGCCCGGGCGGCCTCGACACGACGCGCTTCTGCGGCGTTCATCGCCGGCTCCCCCCGTCGTGCCGACCACCCGCTGCCGGTGATGCCGCCAGAAAATCATCGCCGGGAATGTCCGGAAAGCCCCGGAAGTTGATCCCGTTGGCGAACACGCCGACACAGGTCTCCAGCCGCTTGTCGCAGATCCGGCCGGCAGGAACCGCCCGGCAGCGGTTGTCACCCAGCACGGCATCGCAACCTCGCCCATAGGTTCGCCCCACCACCCGTTCCAGCGCCGCCAGCGGGCCGTCGATCTCCGCGGTGAAGCCCTCGCCCTCACGCCGGATCCGGCTCAGCGCGCCACTGCCCAGCGCCACCCTGAGGTCCGGCCGGGACCAGTCGACCCGCCACAGGGCGATTCTGGCCCCGTCCCAAAGCCCGGCCGCGATATCCGCTTCGGCGATCCGGTCGTCATCCAGCACCCCGCCGATCGCCAGGCTTCCCGCCGCAAGCCCCTCAGCCGAATCCGCGCTGCCCTGTGTCCAGCCGCTCGCCGCCCGGCAGGCGACGCCGATGACCGTCAGGTCGCGGTCGTGGTCGGTGAACCCCAGTTGCACCCCGTCCGCCCGCGCGGCGATCCAGACATGACACAGCGTCGCCGCCCCGCTTTCGATGCGGGCGGCCAATTCCTCAGGAATGTCTCTCATGGCCTAGACCCGGACCTCGATCAGGGGAATCGCCGCCATCCGCCCGGCATCGAAACTCTCCAGCGTCACCTCCAGCCGGTCCGCATCGAACCGCACCGGCGTGTCGAACAGAAAGCCGGCCGTCACAGCACTCCCGGGCCCAGGGGCTACAGCCAGCGTCAGTCGCCCTGTCGTCAGATCAAGCGTGAACCCAACCCCGGCCAGCACCGTCCCGCCCACTGCGACCCTGACAGAGCCCGCAACCGGCTTGGTGATCGGCCGCTCGACCGCCTGTCCCGGTCCCGAACCCGGGTCGCCGTATCGCTTCACCAGCGGGAAGACCGTGCGCACCCCGTCACCGATCCCCAGCGTCTGGTCCGTCGCCGCCGGCGTCCCCCCGGGCCCGCAGGACGAAAAGTCCGCAAAATCCCGAAACCGGAACCCGTACAGCTGTCCCCGCCGCGCCTCGAAGAAGGCGGTCAGTTCGGCCATGTCGGCCAGCGACTTCAGATTGGCCCCAATCAGATAGCGCCGCCGCCCCAGCGCCCAGGGACTGGACCGCCGCTCGAATCCGGACGCCAGGGTGACGATCTCGGTCCGCCGCTCGACGCCCCCGGTCGAGCCGAATGCCAGCCGCGCCGGCAGTCTCACCTCATGAAAACTCATCCCGCGCCCCCAATCCGCAATGGCATCATTCCCGCCGGTGGCGGCCGCCTTGCCAGCATGGACATCCGTCCCCCCCCTGTTTCGCTTGTCCGTCACGGCTGCCTCGTCCAGTCTCGCTCCGGACGCGGCCAGACTGGCCGTGAGCAAGGGGGCCAATTGATGCGCGGACAGATTCTCAGTTTTGACGAGGCGGCGGGCTCTGGCCTGATCAGCGGTGATGACGGCCTCCGCTACACCTTCGTGCGCGAGAGCGTGTCGCCGCCGGCCACTGTCACCGCCGGCCTGCGCGTTGATTTTGTACCTGCCGCCGAAGAGGCCACCAACATCATGCTCCTCGCGACCGCACCGGCATCGGTCGTTTCCCCAGCGATGCCGGTTCCGTTGCAGGACGGCTTCGATTTCGGGACCGCCCTGTTCTCGTTTCAGGGCCGGTTGCGTCGCCAGCATTTCTGGATCGGCTGGCTGATCTGCCTCGGCGTCGGCGTCGTCGCCGGCTGGATCCCGTTCCTGGGCCTCTTTCTGTCACTCGCCCTGATCTGGCCCAACCTGGCTCTGGCGGTGAAGCGTTTTCACGATATGGGACTGACGGGCTGGCTCATCGCCATCCCCTATGCCGTCATCACCGGCGGCACCGTCTATGCGTTCGCGTCCATCGGCATTTCCGCCATGATGAACGCCGAGGCGCTCGGCGCGGAAGACCCTGCTGCCATTCTCGCGACCTTCGGGCCGGCGCTCGGCGTCTTCGCGCTCATGTGGCTCGTCGGGATTGGTTTCTGGCTCTGGGTCGGCCTTGGCGACAGCCAGCGGGGCGACAACCGCTTCGGTCCCAATCCCAAGGGTCTCTGATCGCCCTACAGCCGCCGCGCCCCCAGCGCGGTGGCCCGGGCCAGCATCCGGGCGATCTGCGCCTCGGACCGCAGCAGCGCCGGTGCACCACCATCGACCGTGACATTCACCGTCACAGCGCCTGAAGCCTCAGGCCTGTCGATCACCCCGGACCCGGAAGGCCGGAACACTTCCGGTCCGCGTTCGCCGACCAGATAGGCCCCGCCCGCCAGCACAGGCCCGCCGTCCGCCCGCGCCCCGCCGAACCCGGCCGCAC